>JAFUMW010000149.1 GCA_017482465.1 Clostridia bacterium
GTATTGCTTCCTCTTTCTCCAAGTCTATCATCGTTATTTGCCAAGTTGTGCTTCTTTTGCATCCTATCACCGATGACAAATAGCTCATTAACAATTCTCGATTTTTCGACAGGACTTCTTTCATTATCAATTACCTCCAAAGCTTTTTGCAAAATATTTAATTCAGTTTTTGCCTTTGGTCCTTTTTTTTCGTACAAAATAGTAGGACCATTAGAGTCTTCCGTGCTGTATATGACAAACAGATCCTGACCGTTTATTCGTCCTTTGTACCAATATGCAGTATCAATGATCTTCTTTGCTTCGGGATTACCTTCTTTACCAATCCATTCCTCAACTAATTTTATCTGATTTTTAGTTAAGTCAGTGTGCCAGTATGTTTTCTTCAGCGAATTGCTTACAGTACCATTATACTCCGTTGTCGCGTTGACTTCGCTGTTATTTTGTAAATTTTTCGCCTGTGCAATCTCCGCAACAGCATTTCTTGATGCCTTGTATGCCTTTCCGTAAAGCTCCTTAATACGCTCAAGCTGAGCAATCTTTTTGTTTGCATTCGCCTTTTGTTCTGCCGTCATACCTATTTGCGACAAGAACCTTTTGGCTTTTTCGATGACTTCTTTTAAGAAATCCACAAACCTTTCCCATTTGCTCCTCAAACTCGGGTCAGAGTCAAGCTTTTTTCTCCAAGCGTTCCACGCTTCGGGACTGTCAAAGAATTTAGGGATTTCTCTCGCAGCAATTTCCTCAAGATAATCACTTGTATCCATTGAAATACCGGCGTCATCGTGTTCACTTTTAACAGAATCAATAACAGAAATGTCGGCAACACCAGAACTTGTTTCGGCCATTTCATAAATGGCATCAATGAGTTCGCCTGTTTCCACAGGCGCAACTTGCTTCATTCGGTGCAGAGCTTCGTGTACAACATCAATGTGAGCCTTGTTTTCAGATGAATCTGACCTTGTATACTTACCATCCTCGTGTTGCGCGTTTGCTTCTACAACTTCACCGTCAATAGTCTCGCCGGCAACCAATCTGTCAACAAAATCCATCGACAGACCTAAATCTTTCGCTATTTGATGGTGTTGCTCTTGATCTGCAGGAGAAAGCTTTTTAAAGTATTTATTTTCAACAACTTCGCCGTCATAAACGGTAGCCGTTTTTGCATTTTCTTTCGCGGAGGTATCCTGCATGAGACGGTCCTGCTTGCCAGCTGTAAAGGCGTTTATTTGCGTTTCAGTCTCAAAATTCACCTTGCTGCTGTCCAAATTCGTAAAGCCTGCCATATATGCGTTTTTTACGGCATCTCTCGCTCTGCTGAATGTCATACCGTCGCTGTTTGCAAGGTCAGCAACCACCTTCGCGCCGTATTCGCCAAAGCCCGTTGCCTTTTTAGCTTCCTCAACAGTTATAGGCTCGTTTTCGAGTGACATTGCTTCAAGCCGCTCGATTTCACTGTTGACATTCGTACCTGCTTGTGATATACTGTTATTGGTATCGTGAGCCGTCCATCGAGTTTGTGTATCGCGCGAAGCAGACTCGTTGTATTCAACAGGCGGTTCGGACGTAAGCTGCGGGTCTTGATCAGACATGTTCAGCAGTTGGGCGGATGGCTCTTCGGTACTATTTTTTGATATGTAAGCTGACTTAATAAAAGCTGAGTTGGCTGATGAAACGGGAACTGCTTCAACAACGAAGTAAGTACCGTTTATTTTTTTGCTTACTTTTAGGAATTCATTTCCTGTCAGTTTTTTACACTTTCCATCTGCTTTAAATAAGGATGGCGTTTTTTATTTTTGGTATAAGAGAGGCATCTTCGCTTATTGTTTCCTTAGATGTTTTGCTATTATCAACATCATTTGTATTATCATTGACACTTTGGCTTATTTGTGGTATATTTTTAGCAGCAGGAATATAAGCAAAACCGTTATCGGACGTTGCGCGTTGGCTTGTTACATCGGCGAGTTGCTCTGTTCCTGTGTTTTTATATAAACTCAACATTATCAAATTCGGTTTCGAGCTCGCCGCGGATATCTCTGTCCGAGACCACAACGTCAACATCATCAAGCGTCATGATGCAATAGCGAGCCTTTGCCCCTATCTTTTCCTCGTTACAAAGATAAACCCTTTTATCACAGTGTTCACACAGATGAATATAGTGTCTTGCCTGGCTGCTATCAAGTATTTCACCCTTTTTGCTGAGAGCCGTTGACGAAAAAAAGCCGATATCAGCTCTCATGGATGCAAATGCCCTTTCGGTCAGCGTGCCAAAAAGCGAATTCTGTCCTCTTACGTGACCGCCCGTACAGATCACCTCAACACTGTGCTGTGCAAGCGTCATTATAAGTGTCATATTATTGCTCATTACGGTTATATTTTTCTTTTCTGTAAGATACGGCGCGAGATATGACGCTGTTGTGGAATTATCGATGAATACAATATCGCCGTCATGTATCAAAGACGCCGCCTTTTTTGCGATAATATTCTTTTCCTTTTTATGTTTATACTTTCGCATCATATACGGAACCGAAACATTCTCACCGTCCGCGATATAGCTTGCGCCGCCGTAGCTTCGCCTGATATACCCGTCCTTTTCAAGTGCCGTCAGATCCCTGCGTATGCTTGCAGGGCTTGCGTGTACCTGCTTCACAAGAAACTCCACCGTAACGTATCCGTTTTCACGGGCAAGCTCAAGTATCTCGCTGTATCTTTCCTCTTTGTACATACCGCACCTCATTTTGATCATTGTTGATCGTTTGGTCAATATAATCGCCATATATTGACTTTTTCTGATTGTTTGCTATAATTATACACACATAACCGCAATAAGTCAATAACTATATCGAAAAGAGGCAAAAATGAAGCTGTTATCCTCGGGAAACGTGTACAAAAACTTTATCGTAATGGCGATACCGTTAGTACTTTCGGGACTTCTGTCACAGGCATTTCATATGATCGACACGATCATCGTCGGTAAAATGATCGGAGAGAACGCGGTCGCCGCGCTTGGTGCAACGGCGTCACTGATCGAGGTCGTAAGCTCAATGTTCTGGGGGTTGGGTACCGGCAGTGCGTTATATATTGCCACGCTTTACGGCAAAGGAGAAAAAACAAGGCTTGTAAATACGGTAAAGCTTACTCTTTGGGCTTATTTCTTGTTCGCCCTTCTGGTAAGCGCATTTCTTATAATCTTTTACAAGCCGATATTCGCGTTTCTCAAGGTCGACGCCGATATCTACACTGACGCGTTTATTTACTATATCATATACGTAGCGTCGCTTGCGGTTATAGTCTTAAACTCCTGTGCCGGTTATATCATGCACGCCCTTGGAAACTCCCTCTTTCCCTTGCTCATGTCGATATTATCAAGTATCGCCAACATCGCAGGAAACATACTGCTCGTCGCATTTACCCCTCTCGGAGTGGCAGGTGTAGCCATCGCGACGACCGTTTCCGCAACACTTACTATGATATTTTACATATTCAAGTTCAAAAAGGTATTTCGTGAATTCGGATATACCGGTCAAAAGCTGTTTTTTGACCGATTGGCTACAAAAGAGTGCCTGCGATACGGGCTTCCCTGTATGCTGCAACAAATGTCAATGTATATCTCCTCGTTTGCCGTATCACCAATGGTAAACGCGCTCGGCAGCTCGGCTACAGCCGGCTACACGGTCGGAATGAGGGTTTACAGTATAAACTCGTCGGTATATCAAAACTCGTCAAAGTGTGTGAGCAACTATTCGGCGCAGTGCATGGGCGAAAAGAAGTACGGCAAGATAAATACAGGCATAAAGGCAGGCTTTTTGCAAGCCACCGTACTCCTTCTGCCGTTTGCATTTGTTTGCTATATTTTCCCTGAACAGATAGCTTCCCTGTTTTTCAAGAGCGGAAGCTCGCAGGAAAGCATATCTATCGCGTGTATGTTCGCAAAATATTGCCTGCCGTTCATCATATTCGGAATATTCAACAACCTGTTTCACTCGCTTTTCAAGGGCGTGAAAGCGATGAAAAGCGTACTCGTTTCCACTATCACCTATACAGTGGTACGAATAATTGCGAGCTTTTTACTATCCCCGGGCTACGGTATGCCCGGAATATACACCGCCCTCTCGATCGCATGGATAGCCGAAGCCATCGTGATAAGCGTGATCTATTTCACCGGTATATGGAAATCAAAAGCACTAAAAGAATATGAAGCAAAAACGGAAGCGGTATGACCGCTTCCGTTTTTTTGTTTATTCGTTTGTTTCTTCGGTTTTTGTTACGGCGATGCAGAGCTCGTCGAGAGCCTTCTGATCGGTCGGTGCGGGACACATCGACATAAGCTCGGATGCGTTCTGAACCTTCGGGAAGGCGATTACCTCACGGATATCGTCGATACCGAGCAGATGCATTACGAGTCTGTCAAGACCGAACGCAAGACCGCCGTGCGGAGGTGTACCGTACTTGAATGCTTCAAGCAAGAAGCCAAATTTAAGCTGCTGTGCTTCTTCGTCAAGTCCTAAGCACTCAAACATTTTCTTCTGTATCTCCGCGTCATGTATACGGATCGAACCGCCGCCAAGCTCAGTACCGTTGAGTACGATATCGTAAGCCTTTGCGCGTACCGCGCCGCGGTCGGTATCAAGAAGAGGAATATCCTCTTCCATAGGCATGGTGAAGGGGTGATGCATCGCATAGAAGCGTCCCTCCTCCTCGTCGTACTCGAACAGCGGGAATTCGGTAACCCAAAGGAACTTAAAATCGTCCTTCTTAAGTATGCCGAGCTTCTTTGCGACCTCGCATCTGAGTGCGCCGAGAGCATCGAATACCACCTTATCCTTGTCAGCGACGATGAACACAACGTCGCCGGCTTCAACGCCGAGTCTGTTTATAATACGCGCATTTTCTTCGTCTGTGAGGAACTTTGCGTACGAGGACGTTACCTCTCCGTTGTTGTTTTTGTACCACGCAAGACCTTTTGCCTTATAGGTCTTTACAAAATCTGTAAGCGCGTCGATCTCTTTTCTCGAGAACTTGTCTGCTGCGCCCTTTACGTTAATAGCGCGCACGCTTCCGCCTGCCTCAACAGCGCCTGCGAATACCTTAAAGCCGCAGTCCTTTACCTCATCGGAGATGTTCTGAAGCTCGTAGCCGAAACGCATATCGGGCTTGTCCGAGCCGAAGCGCTCCATACATTCCTTCCATGTAAGTCTAAGGAAAGGTTCGGTCATTTCAATACCCATGTACTGCTTGAAGAGGTACTTGAGGAAGCCCTCGTGCATGTTCATAACATCATCCTCGCACACAAACGACATCTCTGTGTCGATCTGCGTAAACTCGGGCTGACGGTCTGCACGCAGATCCTCGTCTCGGAAGCACTTTGCGATCTGGAAATAGCGGTCGAATCCGGATACCATAAGTATCTGCTTGTATATCTGAGGCGACTGAGGAAGAGCGTAGAACGAGCCGGGATGTACACGGCTGGGTACGAGATAGTCTCTTGCTCCCTCGGGAGTCGGCTTTACCAGAATCGGTGTTTCGATATCGACAAATCCGTTTTCCGCATAGTAATCGCGCGCGATCTTGACGATCTTGCTTCTTTCGAGTATGTTTCTTGAAAGATCGGGACGGCGAAGATCGAGATATCTGTGCTTGAGTCTAAGCTCGTTCTTTACCTCGCTGTTTTCAACGATCTCAAAGGGAGGCGTCTGCGCCTTGGAAAGTATCTTGAACTCATCAATGGCAACCTCGATCTCTCCTGTGGGAATATTCTTGTTTACCGCACCCTCGCCGCGGTGACGTACAACGCCCTTCGCGCAGAGCACATATTCGCTTCTTACCGAAAACGCATCGGCAAATATATTTCTGTCTGTGTTATCGTCAAAAGCGAGCTGAACGATACCCGTTCTGTCGCGCAGGTCAATAAATATAAGACTGCCGAGGTCACGCTGACGCTGTGCCCAGCCCATAAGGCAGATTCTCTCTCCTACATTCTTCGCGCTAAGCTCAGCGCAATAACAGCTTCTCTTGTCTGTTCTTTCAAGTGTTGCCATTTTTATCTCCGTTCCGCCGCCATCAAAACGGCACAATATACTATAATTTACTCTTTTATCGCAGCAAGTACGTGCTCGACGATCTTGTCAAGCTCGATCTCGCTCTGCGTAGAATTTCTCATGTCCTTGAGCTGTGCCTTGCCGCTTTCAAGCTCACTGTCGCCGATGATAACAGTATATCTCGCCGATTTTTTATCGGCATACTTCATCTGCGCCTTGAGCGATCTTGATACAAGGTCTGTTTCGGCGTAAATGCCCGCTTCTCTGAATTTTTCAACAAGCTCAAACGCGCGGACGGTTGCCGCAGTACCCATAGGCGCGATATATACGCTCGGCGCATCATCAGCACCAATATCAACTCCGCTTGCCTTCATAGCAAGGATAAGTCTTGTAATACCCATTGCAAAGCCGATACCCGGAAGCTCAGGGCCGCCGAGCTGCTTCATAAGCCCATCATAACGTCCGCCGCCGCAGATCGTACTCTGTGCACCGATGCTGTCGCAGATAAACTCAAATACCGTGCGCGTGTAATAATCAAGTCCGCGTACGATGTGCGGGTCTATCTCATATTCAATGCCCGAATTATCAAGCACGAGCTTAAGTCCGTCAAAATGCGTCTGACATTCGACACAGAGATTGTCTATCGTCTTGGGAGCGTCAGATGCGATCGCCTTGCACTCGGGGCACTTGCAGTCAAGTATACGAAGCGGATTTGTCTTAAGACGCTCCTTGCAGGTGTCGCAAAGCTTGTCGGAATTGTCCGAGAAATACTTCACGAGCGCTTCATGGTACTTGGGTCGGCAATTCGGACATCCGATGCTGTTGATATGAAGCTTTACATCCTTGATGCCTATCTCGCGGATAAATGTGTCCGCAAGAGCTATTACTGTAGCGTCAGCCTGCGGCGCCGCCGCTCCGAACATCTCGGTTCCGAACTGGAAGAACTCACGGCTTCTGCCCGCCTGAGGCTTTTCGTATCTGAAACAGTTGATTATATAATAAAGCTTAAGCGGCATAGTGTCCGAGCATTTGCCGTTTTCGATAAGCGAGCGTACGACACATGCCGTTCCCTCGGGTCTGAGCGTGTAGCTTCTGTCCTCGCGATCGGTGAAGGTATACATTTCCTTCTGCACAACGTCGGTCGTGTCACCGACGCCGCGCGCGAACAGCTCGGTCGACTCAAATGTGGGAAATCTGATCTCACTGTAGCCGTACTTTGCCGCTACCTCTCTCGCTTTCTTTTCTATATACTGCCATACTCCGACCTCGTCGGGAAGTATGTCCATCGTTCCTCTTGGCTTCTGTATCATGTCTGATTCTCTTTCTGTATATGATTTATTTTTTCACTTTATTATCCTGCCGCCGCCGACTACAACATCGCCGTCGTAAAGCACCACAGCCTGTCCGCGGGTTATCGCCCTCTGCGGCTCGTCAAACTCGAGATGAAGATGTCCGCGCTCGTCCTGATATGCCCACGCAGATGCCGGCTTTGCATTGTAGCGTATCTTCGCTGTAACACGCGTGCGCGTGTCAAGCCTGTCGCAAACTATAATGTTGACATCCTCCGCCTCAAGCGTGTTTTTGTACAGCATCGAATCGTCCCCGAGCATAATATTACGGCTTACCGGGTCGATATTGCAGACAAACGCCTTTCTGCCGATCGAAATACCAAGCTTTTTGCCCTGTCCGACCGTATAATGCATGATGCCGTTATGCTTTCCGAGAACATTACCCTCGCAATCGACAAAATCGCCCGGCTCGTCGCGCTTACCGGTGTACCTTTCGATAAATCCTGCGTAATCTCCGTCGGGAACAAAGCATATATCCTGGCTGTCCTTTCGGTCAGCGTTGGCAAAGCCGTTTGCCGCCGCGATCTCGCGTATCTCCGCTTTGGTGTACGAACCGAGCGGAAAGGTAGTTTTAGAGAGCCTGTCCTGTGTTAATGTGTAGAGCACGTACGTCTGATCCTTTGACGCATCCGCGGCACGCTTGAGCAAATATCTGCCTGAGCCGCTGTCATACTCGACGCGTGCGTAATGACCTGTGGCGATATTCGGGTATCCGAGCTCACCTGCTTTTTCAAGCAGAGCACCGAACTTTACGTATCTGTTGCAGTCGATGCACGGATTGGGCGTTCCGCCCTGTGCGTACGTGCTTATGAATCGGTCTACGACGTCGCGTCTGAAGTTTTCACCGTAATTAAGTACGTGATAAGGAATACCGAGCCTGTCAGCCACCTCTGCGGCAAAGGCTGTATCCTCGTTTGACAAGCACGGTGCGTCTCCCTGCAAAAATCCGTTCTCATCGCTCATTCGGAAGGTCACTCCGCAAATATCGTTATTCTGTTTGAGCAAATAAGCCGCAACCGAGCTGTCAACTCCGCCGCTCATCGCTACTGCTATCTTCATCCGCGGTAGTTCCTTTCGTTACTTATATTATATTTCGTATGTTTTTCCTTCGCGTGCAAATTCCATGGGACAAGTCACGTTCGAAAGTCCCCTGAGCCATTCAGCCTCGCCCTCCGGCGTACGCCATTCGTCCCAGATATGATTGAATATGATCCTCTTGAACCTTGCCTTGCCAAGAGCTTCTGCAACATGGTGAGGCTTGAAATGTGTGGACTCGGACACGCAGAGATCAAATTCTTTTTCAGCTGACACTGTGGGGAAATCATGTGCATCGCACGAAAGGTCACCCGTGAACAGCACGCGCTTGCCCTCGGTCTCAACGACAAACGAGTAGGAAACGTATTCATCGTTTATCTTCAAGTGGTGGCTCTGTATAGCTTCGACCTTGAGCGCACCGTCATCATAGATCACGCCCTCCTTGTAGAACACAAAGGACGCATTCGGTATACCCACATGGATAGCATCAGCCCATGCGCGGATAGCCGCCTCGAGATCTTCGGGAAGATATACTGTATACTTCTGTGTTTTGCCCGACTTTCTTTCAATATCCTTCATCGTGGAGATAATGCCGCCCATATGGTCGGTATGAGGATGAGTGATAAAGATGGCCTTTATCTTTCCCGCGTCTTTACCGGCATGGATCATCATTGTATCCGCCTGACATCCCGCGTCAATAAGAAATGAACCGTTTTCGGTCTCAACGAGAGTAGAGGTATAAAAATTGCCGGCGGTATTATAGCCGTGGCTCGTTCCGAGAGTTGTTATTTGCATAACAGTACCTTGCCTTTCGATCTTCAAGTTATATTTCCATAAATAATATTATAGCAGTGTACAAAAACTTTGTCAAGTATCAAGGGGGTAATTCCCTGTATCTTTGAATAAAAAAAGCAGTCCCCCGATCTGCATCGGGGGACCGCCTTATTCGCATTAATGTCTAATCAACCGATTAACAGCAATTAGTCAACAACGATTGCTTCGCGAACGATACCGTTGAGAGTGTTGCTTGCGAACGAGAGGCTGCCGTTGAAGCCGCTGTATGTGTTGGGTACGAGGAGTACCTGTACGTCTTCATATGTTGCAGTTTCTGCATTGTACTTGTATTCCTTGAGGAATTCAACAAGCTTTTCGTTGGTCTTATCAGCTGTGTAAACTTCAACACCATCGTCGCAGTAGAATCTGAACTTGATTGTCTGAACGTTGTTGGTGCTGGTGAAAGAATGATCAGTCTGACCATCAATGGACTTGTACTTATAATCGTAGAGGTTGATGTCGTCAGCGTTAACTTCCCATACATAGTAAGGAAGAGTTACATTACCGTAGGAGAGTGTGTTTCTACCAACTGTGGGAGCTGTTTCGTGGTCAACTACGATGTTTTCGCTGTTGAGGAGGTATACACCTGCGGGAAGCTTCTTGCCTGCGCCGAGAGTATCTCTGTAATCCTTAGATACGTAGATCTCTTCAACATCCTTAAGAGTGGATACGAGGTAAGCTTCGCCGTCTTCAGCTGTGTACATGTAGTAGTTGGTCTCTTCGTCGCCTGTTTCAAGCTCGTAGGAAGCTGCATCGCCAACACCAACGCTGGAGAGATCGCTGTCAATGTATACGAACTTGTAGTCAGCGTAATCTACATATTCACCATCAGTGATGATGTAGAGGATGGAAGCAACACCGTACTTAACGCCTGCATCTTCATCATAGTAGAGATCGTTGTTACCGTAACCGATTCTGTCGATGATGAATGTTACATCGCTGTCGGAAGCTACGTCGATGGAGAAGTAGCTGGAGGGCTTAACCATATCAACTTCTTCTTCGTCAACATTTACGAGGTAGATAGTTGTAGCAGAGTTAACTCTGATGATCTCGTCACGTTTGTTGCCGTCGTTGTTAGCGTCGAGAACGTCGCTGGACTTAACTTCCCAGTCGTTGAAGTTGATAACATTGGCTGTATTTGCGCCAACTGTGCTTACAAAGTCGTTGAGCTTAAGAGAAGCTGTGTACTTAGTAAGTGTGTAGTAGCCTTCGTCGTCTACAGTGTAAGAATAGATACCGAAGATATCTTCGAGCTTGTTAGCGAGCTTGCCGTAGCCAAGATCAGCAATGTCAGCCCAGATCTTCTTTGCGCCTGTAGCCTTGGAGTAGATCTTCTTAACCTTGATTGTTTCTTCTACGCCGTCAACGAGAGCGGAGAGAACAACGTGGTCATAAAGTTCAAAGTCTGTGAATTCTTCAACTACGAGGTAGTTGTCAGCACCAACTTCTGCTTCCTTGCCGAGAGCGAGGAGAACATCGTTGAAGAGGTAGTATTCGAGTTCAGAACCAACATAAGCAGATGCTACTTCAGCAACGTCTGCGATGGTGATGTTTGCAAGATTGGTTTCCTGCATTACGGAATCTTCGTCGATGAAGTCAACATTGCCTACTGCGCCGAATGCGTCAACAGTCTTTTCGCCGCCGATGTATTCAAGTGTGTAAGCTTCGCCGTCGATCTTAACTGTAGCAACATTTACATCGCGGCCCTTAGCGTCTTCTTCAACCTTAGAAGTGAAGCCTGTGATTTTGCCTTCGTATACTTCGAGGATACCCTTAACGTCAACGTAGTTCATGAAGGGATCATATGTGTATACGAATACATCGTCTGTAGAAAGGTCTTCAGAGTATTCAACATCCTCTTCGCCCTTCATAACACCGCAAGTTTCCTTGCCGTTGGACTTAGCTGCCTTGTATGTTTCGATGTTGTAGTAGTTAACGAGAGCTACTTCGTAGTAACCGTCAACGTCTGTGTCGATGAATGTTACATCGTAAAGCTTGTTTTCGAGCTGATCGTTGATGGACTTGACAAGAACTGTTGTTACTTCGCCAGCATCTCTAACATCGTTGTTATTTTTGTCATCCCAAATTGTCTTGTACTCATCTTCAATGAGTTCCCAGCCGTTAGCTGCATCGTTTACAGTGTAAACTGCGAGGTAGTTTCTAACCTTTTCGGATTCATCAAAGTAGTGAGTCTTGCTGCCGATTCTGATACGGTCTTCGTTCTTGTGGTACGAAACGTCAGCATCGGTTGTAACGAGCTTGTTCTCGTTGTCAACGCCTGCAAGGTATTCATATTCCTTGTAGATGTAGTTAACGCCCTGGTCTTCGTCACGGTCTGTGTAGTCAACACGGCAGTTAACGAGTTCGATGTATGCGCCGAAGTAATCTTCGATGTTTTCTACATCAACACCAGCTGCTTCGAGGTCTTCGAAGGGAACTTCAACAGTTACGAAGGAATCTTCGTCATTAACTGTGAGAACTACGATCTCTTCGTCGTCGCCGATTGTGTCAGCGTCGATAGACTGAAGAGGAGTTTCAGAGATCCATGCGCCTGTTACGTTATCAACGTTAACGATCTGCTTGCCACCGAATACAACTTCTTCAAGTGTGTACTTGTAGCCGTTTACGTCATAGTTGTAAACTACAGAGTTGAGCATGTTGTAGATAAGCTGTACTGTCTGAGCGCGTGTGAGTTCAGCTGTTACAGAGAGATCCTTGAGGTTCTCGAGCATGCCGATCTCATCAGCCTTCTGCCAGTAGGGGAGCCAGTAGTTAGCGCCTGTTACTGTGTACTTCTTAGCGGAAGCTTCAACATATTCGTCTTCCTTTTCGTAGTTAAGAGCACGAACTGCCATGATAACACCGTCTCTGAGAGTGATGTTAGCGTTAGGAGCAAATTCAGTGGTTGTTACACCCTTGATGATGCCCTTTGTGTAGCAGTACTGGATAGCTCCGAGGTACTGTGTGCAGTCTGTGAAAAGCGAAGCGCCTGTTTCCCAAGCTGCGTCGTCTGTTTCACCGGAAGTAGCTCTAGCCATGAAGAGAGCCATCTGCCATCTTGTAACGAGTTCATCGGGAGCGAATTCTGTTTCAGACTTACCTGCAACAACACCGTACTCCTGAAGCTCGTTAATTGCGGTCGCGTACTTGTTGTCTGCTGCAACGTCATCAAAAGCTGCTACAGAAACAACTGTGCTTGCAATCATAAGTACTGCAAGAACGAGTGCAAGAAACTTTTTCATTGTGTGTTTCTCCTTCTATAAAATAAAATTTTGTTCGGCAACTTCGGCTCACTTTCTTCCGGTCGATCACCCAGACTCACAAAAGGGATCTTGCGTCCGGAATACGGTTTCACCTAATTACCTTGTCTACATCTTACATCAAGCCCCGCTTTTTTGCAATATATTTACCGTTTTTGTAAGAATTATGTAATATTAAAGGCTGTTTAATATTACCGATGCTTCCGCATCCTCTACTTCTCGGCAAATATTGCTTGAGTAAGAACTGTTTATATTGTATTCTAATTTCTGCACTTTTGCAATAGATACAGCGTTTTTGTAATTATTTTGTAATTTTATCATTACGCATATCGGCATACACCTGTGTATATTATAATATAATGTAGAAAAAACTCACGCTCACAGCACACGGAGGTATATATAAATGAAAACAATATCATGCGCGCTCGCATTTTTCGCAATCATTCTCTGCGCTCTGCCGCTGACTTCCTGCTCGGACAGTACAACGCTATCGGATATCAGCGAATCGTTCGACAAGCTTGTTCAAGATCGCGGCGGCAATGTTGTCGTATACAGGCACGGCGACGCCGATGTTCCGGCTTCTGTAATTTCACTGTACGGCAGAGCCGGAACCGCGCCTGACGAGCTGGCGCTTGTTGATTACGCTGTCATATGGTACAGCGACCGCCTTGCCGCGCAGGATGCCGCGGTCTTTCGCGTAACGAACGCGACCGACGTTCAATCGGTCTTGAAGATGTGCCGTCGGCGCGCCGACACGTTAAAATATGCCGCGGGCATAAGCATGACCGTAAGCTACAACGGACATTATGTCTATATCTACACGGACGGATTAGACGAGTTTTTGCCGTAAAGGGTCAAAATCTACACCCGTACACTTGCATTTGATAAAATTTATGGTATAATATATAATAGGTAAGTATATTTCGGAGGTACGGTCGGTGAAATACAGAGCTTTTACTATATTTATGATGCTTTTAATATCAGCGCTTTTGGCTGTCACGGCTTTTGCCGATGATGATCTTATCATCGCCGACTTTGACTCAAAAGTCGCGTCCGGTGTCAGCTTTATACCCGGCGACGCAGTAGAAGGCGTATCTGTCGTTACCGATCCGAGCTCAAGCGCGGGACGCGGAAATATTCTTGCAGTCAATTGTCTGAATACCGACTCATCGGTTATAAGGACCGTGACCGCGGTCTTGGACTCACCTGCCGATCTCTCCGCATACAAAAGCTTATCCGCGTCGATATTCATCGATCCGATCTCAAGCAACGACAGCAACAGCTGTTTTGTACGCATCACCCTTTCAAACACATATGAAGACAGGTTTGAAAGCATCACAAGCATCGAAGCCGGAGAATGGGCAGACATATCCGCTGACATATCCGAGTTCATGGGCAGAGACAGTATAAATATGATAGAATTCGGCATAATTCCCGACCACATCGACTCGGGAATATGGGACGGCGGCTTTACTCTTGATAACATTTCCGCGCTCGGCCGTGTAAACGCGGAGCTTTCCGACCGTTTTTCTTTTGAAAGCTTCACTTCTCAAGGCTGCAACGGCGTGCTTGCGGCCGACAATTCAAGTCTGGAGCTTATATTTGATGAGAGCACAGAGCTCGCGTTTATCGAGTTTCCGATTGCTGTCCCCGCCAAGAATTACGCCAACACGTTAAGGATAAATCTTGAAAACCGATCGGATGCCGACACGTTTACCGTTGTTTTATTAAAGGATGACACTTCCGCACCCATACGCGAAGCAAAAAGACTTGATACATCGTCAGAGCCGTTCATTTATCGAGTCAATGTCGAAGATCCGAACGAGATACGGAGGATACGCCTTGAATTTCCCAACCTATCCGGCTCGGCAATCATCAGATCCATTGAATTTTCAAGTGTATACGACAATACTCCGTACATCACCTACGGCAACATAACAAACTGCTCACTCAGTGCAGACGGCAACTCAATAAGCATCGCCGGAGAGCTCGGGCGCGAATATGTCACCGAATTTTCGGGCAGTGAGCTTTGCCTGTACAGCCTTGAATTAAACGAGGACGCACGCACATACGACTACAAAAACAATGAACCTATAGCGCGTCACGGTATATCCACCAAATTCAGATTCACCGTAGACACGGGTACGGGCAACGAGTCATCAAAGTTCAAAAAATATGTCGTTATGATATCGACCTCTCCGATGATATTTGTTGACACGCCGACATACATCACCGAGACCGCAATGCCAACAAAGTCAGACGGGGCGCTCGAGGTCGGTCTGTCAGCTTATTCGGCGTACACCGTGTCAAACAGCGGTGCTGACTCAACGATCATTGATATATTCACAGACAAATTAGCCTGTCCAGAGCGAAACGGATATATGCACACGCTTGACGGTAAGCAATACTATTTCACAAAAAGCTACGTAGACTCGCTCGATCGGCAGATAGGTGCATTGACCGCCTCCGGTGTAAGCATATCCCTCAGGCTTCTTATCGGCTCGGATGAGATCACCGACATAGTCTACGCCGGACAGAGCGCGGGGTACGACAACTACCTTGCAAACATACAGACCAAAGCGGGATACAACGATATCAGAGCCACCGTCGAATTTTTGGCTGGCAGATATGTCAAAAACGGCGTCGGTGGAGTTGACAGCTTCATCGTCGGCAGTGCGGTAAACGCAGGCGCTGATAAGCTTTACGCTCCCGCAATGTCAATGACCGATTTTGTAAACGCGTACGCGGATATTATGAGACTTATATATCTTTCCGCAAGCCATGCGTCTCAGCCCGTTCACATATACGCGTCTTTAAGTGATGTGTTCGAATACGAGACGTACAAAAGCGTGCCGAACAGATTTGACACAAGCCTTTTTGTCGACGCTCTGTCAACATATATAGCTGACGAAGGTGCTTTCCCGTGGGGAATATGCATCGAGTCAAAGAATTCATATCCGGAAGCAAAAAACGGTGACAAGCTGTTAAGTGTAAGTGATACTGACACATACGACGAGCTGTTCGCCCTGCTCTCCTTAAAAAAGAATTCGGGAGACAGGCCGGTCATCTCAGCCGACCACATCGACTATACAAATATCGGAGAACAGGAATATGACAGTTTTTCCGCCATCCGTCTTACAGAAGCGGCGGGATACGGTAAATTCTACCGCTACATCATTACCGTTGACAAAAACTCTCCGCACACCGAAGCTGTCTCAGACGCGATAAGCGCTGTTACCGAAAACAACACCGTAGCTTTGAGCCGACTGGGAGTCAATATCAAAAGCTTCGGCAGGCTGATCGAAAACAAAAAGCTTGCTGTATCGGTCAAAAGCTCCGCCGCGGCATTAAACGCGCTTCCGTTCGAGGCAAAAGGAAAGTACACGTATTTAGACTTCAACTCATATCCCCAGCTTGACCGTCTTTTGCTCTCGTACAATGCCTCGCTTATAAAGCTCGTTCCCATGCAGAGCGGAACGCTTGCAATGCGTGCGAATCTCGACAGAACAGAACAAAACGAACCTCTGGGTGCAGGCATCTCGCTTAACGGAACAGATCTGAAGTACACTCCCGTGATATCGCTTGACATAATGGCGGCGGGGCTGAGTGAAAACGCAGTTCTGACGCTTCGGTTCGTCGGAGAAAAACGCACTCATTCGGTAAACGCGGTCCTTTCCCCCGACGGTTGGCAGACAATTTACGCCGATATCAGCGAATTTGCCGACTTTGGCTCATTTTCCTCGATAGAGCTTCTTATAGACACAAATGCAGACACTGTAACGCTTTACGCCGACAATCTTACAGGATATTCAAAAGAGTACAGCTCCGAGGAATTGATACCGCTGATATCTGACAACATCACCGACAGCGATCACGGCAAAAGTCTCGATCCCACCGTAATCACCGTATTTGTTTTTGTGATAGTGATACTGTTGTCGCTTGTTCTTATCCTTTCGCTCAACTCGAAGAAAAACGACAGGCCATCGTAAAATACACCGAGCTGAAAATCAATACTGACATCTTATGAAAGGACGCTTCATAATGAAAAAAAGAATACTTGTTGTAAGCAGTGCAAATTTAGACTTTGTATTAAACATGAAAAGAGTGCCCGGTGCGGGCGAAACGGTCATTGACATGGGAAGCTATGACCATGTCCCCGGCGGGAAGGGCGCCAATGCCGCTGTTGCCGTGTCAAGACTTGACGGAGACTGCGTTTTCTGCACACGTCTCGGAAACGATGCAAACGGCAAGATGCTCAAGCAGTTTTACAGTGAATGCGGTATCGACACGCGTTTCGTAATAACCGACAAGACCGCATCCACCGGGCTCGCCGCAATAATGGTGGAATCTAACGGAATGAACAGGATCGTGGTATACCCCGGTGCAAACATGAACCTTTGCGACGATGATGTAGAGGAGGCTTTCATGTGTTATCCCGATGCGCTGTTTGTAAACTTTGAGATACCTTCCGAGACCGTATTTACGGCATGTGAATATGCAAAAAAGCAGGAGATACCGATATTCATTGATGCAGGACCCGCGGACAAGTCGATAAGGCTTGATCTGCTCCCCCCGATCGAAATATTCTCGCCCAATGAAAGCGAGACCTACGCCTTCACAGGTATTGAACCGACAAGTATGGAAAATTGCCTCAGAGCGGCGTCTGCGCTTTATAAGAAAATGAATGTAAAGTATATAGTTATCAAGCTCGGCGAGCGCGGATGCTTTATTTATGACGGCATCCACTATCATCTCTGTGCTCCCTTTGAGACCGTAGCCGTAGACTCCACTGCCGCAGGCGATGCTTTTACCGCCGCGCTTGCACTCGAGTATCTTAGGTGCGGAGACATTTTAAGCGCGTGCAGCTATGCAAACGCTGTCGGTTCGATAGTTGTATCCATGCCCGGTGCGTCAAGCTCGATACCGACAGAAGAAAAGGTGCGTAAATTCTTAAAGTCGCAGGATAGCATATAACATACACGTCGCGTTCCAAAAAACGCGCATTTTATCAGAGACAATTTGTGATTTTCACAGATCTCATCAAATTTATGATATCAACAAAGGATAAAACTATGGCAGATAAAATACTCGGAGTTGATTTCGGCGACACGCGCACCGGCCTTGCGGTCAGCGATGCGCTTGGCTTTATGGCAAGTCCCGCAGGCACTGTTTACAGCAAATATATCGTCGAAACAGCCAAAAAAGTCGCCGACGCGGCACGCGAACACAATGTAAAAAAAATAGTCCTCGGTATGCCGATCAACATGAACGGAACCGAAGGACCGAGAGCCGAAAGAGTAAAGGAGTTCGCGGAGCTTTTATCCGGCGAGCTTGAGGGTATTGAGATAGTCTTTTTCGATGAAAGATGCAGTACCATGGCGGCTCATCAGATACTTAATCTTACCGATACGCGCGGAAAGAAGCGCAAAGAGGTCGTAGATACTCTTTCAGCGCAGATCATATTGCAGAATTACATGGATTCACACAAATAAAAATCCCCCTTGAGGGGGATTTTCAAATCATCTGTATTCTTCTTCATTTACAACGTGTGTCTTGTAAAATTCAAGCTGATCTCCATACGCCTTAAGTGTGAGATGCGCGCCGTCGGATGACACTTTCGGATCAAGCGAACCGTCATCAAGCACGAACAGCTCAGAGCAGTCAAAATAATACACCCCGCACTCTTGTGCGATATCAACAAGCGTTTCATTAAACAGCGATACATCGCTGTTTTTCAGCCCGTAAGGATTCATGATCTTTGAAGCTTCAAAGCCGTTTGTAACGGGCATTATGAGCTGTATATAGATCGGCCGCTCACCTGCTGTCGATTTAATATCGTTGATCATGTCACGGTATTTTTCGGCGAACCTGCCTCGCGACCAGCCAAGCTCATTGATCCCGGTCGATATATATACCGCGTCATAGTCGTCGTTTTCTCGAAGCGCGTCACGTACATTAAATGTTTCTTCTCCGACACGTATAAATTCCGCCGTGTCGTACGAGGCTACCGAAAAACCCACACTGCAATAGTTTATCGGGTCAATATCGTTGTACTTTACAAGCCCGAGCATACGTGAGTCTCCGATGAAAACGCAACGGTCAAAGTATGCATTGTCAACAGGCTCGCTTTCGGGAACGGGCGCACTGTAGTCATACGGCAATATAAGAACACCTATTGACGGGTCTTCAGCTATGCCCTCGCTCGAGTGCATGCCGTCTGCGGCAACAGCCGCACCCGACACATATCTCGCAGAAACAGGCGTTCCCATGTGTACAGCATCCGAAAACTGCCCGGATATATTTAAGCTATATACAAGAAACACGCCCAACGCGATACAAAGCACTATTAAAATACTTACGGCTGTGCGTTTCATTTTATATCATCTCTTTTCTGATCATTTCGAAGTTTAGCGTGAAAGTTATGTTTAAGCAGATCATTTCACGTCCGAACTCACGCACAAAAGTGCGGTACAGAGGATTTCACTTTACTGTTTATGCCGCCGTTTGGCGGCAGAATGGAATTTGTTATGAATAATAAGGAAAATTTTGCTCTGTTCACCGAGCAGATAATAAAACAGATCTCAAAAGACGGCAAAAAGCGTTCGCTCCTTCTGCACGTATGCTGTGCCCCCTGCTCAAGCTATGTACTGGAGTATTTAAATCGGTATTTCGATATCACCGTATATTTCTACAATCCCAATATTGACAGTGCCGACGAATACAGATACCGCGCTGATGAAGAAAGGCGGTTGATTTGCGAAATGGGTCTGTCGGAAACTGTGAGATATACCGAGGGGAAATATCTTCCCGAAGATTTTTACAATGCAGTCAAGGGACTTGAGCAACTTCCCGAGGGAGGAGCAAGATGCGTAAAATGCTTTGAACTTCGGCTTGAAGAGAGTGCCAAACGCGCTTTTGAAGGTGGATTTGATTATTTTACAACCACTCTGTCGATAAGCCCGCTCAAAAACAGTGCCGTCTTAAATACCATCGGCAAGAAAATGTCCGAAAAATACGGAATAAACTATCTTTATTCGGACTTCAAGAAGAAAAACGGATACAAGCGCTCGGTAGAGCTCTCACGCGATCACGGCCTTTACAGGCAAAACTACTGCGGGTGCTCCTTTTCCAAAGACCAAGCAAAGCGCGAAGGACGTGCTTGATCTACGCTTCGGTGTAGCCCTCGTTTTCCTCATAAAGTGCCATAAGCGTTTCTTCAAGCTCGGTCTGCTCATTATACAGCTTGTCCGCGAGAACATAATCGCTTGCGGCATCACCCATAAGCTCGGCAGATATCCTGTCGAGCTCTTTTTCGATGCGCTCGATCTCATCGTGTACGAATTTTTTGCGTTTTTCAAGCCTACGCTTTTCCGCCGCCTGTTCTTTAGCGGCAAGAAATTGCTCTTTCCCGCTTGATACAGTCTTTATTTCAACAGTTGCAGACGCATCGGCTTCACGTGAAGCGCGTATCGCCTTGTAATGCTGATACTCCTCATAATTTCCGTCAAAAACGGTCGGAGGCGTGCTTCCGAGGTCAAGCATATGCGTAGCAAGCTTTTTCACAAAATAACGGTCATGAGACACCGCTATGATCGTGCCGTCAAATGCTTCAAGAGCGTTCTCAAGCGCGTCACGCGAGTTGATATCAAGATGATTGGTCGGCTCGTCAAGAACAAGAAGATTTATCTTTGACAGTATCAGCTTCGCAAGTGTAAGTCTCGCCCGCTCACCGCCCGAAAGGTCTCCGACAAGCTTGAAAACATCCTCCCCGCGGAACATGAACAGCGCGAGAGTGTTTCGCACCTCGGTCTGCGTGAGATTGTCATATGCGTCCCACAGCTCGTCAAGCACGGTCTTACTGTCGTCAAGATTCTGATTTTCCTGATCATAGTATCCGATCTTTATATTGTAGCCGAAATCAAAATATCCGGAGCTCGCAGGCTCAAATCCCATTAAAATTTTTATCAGCGTCGACTTTCCCGAGCCGTTAGGTCCGGAGATAAACAAACGCTCGCCCTTCTGAACCATAAAATCAAGGTCGGAGAACAGCCTTTTATCACCAAAGCTCTTGGCAAGTCCGCTTACTTTTAAAACGTCATTCGCACTTGCAAGTGCAGTTCCGAAGCTCATCCGAATACTGCCGGGCGCGTTTTCGGGTCTGTCGATCTTCTCCATGCGCTCAAGCGCTTTCATACGGCTTTCGGCGGCAATAATGTTTCGTTCGCGATTCCATCTGCGCTGTTGCTCTATATAAGCTTCGATACGCGCGATCTCCTTTTGTTGGTTCTTGTATGCCCTCTCCAGAGCCTCGCGGCGTTCGCGTTTTAATTCAACAAATTTCGTGTAATTTCCCGCATAAAGCTCAGCTTTGTGATTCTCGATCTCAAGTATATTGGTCGTCACGCGGTCAAGAAAATATCGGTCATGCGAAATAACGATAAGCGTACCGCGGTAGCTTGAGAGTTGATTTTCAAGCTTGACAAGAGTTTGCTCGTCAAGATGGTTGGTCGGCTCGTCGAGTATAAGTATGTCGGGGTTAAGTATAAGTAACCGGGTAAGCGCAAGACGCGTTTTCTGCCCGCCCGACAGTGATGAGATGCACATCCTGTGCATATCCTCGGGGAAGCCCATGTTGATAAGGTTTCCTCGGCAGCGCGAACGGAACTCGTATCCGCCGTTTTCGCGGAAACGCTCCTCTAAGCGCGTGTACTGCGAAATTATCTCCGAATCCCCGCTTGAAAGCTTCGCAGACAGCTCGGCAAGCCGCTTTTCATCCGCGATCAGTTCAGGGAAGGTCAAAAGCATCTCGTCAATAAGCGTGTTTTCGCTTTCAAGAGCCGCGTTTTGCTCGAGAACACCGAGCGATTTATCGCCCGACACGAACACGCTTCCGCTTGTCGCACTGTATTTGCCTGTTATAATTTTGATAAGCGAAGATTTTCCCGCGCCGTTAACGCCGACAACACCTACACGCTCACCCTCGTTTATACCGAAGGTCACACCCGAGAGTATCGTCACATCGCCATATTCAAGTCCAACATCCTTGCAGCTTAAAATTATCATCTATATTACCACTTCATTATATTTTCGATTAATAAAAGCGCAGTTTGAACGTACAAACCCACGCCTACTATATATTATATCATAAAATTAAATAATTGCAATGGGGTACGGGTTAAGATTTTTAATATTTTCTTACCCGCATATTCATCTTTGCTTTTCTGTCTTGATCTTTTCAAGTGTATCATTCTTAAGTACTTGACGAAGTCCGCGCGTCCATTCAGACCACTCACAGTTTTCCTGTCCATATGTCAGGTTTTCATCATATTCACGCTCAATCCAGGTCGACATAGATGCCTCATTGTGCGATACGAGCGCCTCAGCATTGTCAAGTGCCTTATATAACTTTGCCTCAGGAGTTGCAAGCTCGGACATTTCCGAAAAAAGCGCTGATAATTCTGCCTGCGTTTCGTCGGGCAAAAGTTTGAGCATCCGCTCTACCGCACGTTCTTCCTCCGCTTCGTCCGATTCGGTCTTCAAGAAAGCAGGAATATCTCCGGTAACAGCCTCACCAAAATCGTGTATCAGACACATTTTTATAACCTTGTTCATATCAAGCTCGGGATATTCATCAGCGCAAAGCAGTGCCATGACCGCAAGACGCCAAGAATGTTCCGCAACACTCTCCTGCCGACCGGTGGATGTCCATGAATGTCGCGTGTTGCATTTCAGCTTTTCAATCATATTCAGAAACGTAATAAAGCCGCGATGATCCATGCAATACCCCCGATAAAACCTGTTATATAATTAAAGTATACCATAAAGCTTACGAATTTGCAATATAATAGCGCATATCGCGAAAAGTCGAAAAAAATTCAAAAAAGGTATTGACAAACGCTTATTTATTTAGTATAATAATTAGGCTGTTTTATGCGGAAGTGGCGGAACTGGCAGACGCGCACGTTTGAGGGGCGTGTGGTTCTCACCATACGGGTTCAAGTCCCGTCTTCCGCACCAATGGCCCGTGACGGCAATAGCTGTTGCGGTTATTCGGAGAAGTCGCGTAGCTGGTCGAGCGCGCACGATTGGAAATCGTGTAACGGTCAGAAGCCGTTCGAGAGTTCGAATCTCTCCTTATCCGCCAACAAAAGAACCGTACCTTTGAGGTACGGTTCTTTTGTTTTTGGTATAAATGGAAGATTCGAAAGCGCGGTTTGACGAAGTCAAATTTCTTTCTTCCGGTGGAAGAAAGAAAAGCAGCGTGTGCGTGTCGGTGGCGGTAGCCTCCGAGCGAATCTCTCCTTCTCCGCCAACAAAAAAGCCCGCCGCCATAAAGTGTATCCTGTTTCTGCGGATACAATTACCTGTATCCATCGCTTAGGGAGGTACGACGGATCGCAAATTCACAGGAGCCCAAAATTCGCCCCCGGATAAGATGAAGCAGCATATTTACTCTGCCGTTTCCGAGTCAAATCATCTTCTCCGAGTCCTACCGCTAAAAACTTTCCCGCTACAGGTGAAAGAATCCCCCATTCACTTCTTGTGAATGGGGGGTCTACTATAAAGGAAATAAGTTATGTACGATTTCATAAAAGCATTCTCATTCTTTCTTTTTACAGAAAGCAGAAGGAGAAACTCCAACAAGTTTCTTAAAATACCGTGAGAAATGGTGTATTGAAAGAAAACCACATTTTTGACTTATTTCTGTAACCGAGAGTTCTTTTTTCAAAAGTTCTTGTTTGGCAATTGTAATTCTGTAATTTAAAAGCTCATCAAGTGGAGTCATATTGTAATATTTATTGTAAAGCGAACAAAAGTATGCCGGTGAGTATCCGCCGAGTTTTGCAAGTTCACCTAAGGTCCACTTTTTTTCAATGTTCTTTAACATCTCCTGCCTTACACTGTCTAACAAACGCTTTTGCGGAGAAGTTGTACTTATCATTTCCTCATACTGACGAGCCATTTTCACCAGCATATCATAAATAAGTCCGGATACCCTATACTCATATCCGAGTTTGCGTTCATGCTCCTCCATTTTCAATTGCTTTATATAAGGATCTATTAATTTGTGATCAGAGGAATAAAATGCTATACTAACCGGCAATTTTAATCTTTCTACCATTTTCTCTACTTCTTCTCCGGCAAAATACATGTAATCGTCAACGAAGCCAATATCTGCACCCTTTTGGTTAGTATGATGCATGAAATCTCCGGGCGGAATTATCATTATTTCTCCGAGTGTACCGTCGTATGTTTTACCATTTATATCATAAGCATAAGCGGTTTGGTGCTGTGCTATGTACCAATAATAGTCATTAACGTGTTCGCAAACACATCCCACAGCGTGTGGAGTATCTGTACCTCCATAGCCGAATGTAAGCATGGTTTAATCCTCCTTTCACATTGATCTCTGATTAAATATTAACATAAAAGAAGATAAAAATCAAGAGTTGACAAAAAATAACAGTTATTCCCCCAAGAATAAAGACAATAAATTTATTGCAAAATCGAAATATTATGCAAATTTTACACTTTTGTTCGTAAAATTTACTAAAGATTATTTTATGTCTTTCGTGCTATCATTAATATATCCACAAAATATTTATATTAGGAGGTTACCCATGATCAAACAAGTCAAGCTTTTAATCACAGCATTATTATTGTTTTGCACTTTGCTGATTTTTGTAACAACGGCAAGCGCGGACTACACTACCGACGGCGATGATTCCACAGCAGTGGATTACATCGTTATGAACGCAGAGCAGATCAAGGCTGCATCGGGTACTAAGGGTACTGTAATACTTGATGAAAACAAGTATATGGTAGCTAAATACACCGCGGCCGAAAGCTGGTACACAAACGGCAGACTTAATATTATACCTGCAAATTCAGGAGCAGGCTTTGCCTCAACCGGCGAAAACTCGCTTTTTGATTTCCCTTATTATGTAGTTCATTACAAGACGACCTCTAACGCACTTACATACGATACCACAGACCTTATGAGCTGGGATATATCCAAGTGGCTCGGTCAGGAGCAGATCACAAAATCCACAAATTACACGTTCAAGACCATAAAGCGCGATACCTTTACAAGCGGAAGCGACGGCACGTCTACTCCTCTTGACAATACAAAGTATACGCAACAGATCTCGCTTAAAATGTTCCCGAGCGCTGATGTTGACGGTTACATTTATATTGAATCGATAGCAGCGTTCAGAACAGAGGCTCAGGCTGAAGACTTTAAGGCAAACTATACTCCAAAGGCTGTTGACTATACGACAGACGGAAATGATGCTACGTCCGTAGACTATATTGTTATGGATCCCGCCGACATCAAAGCGTCGAGCGGTACCAAGGGTGAAATCACCACGGACGAGAACGGATACGAGGTAGTTAAATATACCGCGACAGAAACCAGCCAGCCCTGGGCCACCGTTAACATTAAGCCCGCAGACTCGGATGCAGGCTTTGCCGCAACCGGAGAAAATTCACTTTTTGATTTCCCCTATTACGTCGTTCATTACAAGACGACCTCCGGCGCGCTTTCGGCCGATACCACAAATCTTATGAGCTGGGATATATCCAAGTGGCTCGGTCAGGAGCAGATCACAAAATCCACCGATTATACGTACAAGACCATAAAGCGCGATACCTTTACAAGCGGAAGCGACGGTACGTCTACACCTCTTGACAATACAAAGTATACGCAGCAGATCTCGCTTAAAATGTTCCCGAGCGCAGATGATAACGAATATATCTATATTGAATCCATCGCCGCGTTCAGAACGGAAGAGCAGGCGAAGGCATTCAAGCTGATTCACGTTCCGTCATATCCCGAAACCGAGGATTATACTACAGATATGAATCCCACAACGGGCACTGACTATTTGATCATGCATGAGGATGATATCAAGCTCGCATCGGGCGAAAATGGCGTCATCTTCACCGAAGCTGACGGAAACAAGGTTGTAAAGTACACAGCGGCTGAAAGCTGCCAGCCGTGGACCATGCTCAGCATTACGCCTGCAAATTCGAACGCGGGCTTTGCCGTGACCGGCGAAAATTCACTTTTTGATTTCCCTTACTACGTTGTAAGATATAAAACAACCGCAACAGGTGTAGGTTATGACACCACAAATCTTGTCGGCGGTTCGGTTTATAAGTGGGGAGGAAACGATCAGATCCGTCTTATGACCGAGTATGGCTATAAAACGATCAGACGCGATACATTTAAGAACGGAAGCGACAGCACAACAATACCGCTTGATAATACAAAGACAAATCAGACTATCGGGCTCAAAGTATTCGATAGTTCCGACGTTGAAGGCTCTTTGTACATAGACCTTATCGCGGCATTCAGAACCGAAAAGCAGGCAGAGCTCTTTATCAGCGATTATGTTCCGGAGGCACCGTTAGATACCACCAAGCAGCTCGTTCTTATTGCCGACGCCCTTAACGGCACAGTTAAAAATAACGCTTTTGAAAAAAACTACATTTATGATGATGAAGAAGGCAAAGCATACGTTAAGTTTGTTGCAACAGCCGACGGTACTCATGTGGACAGCTCGCAGTTTGAATTCAATTTCGAGTCAAACGAGCTTACCGCAGGATATCCGATAAAGGAATATCCGTATGTAAAGATCTCCTACAGCTCAAATATCGCTAATACAGGCGCAAGAATCGACATGAACCTCGGCGTGACCTATTTGGGCAGTAAAACAAGACTTTGGGGATATTCGTCTACATATTCTCATGATGAAAGTTTTAATTCTGTTATATTTGACGCTTCTTCCGTATTTACAGACGGCGAAGGTATAACCGATTACTCATTTGATAATGTGGACGCAGAATCTGTATGCAACTACATAAGACTCAAGCCCTGGTTCAGCGGAGATATTAATAAGGATGAGTACTTTGCCGTTGAATATATAGGATTCTTTAAGACCTTAGAGGATGCACAGGCGTATGAATACAAAATAGACAAGACTCTCATTGGAATAAAGCTTGATTCAGACATTATAAGACTGTTTGTCGGCGACACAGCTCAGGCAGAATATACACCTACTCCGAGCTATGCGGACCTTAGCAATATCTCCTTTGACGTTGAAAACGATGCTGTTGCCACAGTGGATGAAAACGGCTTGATTACAGCAAAGAGCGTTGGTCAGACCACCGTTACGATAACAGATGAATCAAGCGAAATATCGGCAACGATAGTAGTTACCGTACAGGAAAATTCTCCGCTTGACTGGTATGAAAAATCAAGCGAGGACGGCGATGCGGTTGTTATAAACGTTCTCGGCGACTCTATTTCCTATGGTGCCGGAGCTACGTCCACGTATCACAGCATTTGGGCAAACGATTTCAAGATGACCGTTAATAACTGGAGCGTTGGCGGATCGGCAATCACAGGTGATTACAAGGATACCGGAAATCTTATTGAAACCTTCGTGCCCAGAATGGAAAGAATGGTAGCTTCGAGCGATGAGCCTGATATGCTCGTTATTTACGGCGGTACAAACGACTATAACGGCAACTGGACAATAGGAAAGCCGGGCGATCTTACACGCGATACCTTCTGCGGCGCGATAAGCGAGCTTATCATGCTCTCGTGGAAGAATTATCCCGAAGCAAAGCTCGTGTTCTTTACGCCTATCAAGAGAGCTGACTATGCGACAGGCGAGGGCAACGACAACACCGGTAACCGCCGCTACGAGCTCGACGCGTACGTAGACGCAATGCTCGAAACCTGCGCATACTACGGTGTTGACTGCATCGACCTTTACAATAACGAGCAGGCTAACTTCACAGGACTCCGTACAACCTACATCAATGACGGCGTACATCTTACCGATGAAGGACACAGAATCTTTTCAAAGATAGCACTTGAGGAAATGGAAAAGGCAGAAGTTGTAGCAACTCATGGCTACACAGCTGCTCCCGCTCCTACATACACGCTTGATGCTGACCGTGATCTCTCGACGCAGTATCACATCTTTGACGCTGCAACACTTGACACGCTCACGACCTATACTGC
The DNA here is from genome assembly GCA_017482465.1 of Clostridia bacterium. Taxonomy (GTDB): domain Bacteria; phylum Bacillota; class Clostridia; order Oscillospirales; family CAG-272; genus UBA4717. Next base: position 27,551 of record JAFUMW010000149.1, read on the forward strand.
AGGCTCACTCCTTGACCGTCAGCGTATGAGCAAGCACTCGCTTGTTAACGGAGCACTTCGCTTCTCAGCTGAAACGCTTACGTCAAAGCTTGCGCCTACAGTCGCTGTAAACTTCGCGGCTCTCGACTTCGCAATAACCGACTATCCGTACATGAGCGTAGTATACAAGACAGACTCAACCGCGGCTAATATAGACGTTCAGCTTCGCGGTGCGGATAACCACGTGTCGACAATAGCTGAGCTTCCTGCACTTACAAGCGCAGAAAAAGCAGGCTTCTATGTAAACGTAAAGGACTATGAAAGCGATGATATCGTTCTTACGGGCGATACCATAAACTCAGACCTTTACATGACGCTTGCGTTCTTTGAGGATACGTACAGCATGAGCGCAGACAGCTATGTTGATATCGAAAGCATAGCATTCTTCAAGAGCGAAGCTCTTGCAAAATCGTATGCTGAAAACCACGGCATTGTAACTAATACAGTAAGTGCAAACGCGGTAGGAAACGGCAGCATCACGATAGGTGATGACACCGTAAAGAATTATACCGATACAGTTACCCAAAACACCACACTCACCCTCACAGCGACAGCCGACACAGGCTACAGACTCGAGGGCTGGTATGAAGTAACCGACGGCAGAAATATCCTTCTCAGCCGTGACACAACATATGTTCATACCGTAGACTCAGACGTCGAGATCGAAGCAAGATTTATCGATGAGACTATAAGCATAGCAGTAAAGCTTGTCGCAAGCACAAGCGAGGGCGGCTTCATTTCGGTAAACGGCAATACTTTTGAGGACTACAACGACTACGCAAACAGCGGCAGTGCTGTAGAGCTTACAGCAGTAGCAGATACAGGCTATACATTCGCATATTGGAAGAGAGTATCCTGCTCCACGGGAACAGAGATATACCTCGGAGTTGATGAAACAA
>JAFUMW010000150.1 GCA_017482465.1 Clostridia bacterium
AAAAAATTATGAAAAAAATACAAACAATCGCCTAAAAAAACGAAAAAAGTTGAAAAATCCCCTTGATATTGGGATAAAATGATGATATAATAGTATTACCGATATTGTGTTTGGTATTACAAGTATCAAATCAAAAAAATAAAAAAAGAAAGGTTTTATGACATGAATAAGACACAGTTAATCGAAGCAGTAGCAGAAGCAGCAGGAATGAAGAAGACAGAAAGCGAAAAGGCTGTTAACGCAGTATTCGCAGCAATCGAGTGTGCACTCGCTAATGGCGACAAGGTACAGCTCGTTGGTTTCGGTACATTCGGCGTTAAGTCCAGAGAAGCTCGCCAGGGCCGTAACCCCCAGACAGGTGCAGCTATGACTATCCCCGCATCGAAGAACGTATCCTTCTCGGCAGGTTCTTCTCTCAAGGCAAAGGTAAACAAGTAATTAATGCGTCTTGACAAATTTCTCAAGGTGTCGCGTATAATCAAGCGGCGTACAGTCGCTAACGACGCGTGCGACACCGAACACGTAAGCGTAAACGGCAAGCGTGCAAAAGCATCGTATGATGTGAAAGAGAATGACATAATTGAGATACGATTCGGGGAGAGAACTCTCCGAATTCGTGTTCTCGATGTGCGTGACACCGTCGCCAAAAGCGACGCGTCCTCTTTATATGAGGTTCTTTCGCAGTAATACTTCAATGCTCTTTACCATATAATATAGGGAAAGAGCTAAAAAGGAGTATATGCGATGGAACAGACCGAAAAAACTGTACATGAAATAAAAATGGACGGCAGAGCACAGATGCGTGTAAGCGGTGTCGAGGATGTTATCGGTTTCGATGACACGGCTGTCGCGGTAAGCTCTTGTATGGGCATTTTGAATATTGAGGGAAGTGCTCTTCATATTGTAAAGCTCGATGTTTCGGGCGGCATTCTGGAGATGACCGGGCATTTTGACTCGCTTTATTATACAGAGCCGAGTACAAAAAAGCGCGGACTTTTCGGAAAGCGTACCTGATATGGCATTTTACATATCACAGTGGGAGCAGACAGCGATACTTCTGTACGCGCTTCTCACTGGAATCGCTTTCGGTGCACTTTATGACATATTCAGAATATCCAGAGTTATGCTTACGGGGACAGGTATCGGTGCGGCAAAAACAAGCTCACAGCGCATAGAGGCTGTGATAAAAAGCTTGCGTCCGCCTGCGGGCGAGCGTTCAAAGCGTGTGCTTGCATTTTTACACACGGTGAAAAACAAGACCGTAACGGTTATAATATTCTTTGAGGATATACTGTTTTTTGTCGTGTCGGCTCTGTTTTTTACCGTATTTTTATTTCAGGTCAATTTCGGGCAATTGCGTCTGTACATATATCTCGGCGCCGCGGCGGGATTTTTCTTGTATTATTGTACGGCAGCAAAAATAAGCGCGGCACTATCGGGGTTGGCCGTGTCGCTCGTACGGCTTGTCCTGTTTTTCACATTTTATAAAATCGCAAAACCAGTATTCAGTATAATTGCAAAGGCAATATCGGTGCCTGTAGACGCGTATACTGTGCGAAGCGTCATAACGTCAAACGACAGGGAAGCAGCTAAGCTTTTTGTGATGTCGGAAAAGGGATTTGGATTTGATAAAATAATCGCATGTCCTAAAGGCTGCGGTTCGAGTAAAAGATCGTCCGAAAGGAGTGCTGATAATGAAGCAGGGAACAAAGCAAGGAATAAAAAAATTAAGCTTTCCGGCTAAAGTCGCGATAGCGGTCGTTGTGCTGTTTTGCATAGTTGAGATTATCAGCTTCAGGATAGAATACTCGGATCAGAAAGCACAGCAGGCGGATATACAGGAAAAAATTGATTACTACTCAGAGCGTGTCGACGAACTTGAGAATAGGCTTGACGCTCCGTTCGACGACGAATACATAATTAGTGTAGCTAAAGAAAAGCTTAATTATTGTCTCCCAGAGGAAATAATATTCTACAATGATCTCGAGCAATAAAAAGACAAATTACTGTATATGTGAGGTCTGACCTCGCATATACGGTATTTTTGTATAAATAAGTAGCTCGAAAGGATATAAAAATGAGAGAGATCAGTGAAAAAGAGATAAGTGATGCGGTCAGAGAGCTGTTTATTGACGCAAATTACAGACTCCCGGATGACGCGAGAAGGCTTATATGCGACTGTGCTGAAAGCGAGCGTAACACGCTTGCTAAAAGCATACTTGAAACTATTGACAATAATATAGAGGCGGCACGTGAGCTTGACATACCGATATGTCAGGATACGGGAATGGCGGTGCTTTTTGCCGACATCGGGTGTGACGTACATATAAACGGCGATTTTGAGCGTGCCGTAAACGACGGTGTTCGCCGTGCGTATGCGGACGGATATCTTCGCAAGTCGGTCGTACGCTTTCCGATGTACGAACGTGTAAACACCGACGACAATACGCCTGCTGTTATACATATACGGCTCGTACCGGGTGATAAGCTTCATCTGACGGCCGCACCCAAGGGCTTCGGAAGCGAGAACATGAGCGCAGTGAAGATGTTTACTCCGTCCGCGACCGAGTCGGATATAATAGAATTTGTAAAGGATACAGTAAAGCGCGCGGGCAGCAATCCCTGCCCCCCGATAGTCGTAGGCGTCGGCATAGGCGGTACTTTTGAATATGCGGCACTGCTTGCCAAGCGAGCGCTTACGCGTGACGTGTCAAGCTCAAACGCAGACCCGCGCTTTAAAAGCCTTGAAGAAAAAATGCTTGCAGAGATCAATACGCTTGATATCGGTCCGCAGGGCTTCGGCGGTGATACCACCGCGCTTGCCGTGAATATAGAGACATATCCCACACATATAGCCGGACTTCCTGTCGCGGTTAATATAAATTGCCATGTGGCGCGTCATAAGGAAATGACGCTGTGAGGTAACCGTTACATAATGAAAAAAAGTGCAAAGATAATTGTCTGCTCGGTTCTTGGTGTGATTGCCGCCGCGCTTATTGCCGCGACGGTCATGCTTGCACTTGCACTGAGTGATCTGAAAATCAAATATGAAACCCAAAGTGCCGCTGACAGTGCGACGATATCCGCGCTCGGCTCGGACAAGGCGTCGCTTGAAGGTAAGCTTGCCGACGCTGTGAAGCAAAACGAGGAGCTTGAAGCGTCACTTGCCGATATGGAGGGATACTTTGCCGAGCATTATAAAGGACTTGTGACAGAAAACGAGCAAAAGATACAGGCGCTCGAAAATATCAGAGCCGAGGTCGCGGGTATGGTGGCAAAGCAGGAAAGCAAGCCTGCCCTTGATCTTACCGATCTGCATAATATGATGTCACAGCTTGAGGATTATGCCAAAAAGAGCTCGCCGCTTGTTCGCGTGATGCGAACCGAGGAGGAGATCGAAAAGCTGAAAGAAGAAAGTGATGATGCCGATGCTGTGATATCGGATCACAGTTGGGTAAAGGCGGACAAGTATATAGAAGAAGGAAAGAAAGCTCTCGGCGATGCGTACAGTGATAAGCTTACACTTGACGAGATCATTGCTTCAACAGGCGCAAGCGCTCCCCAAATAGCTTTCTACTACGAGGATATACTGACGGGAAGCAGATACGCTTATAACGGCGATACCGTTTTTGACAGTGCAAGTGTTATGAAAGCTCCGTATATAACTGCGGTACTTGAAGCTCTGACCGATTATGAGTCGGGCGGACTGTCGCTTGATGAAAAGGAGTTCGAAGAGTACACCGACGAGGTGCTTGCCGAAATGTTCGATCTTGATTCGAAGATAGTGCTTGATCATGAAACGATGGACAAGCCGGGCTCGGGCGTGCTTGTTAAAGCCGATGACGGCACCGAGTACACCTATCGCGAGCTGATAGAGCTTTCGCTTGAAAAAAGCGATAATACAGCCTTTGCGCTTGTACGTGCACGCTTCACCAACAAGTGGTATTTTGACTATGCCCGTGATGTCGGTGCGCGTTCACCGCTGTTAAGTTACATGAACATGAGTGTAAACGAGGCGGGCGCGCTTTTTAAGAGTGTCTACTATTTTACGCTTGAAAACCCGGAGTACGGAACATTTGTAAGAGAGTGTATGACCGAATCGGCGCATACAGTCCTGTCAAAGACGGCGCTTGGAAAAAAAGATGTTGCCCATAAATATGGATGGGACGTTGACGCTTACCATGATGCGGCGATCGTATACGGAGAGCGCCCTTATATTGCGATAGTCTTTACGGACATAGACTCCGGCGGCACGGACGCTGACAGATACATACGTGAAATATTTAAAAAAATAGACGAGATACACAATACGCTCGCATAATGCGCTTGATATTTCCCAAAACGGGTATAATAACAGTATGTATACCGGTAAAGGAAATGAAAATGAAAAAGAAAAATGATTTCAAAAGCGCGTTTTACCTGTCGCTTGTGATATTTTCGGTGCTGGCTTTTATAGTCGGCATCATTGTCGTTGAGGTCGTCAGATTTTAGAAAAAGAGCAGAGAATTATGAGAATCGACAAACTTCTTACTACCGTTGGCGCTGCGAGCAGAACAGAAGCGGCAAAGGCGGCAAAGCGCGGAGAGATCACGGTGAACGGTGTGCCTGTAAGGCGTGCGGACGTTCACGTGGATCCCGATCGCGACGTGATCGTGCTTCGCGGTGAGCCGATAGTGTACAAGGAACACGTTTATATAATGTTAAACAAGCCGGACGGATATGTGTCGGCGACAGATGACCCGCGTGAGAAAACAGTACTTGAGCTGTTGCCCGAAAAATATCGCAGACTCGGACTTTTTCCGTGCGGCAGACTTGATAAAAATACACTCGGATTGATCATACTTACCAATGACGGTGAGGGAGCGCACCGCGTACTTTCGCCCAAGCATCATGTAGGTAAGACCTATCGGTATATGTGCGCCGACCCTCTTACCGATGTAGATATAGACCGTCTTGCAAGCGGGATAACCCTCGACGACGGCTATGTTACAAAGGATGCGGTCATAAGAGCCGATGACGGCAGACTGACGGGCGAGATAACTCTCACCGAGGGCAAATATCACCAGATAAAGCGTATGTTCGCCGCTGTGAACAACAAGATCACCTACCTTGAGCGCATAAGCTTCGGACATATCATCCTTGACCCGGACCTTGAGCGCGGACAGTGGCGCGAGCTTAACAAGGAAGAGGAAGCACTGTTTAAGGCGTGAGAGTTTTTTGTGGGGCGTTTTTTCGAGGGGTGCTTTTGCAAAAGCTCCCCCTCGGACTCCCCCGCAAAAACTTTGAAATATGGGCTTGATGAATTTCTACGTCTTCACCATGTGTGAAGCGGTTAAAAGCGTTCATCTTGCATCAAATCCGCGCTCTGCTACTATCATACACTATCCGCGCGGCTTACTTGGACAGCAAGCGTTCCGTAGGAACGCGTGTAGTCACAAGCGCCGCACTGTTATAAAATTCAACGTTGCGAATGAAAAACGATCATGGTAGGGGCGGCGCACTCGACGTCCAGTTCGAGCTCGTTTTCTTTAATGAAAATGGAAGCCTTTAACCCATACCTGTTTACAGAGAAAAACAATATAACTAACAAAAACAGGCATTACAAGCCTGAACCAAATAAAAACAAACCACCCAAAAAGAAAAGGACGAACACAAAATGGACATTCTAAAAAAACTCGCCGAAGAGCTCGGTTTAAGAGAAGAACAGGTCGAAAAAACAGTTGCTCTCATCGACGACGGAAATACGATCCCCTTTATTGCCCGCTACCGTAAAGAGGTAACAGGCTCGCTTGACGATGTAACTCTGCGTAATCTTTTTGACAGACTTACATATTTACGTAACCTCGAAGCGCGTAAAGCAGAGGTGGCTGCCTCTATCACAGAGCAGGGTAAGATGACAGACGAGATCATGGCGGCTATCGAAAACGCGCAGATACTCGCTGAGATAGAGGATATCTATCGCCCGTTCAAGCCAAAGAGACGTACCCGTGCATCAGTTGCACGTGAGCGCGGACTCACTCCGCTTGCAGAAGCGCTCATGCTTATGAGCGAAACGTATTCACCTACACTAGACGAGCTCGCCGCATCGCTCGTTGATGCCGAAAAGGGCGTTGAGACCGTAGCTGACGCATACGCGGGTGCACGCGATATCATAGCGGAAGAGATCTCTGATAACGCAGACTACAGAAAAGAAATAAGAGAAATGACTTACGACTTCGGTGTTATCACATCAAAGGCGGCAAAGGATGAGGATTCGGTATACTCTATGTATTACGACTTCTCCGAGGGTGTAAAGAGTATCGCAGACCACAGAATACTCGCGCTCAACCGAGGCGAAAAGGAAGAATACCTCAAGGTGTCTGTCGAAATGGCAGAGGACGCGATACTTTCTTACCTTATATACGCGGCGATGACATCGCAGACAAGCCCCGCCTCGGGACATGTAAGAGCGGCTATAATCGACAGCTATGACAGACTTGTAAAGCCGTCTATCGAAAATGAGATAAGAACGATGCTCTTCGACCGTGCAGGCGAGGGCGCGATAAAGCTCTTCTCGGATAACCTTAAGCATTTACTAATGCAGCCGCCCGTAAAGGGAAAGTGCGTTCTCGGTCTTGACCCCGGATACAGAACAGGTTGTAAGCTTGCCGTCGTTGATAAGACAGGTAAGGTGCTCGACACAGCGGTCATATATCCGACAAAGCCGCAAGAAAGAATAGAAGAAAGCGCGAAGATAGTTAAAAGACTTATCTCAAAATGGGGAGTCGAGCTTATCGCTATCGGTAACGGTACGGCTTCCAAGGAAAGCGAGATCTTCATAGCCAACGTGATCAAGGAGGTCGGCGGCGACCTTCATTACGCAATGGTCAGCGAGGCAGGCGCGTCGGTATACTCGGCATCGGCTCTCGCGGCGGACGAGTTCCCGGACTTCGACGTTACGCAGAGAAGTGCAGTGTCCATTGCGCGCAGACTCCAGGATCCGCTTGCCGAGCTTGTAAAGATCGACCCGAAATCTATCGGTGTCGGTCAGTACCAGCACGACATGAAGCAGGCAAGACTTGACGAGTCGCTCACTGGCGTTGTCGAGGACTGTGTTAACAGTGTCGGCGTTGACGTTAATACAGCATCGCATTCGCTGCTTTCGTACATCGCGGGCATCAACGCGACGGGCGCGAAGAATATAGTAAAATACAGAGAAGAAAACGGCGAGTTCAAGTCGAGAAGCGAGATACTCAAGGTACCGCGTATCGGCGCGAAGGCGTATGAGCAGTGCGCGGGATTCTTGCGCGTGCCCTCGTCGGAGAAGATACTTGACAACACAGGTGTCCACCCCGAGTCCTACGAGGCGGCGGAAAAGCTGCTTGATATGTTCGGCTACACGATGGACGACGTTCGCGAAAACAGACTTTCGGGTATCAGAGATAAGGTAACGGCAGAGGGACTTAAGAAAACAGCCGAAGCGCTGGGTATCGGTGAGCCTACGCTCGTTGATATCATCTCCGAGCTTGAAAAGCCGGGACGTGACGTGCGTGACTCGCTCCCGTCCCCCATACTCCGTGACGATGTTATGGATATGAGCGACTTAAAGCCGGGTATGAAGTTCACAGGTACGGTCAGAAATGTTATCGACTTCGGTGCTTTCGTTGACATCGGCGTACACCAAGACGGACTCGTACACGTTTCGGAAATATCCGATAAGTTTATAAAGCATCCGTCCGAGGTGCTGTCTGTCGGCGATATAGTAAATGTTACCGTAAAGAGCGTTGACCTTGCCAAAAAGCGTATAGGACTTACGATGAAGAGCAAGTCTTAACAAAAGGCATCTCTAATAAATTAGAAACAAAATCGGGTGTTAAAACGCACCCGGCTTTGTTTTTCATGGAATTTGTGACATATTGCACAAAAAGATATCTTTAATTTCGTAAGAATGACACTTCCATTTTTGCGTAATTTTTGGTACAATATTGTGTGTAAAAAAGTAATATATGCGGGAAACCGCTTTTAACAGGAGGAATACATAAAATGGCAAGTTTGTCCCTTAAACACATTTACAAGAAGTATCCCGGCGGAGTAACGGCTGTATCCGACTTCTGCCTCGACATCAAGGATAAAGAATTTATCATCTTCGTTGGACCTTCCGGATGCGGTAAGTCCACAACACTTCGTATGATCGCAGGTCTTGAGGAGATCACAGAGGGTGAACTCTTCATCGGCGATAAGCTCGTTAACGACGTAGCTCCCAAGGACCGCGACATCGCGATGGTTTTCCAGAACTACGCTCTTTATCCTCACATGAGCGTGTTTGATAACATGGCTTTCGGTCTTAAGCTCAGAAAGACACCGAAGGAAGAGATCAAGCGCAGAGTTGAAGAAGCAGCTCGTATACTCGACATCACACACCTTCTCGACAGAAAGCCGAAGGCTTTGTCCGGCGGTCAGAAGCAGAGAGTTGCGCTCGGACGTGCGATCGTCCGTAACCCGAAGGTATTCCTTCTCGACGAACCGCTTTCCAACCTCGACGCTAAGCTTCGTGCTGCCATGAGAACAGAGCTTAC
>JAFUMW010000151.1 GCA_017482465.1 Clostridia bacterium
ACCCTGTTGCTTCCGACAAGCGTGTCACCCCATGAAACGATAGGTAAAGCACCCTCGTCAGGGCGATACTCAAACAGATACGCTGATTCGTTCAGTCCGTCTGTTACCGAAAGATACTCGGTGTAATCGACCCCCGGTCCTATCTGACGGCTGTGAGCCGAATATACGTCACCAAGTACACCCCTGTACAGTGCGGCTGCAGGCATGACAGCGGTATTTATAAGCATAAGCAGTGCAAGCGCACCTGTAAAAGACTTAAGTATGTACCTTTTCAAATCTATATCAATCCTTTCGAAAATAGAGAAGCCTCAAAAATATAAATAATGATATCATATATATATTACGATTTTATTAAGCAAACAAAAATATAGTTTGGTAATTTTTGAAAAAAGACCTGCATTTTTTGTGAATAATGCTCAACGATTTGCGAATCCCTTGATTTTATTTGTAATATATGTTATACTTTGATTATCGAACATCTTTAGTACAGAAAGGTGGCAAATATAATGAAAAAACTATTTTTATTATTGGCGGTGATGTGCATGCTTTTTAACACTGTTTCATTCTTGAGCTGTTCTGCGGCAGAAGTGCCTGCAACCGAAACAGACAGCGCGTACATGACACAAAGTAACTGGATCTGGAGCTCGGATACGGTTACAGCCAACAGCATTTCCTATTTCAGACACGAGTATGAGCTCAAGGACACACCCGTGTCGATGAGCGTGCGTGTGTCAGCGCATAATCATCTCAAGTTTTACGTAAACGGTAATATCATAACCGGTTACGTATCTCCGGCACCCACCTCGCTTCCCAACAACATCTACTACCTTGAATACGAATACACCGGCGAAAAACTTAACGCTCTGCTCGGCGAAAAGCCCACGGAGCTTGCACTTGCGGCGGCTGTTCAGTATATGGGTAACCACGGCATGAACTACATAAACGGTAAGCCGGCATTCTGGGGCGAGATAACGCTTGCTTACGCAGACGGCTCGAGCGAAACGCTCAAGACCGATACCTCATGGCGTGCGCTCTCGGATACTCCTTATGCCAACGGCACACCGAAAATGTCCGGACGCGGCATGAATATGCAGATCGACTACGACGCGCAGAAGATGTCGGATGCGCTCGAGTGGACTTATTACGGCTACGACGAAGCAAGCTATGAGTCCGGCACGTGGACAAACGCAGTTTCGGCTGATGCAGAGACTCAAAGCTATAAAATGCGTAAGCAGACGCTGCCCGAGGGCGTGATACACGAAAGCATCACACCTACACCTGCGAGCAAGCAGGATGTTGGATACCAGGTCTTTGATACCGGCAGAATAGTAAGCGGCTTTGTACGCTTCAAGCTTTCCGCACCTGCAGGTACAAGAGTATATATCCGTTACAGTGAAAGACTCAATTCCGACGGTACGCTCCATCAGGCAACAGCCGACGAGAGTGCGACCGAATACCGCGATTTCTACACCTTTGCAGGTGAAGGCGTTGAGGAATTTGTGGCAGACTTTGACTATAAGGCATTCAGATACTTTGAGATCGTAGGTATGCCCGAGCTTGTTGATGCCTCCGATTTCACCGTAGAATGGGCGTCCACAGGAATCAAGCACACGGCTTCCTTCGTTTCCTCAAACGAAACTCTCAATAAGATATATCAGGCGTGCATCAATACGCAGATCAATAACATACTCGGTATGCCTGTAGACTGTCCTCACCGTGAGCAGTCGCAGTATATCGCAGACGCACAGATGCAGTATGACCTTCTCTCATACGCATTTACAAACATGAGCGAGCTGTCCTATAAAACACTTTTGGATTTCGCAAGCTCGCAGTTTGATATCGGCATATTTACCTTTGTCGCGCCCTCGCAGGCATATGCAGGACTCTATACCATGCATATCCCCGAGTGGGACCTCAGATATTCGGATATCCTGCTCACATATTATAAGACGAGCGGCGACACTGTCGGACTCGCCGAGTTCTACGACAACGCCGCGGCAAATGTAGCATATTGGGAAAAGGGTATAGACAGCACAGGGCTTATGCACATGGATTACGGTATCAAGCTCTGGCATATCGCAGACCATCCCGGTCCGAAGGTAAATACCTCGGGCGATTATTCGACCGTATGTAACCTCTTGCTCTATGACTCTTACCGTGACCTTTGTGAGGTAGCGACTATCCTTGGCAAGAGCGATGACGCAAAGCTGTACGAGGAAAAGGCAGAGGCATTACTTGACGCTATCAACGGTAATCTCCTTGACCCCGATACAGGACTGTACATAGACTCGTACGGCGTCAGCGAAAAGAACCCCGGCGTCAGTGCTATGGCAATAAACGTCGGAGCAACCCCCGATTACCTTATCCCCTCACAGGTCGATTATATCGCAAATTCCTCGCTTCAGACAAATGTTGTCCTCACGTGGGAGGTCATGAATGCGCTTCTTAACTACGGTGATGCCGATGCTAAGGAAGCCTGCTATGACCTTATCCTTGATATCTATACCAAAATGGCAGACGGCGGAACCGTCTGGGAGAGCGTGCTTAATACAAACGCATCCCATTCTCACGCATGGAACGCGTTCCCCGCGAAGATGCTCCACAGATATTTCCTCGGCGTGGAATACGCAGGTGTAAACTATACCGATATCGAGATAAGACCGTATCTTCCCGAAGCGCTTGATACAATGTCCGGTACACTTACCATTCCGGATGACAGAGGAAGCATCGACGTTTCTCTTTCGCGTGCAGACGGTATCCTTACTCTTGACGTTGAGTCTGCGGAAAGCGCGCTTGTAGGCGTGCCGAGAGCGAAGAACGCGTCAACCGTTATAAAGCTTGACGGCGAGACCGTGTTTGCAAACGCAACAGGCAGTGATGCACAGGGCATCACATACGTTTCAAACGACGCCGAATATGTCTACTTCAACGTGGATGCAGGTGCGTACAGCTTCACAAGCGAAGCGGCTGAAGCAGCTGCAGAGGGCGAATTTGATGTTGTCATAACAGCTACAGAGGGCGGAAGCATTTCGGTAAATTCCGGCGAAGCAACACGCGAATATACCGCAACAGTATCGGCAGGTGAAAGCATTACCGTCGAGGCGGTTGCCGATTACGGATATAAGTTCACAGGCTTTACAGGCACTTACGGCTCACCTGATGATACCTTCACGCTTACAGTAGGCTCGGACGTATACGTCACTGCAAGCTTTGAGATAAGCGATCCGATAAAGAGATATATCAACATAGCCGCTCCCGAAAACAGTGGGCTTAAGGTCGTTGCTAACGGTAAGACCTATAGCCTTCCCACGACCGTAGCGACAGAAGCGTCAAATATATGCTCGCTCGCGGTGGAAAATAGCGAGAACGCATTATATGACTTCGCCGCATGGACAGGTGATATATATAGCGGCTCGAGCCATATTGAGATCCCGGCAGGAAAGCATACGGTAAAGCTTGAGGTCATCGGCTCGTTCTGCGGAAACAGCGAAGCATCCACCGATCCCGAAACAGGCGCGGCTGTAAATATAGCACTCGGCGCAACGGTAACATCCGAGAATGTTTACATTCAGGCTAACAGATGGCTGCTTGAAAATCTTGTCGACGGACGTAAGTATAAGGCAGACGTAGCATCGACCTACCATGGTCTTACGTCGAACGCATATGCCTCGCAGGATATAAGCTCAACACCTCACGAGATCGTGATCGACCTGGGCGAAAACAAGTATATGGACACCGCCGTTATCTGGCCGAGAGTCGATAACGTAGAAGCAGGCGCGGAGAACGATTGCTTCCCCGAAAGCTATACAGTATCCGTAAAGGCAGACGGAGAGGATGAATACACAACGGTCGCAAGCGTTACCGACGGCGGAAATCCCTGCGGCAAGAGTGTAACGGTAGAGTTTGACAATACCGCATTTGCGCGTTACGTAAAGCTCAGTATAACTAAGCTCGGAAAGGGAACTGTCGAAAGCGGCTCGACCCTTTACAGAGTACAGCTTGCAGAATTGGAGCTGTTCATGAACGGTGAGCTTCCCGAAAGCGCACCTACCAAAACGCTTACGGTAAACGGAAACGGAAGCATTCTTGTAAACGGCACAAGTAAGGACCTGCCTTATACCGCAACGTATGCTCCTGGCACAAGGCTTGCCCTTGCACCTGTAAATGAAAGCGGCGTTGACTTTGTTGTATGGTCAGGTGATATCAAGACCTCACAGACTCCGCTCTACCTCACTATGAATAACGATATAGCGGTAAATGCAGAGTATTCGCAGAATGTCATATCCGTATCCGATAATCTCGTATACGGCATGACAGCAACGATCCCGTCAAGCGCGGTCACCGTTTCTACAGGAACATGGGAGATCGCAAAGCTTACAGACGGAGTTAAGGGCGGAAACGGCGGCTTTACCTCGGCAGGCTATTCGTCTGCAACGGTAACAGACTCAAACCTCTACCTCGAATTTGACTTTTCGAAGAATACCGACTTCTCGCGCGTTGTAATGTACCCGAGACAGGGTGTATCGAGCAACCTCGGAAGCGGAACGTCTGCTAACTTCCCGGCAGGCTTCGATGTGCAGTATAAGCTTGACGGCTCAAGCACATGGGTAACCGTCGCGCAGTTTACCGATATCCCGAATCCCAATGGAAACCCTGCGGTATTTGATTTCGATCATGTAAACGCAAGATACTTAAGAATAAAGCCTACGGCTATCGGCGCGCCTGCTTCGGATGCCCCGTGGGAATACAGAGTGCAGTTTGCCGAGCTCGAGGTCTGCGCAACTAACCTCATGAATGAAAACCTTGCAACAGGAGCAACTGTCAGCGCGGACTCAACGCTTGAATCGAGCGGCGCATGGGGAAAGGCATACCTTAACGACGGCGTGACAGCGTATAAGTCAGGCTCGACACGCGGCTATACATCCGACTCGCTGTCACAGGCAACAGTGTCGACTACCCCCTTCAAGATCGAGCTTGCACTTACTGCCGAGCAGAAGATAAACGAGCTTATCCTTTATCCGAGAACTGATGCTAAAAACGCATCGGGAACAACACCGAACTTCCCCAAGAGCTATTATATCGAGGCATATGACAGCACAAAGGGCGAATACGTAAGAGTATATACGGCGCTTGATACCGATAACCCGAACTTCAAGCCTGTATATTGCATCTTTGATGAGGATATCACTACCTCGAAGGTCCGTATCTGCGTAACAGAGCTTGGCGAGCAGCCGACCGATGAAGCGCTTTACAGAGTACAGTTTGCCGAGGTAAAGCTCGGATACGTAGAGGGAAGCGGAGATACATTCGATACAAGCGCTACAGTAGCACTTACTCCTGCATCGGTAACACTTGAAAATAATACCGATACCGTTGAGATCACAGCAACTGTAACAGGAGTTTCTGGCGATGATGCCGCTCTCGTGTTCAGTATCGAGGACGAATACGGCTTCCCGGCAGACTTTGCCGAGCTTGGAGACTTCAGCGATAGGTCTGCAAGTGCTAAAGCAACCGATGAGGGAGAAGCGTACGCGGTCGTAAGACTTGCTTCAAAGCCGCAGATAATGGCAAAGATACCGCTTGCGTCGACAGTTAAAGCAGTATTGTACGGTGACGTTGATGCTGACGGCGGAGTTGCACCGGTTGACGCTGTAGTGCTTTCACGCCACCTCGCCGAATGGACGAGATATAGCATTGATACTATCGATGCAACAGCGTCTGACGTGAACGCTAACGGTTCTGTCGACACGGCAGACGGCGTTATCTTGTCACGACACCTTGCAAGCTGGAGCGGATACGAATATCTGCCCTACAGAGCATAAAAAGTAAAGAGAGAGACGAAACGTCTCTCTCTTTTGTTCTACACATACTCTGAATTTTCCACAGATGTTGGGGTATGGGTCAAGGACTGAAAATCTGCATAATCCCCACGCGCTGTCTGCCTGTCCGGGCTCCGGACCGCCGTTTGCGGCGGGTCGCTCCGGACAAAAAAATCGGCAGGATCTTTTTTTGATCCTGCCGCAAAAAATTATGCTTCTTTTTTAATGATTTCCTCACCCTTGTAGAATCCGCAAGCCTTGCAAACTCTGTGAGCAAGATTGTATTCACCGCACTTGGGGCACTTTGTCATACCCGGTATCGGTAACTTCCATACGTTTGAACGTCTCTTATCACGTCTCGCCTTGGAGACTTTCTTCTTCGGTACTGCCATTTATAGACACCTCCTTAACAGTAATGCGCATACTGGACAGTATTATACTACATTTTTTCGAATTTTGCAATAGTTTTTCGGAAATTTTATGAATTTTTTTTACAAAATCGAGAATTTTGTGAAAACGAAATAAAAAACTTGGCTGAAAATCAGTTTTCGCCGTCATCGTTGTCAAAAAATTTGAGAAGCGGAGCAAGCCTCGGATCTATCTCCTTTGTAACACATGAGCAAGAGCCGGAGTTGAGGTCTTTACCGCATTTGGGACACAGACCCATGCAATTTTCATCGCAGACTATCTTTAACGGAAAGTTGAGTATCATGTCCTCGATAAGCGCCTCGTCAATGTCGAGCATACCGTCGTTTATCTCAACATAATCATCATTGTCGGTGTTCTGAAGATCGCCCTCTTCGCATACTGTCTTTTCAAAGTTAATATTTATTGTGTCGTTGACCTCCTTAAGGCAGCGCGCGCATATCGCGTCGTATGCGATCGAGCAGAGAAGTGCCAGACGCATGTAACCGCCGTTGTTAGTGAGCTCTCCGTTCACATGAACCTCGGGCTCAAATACGACATCGTCAAACACGGGCAGAGCCGAGGATTCGAGCGTGTAGTCGATCGGTATCCGAACACACTCGCCCGTAAGAAGCTTTCGTACATCAAGTTTCATAATTATTATAGTATTGTCGGCACGATCGTGCCGTGTTGTCCTTTCATAAGAATCGGCGCAATGTTATTATATATGAAAAAAGACCGCTTGTCAAGTGGCGGTGAAAAGTGAAAAATGCGGGTTTTGATTAAATTTTGTGAAAATTATATAGAGAGATTTTGAGCTTTGTTCAAAAAATGTAGCAATTACCTCTTTACAAAAGACAAAATCTGTGTTAAAATATTATCAAAGTTAAATTATTGACAAGTTCTTAAATTTAGCTTATAATGAAAATGACCATAAAAGACCGTAACGGCAGAATTGAAAGGTAAGGTAATGATTATGGCAGATAATAAGTATCCGATCGTTGACGGAGTAGAGAAGCTCGAGGCAAGGCTTGCTCAGGTAAGAGCGGCACAGATAAAATTTGCCGAGTACTCGCAAGAAGAGGTAGACAGGATCTTCAAGGCAGCGGCTATGGCGGCAAATAAGGCAAGAATAAGCCTTGCAAAGCTTGCAGTCAACGAGACAGGAATGGGCATCGTTGAGGATAAGGTCATCAAGAACCATTATGCGAGCGAATATATATATAATAAATACAGAGATACAAAGACATGCGGAGTGATCGAAGAGGATAAGGCATTCGGCATTACAAAGATAGCAGAGCCTATCGGAGTTATCGCGGCGGTTATTCCGACGACCAACCCCACATCTACGGCGATATTCAAAACGCTTCTCGCGCTCAAGACAAGAAACGGTATTGTTATAAGCCCCCATCCGAGAGCAAAGAACAGTACCATCGCGGCGGCAAAGCTGGTACTTGAAGCGGCGGTCGCGGCAGGCGCACCCGAGGATATCATCGCATGGATAGATGTACCTAGTCTTGATATGACAAACCTTGTTATGAAGGAATCCGACATCATCCTTGCAACAGGCGGTCCCGGTATGGTCAGGGCGGCTTATTCAAGCGGAAAGCCCGCACTCGGCGTCGGTGCAGGTAATACTCCCGCGATCATCGACGATACAGCCGATATCATCCTCGCCGTAAACTCGATCATCCACTCAAAGACCTTTGATAACGGAATGATCTGTGCTTCCGAGCAGTCTGTCATCGTTATCGACAGCATATACAAAAAGGTAAAGGAAGAATTTTTAAAGCGCGGATGCTATTTCCTCAATGCCGAAGAATGCGAAAAGGTGCGTAAGACTATAATAATAAACGGCGCGCTCAACGCAAAGATAGTAGGTCAGACGGCATATAAGATCGCCGCTCTTTCGGGTGTCGATGTTCCCGAAACCACTAAGGTACTTATCGGTGAGGTCGAAAGCGTTGATATCAGCGAGGAATTTGCTCACGAAAAGCTTTCGCCGGTGCTTGCAATGTATAAGGCCAAGAATATAAACGACGCGTTTGAAAAGGCTGAAAGACTTGTCGCAGACGGCGGATTCGGACACACATCGTCGATCTACCTTAATACAGTAACAGAACAGAAAAAGCTTAATGAATTTGCAGAAAGAATGAAGACCTGCCGAATTCTTGTAAACACACCCTCCTCACAGGGCGGTATCGGTGATATTTATAACTTCAAGCTTGCCCCCTCGCTCACGCTTGGATGCGGAAGCTGGGGCGGAAACAGCGTTTCCGAAAACGTCGGAGTCAAGCACTTGCTAAATATCAAGACCGTAGCCGAAAGGAGAGAAAACATGCTTTGGTTCAGAGCACCTGAAAAGGTATACATCAAAAAAGGCTGTCTCGGCGTCGCACTTGACGAGCTCGGCAGCGTAATGAATAAGAAAAAAGCGTTTATCGTAACCGACACATTCCTCTACCGGAACGGTTACACCAAGAATATCGAGAGCAAGCTTGCCGAAATGGGCATTATGTATACTACATTCTCAAATGTAGAGCCCGACCCGACGCTTGCATGCGCTAAGGAAGGCGCAAAGCTCATGAGCTCGTTTAACCCCGATGTTATAATCGCGGTCGGCGGAGGCTCGGCTATGGACGCGGCAAAGATCATGTGGGTACTTTACGAGCATCCCGAGGTAGATTTCATGGACATGGCTATGCGCTTTATGGATATAAGAAAGAGAGTGTACACCTTCCCGAAAATGGGCGAAAAGGCGTACTTCATCGCAGTTCCAACCTCTGCCGGTACAGGCTCGGAGGTAACACCGTTCGCGGTCATTACCGATGAAACAACGGGCACGAAGTATCCTCTTGCCGATTATGAGCTTCTCCCGAAAATGGCGATAGTTGACGCGGACATGATGATGAACGCACCCAAGGGACTTACCGCGGCATCCGGTATTGACGCTGTAACACACGCACTTGAAGCGTATGCGGCAATGCTTGCGACCGACTACACCGACGGACTTGCACTGCGTGCGCTTAAGATGATATTCGAGTATCTGCCCCGCGCAT
>JAFUMW010000020.1 GCA_017482465.1 Clostridia bacterium
AAATAATTATTTAAGATAGTATAGCATATTTTCCATGATTTTTCAATATTTTCGGTGTAATTCAGCTGTGAATTTTTTGTGTACGGCTTGATAAAATCTAAACAGCCGCAAAACATTTATTACATTCCCAAACTGCGGAATGTAATAAATATTTATTCAAATCGGATTCCTCAAAATGAATAACACATTTTTTCGGGCAAAACACCCTCAAAATCGGGGCTTTGAGAAAAATAAAATATTGCCGCCGCATACGGATACTCCCCCGCCGATGAAACTGCCTGCATCGGCGAGGGAACACCCGTCTTTTTTATTCATGCCCGAACGCGGTAAGTGAACCCGCTGAACGACTTCGGTACGATCTTCCTCTCGTCACTACGTCCCGGTCGGACAGGCTCGGTGTACTGCGCGATTTCGTGCATGAGCAAGTCGCCGTCGGCGTTGTTATAGCCTTTTGGATTTCCTGCATTCTGAACGAAAGTCGGCGCATCGGGATTCCGCGCAATGTTGACGGTAGTTCCATCGACGGCGAAAACGTGATAGCCTTTGTAGGTAGCGGTATCTTCGATATACTGCTCACAAAGGCTGTTGAACTCTCGCAGGACGCACCAAAAATGCGCGTAATCCGGTGTTCGCCGACGCTGTACGAACGCTGATTTTGTCACATTTATCCGCGCCTTTACAAGTTCCTCGCTGATGGAACCGCCGTCCATCGTTATCATCAGGCGTGTAAGCGTTTCAAGATCGAGTTTGGAGTGATTATGCGTCGGACGCATAGCGGGGGATATGCCACTCTTGTTGGCAGAATGGAACGGCTTGGACGGATAGCGGTCTGCAATTTATCAAGGGGGATTTCTTAACGCTGATTTGGGCATGGGAAAAGGCGAATCCGAAGATTCGCCTTTTCTTAACGCGTGGGGGGATTTCTTAATGACATTGGACACGTGTCGGCTCTTTTTTGGCGTCAATATATACAAAACTCAAAATTTGTCACTTTGTAAATATAGGTTAAATACTGTTGCGAAAAACGCATATTTATGATATAATTATATTAAGCGTGATTTTGCACGCTGTTATTATCGAAAGGAGGTGTTGATATGAGAAAGATACCCAAAACGGCAGAGCTGTTTGATATGACGAAAACCATAGCGGCAGAGCTGTTTGAGCATTCTGTCTATCCGTGGGATATCCTTGATGATATCGGTGGCTTTATCTTAAAGCTTGGTGAAACGCTCGATCCCGATAAATTTGAGCGGTGTGGAGACGATGTTTGGATAGCCAAAAGCGCGTCTGTTGCGGCAAGCGCCGAGATAAACGGGCCGTGTATCATCGACGAGAACGCCGAGATCAGGCACTGCGCGTACATTCGCGGCAAGGCAATAGTCGGCAAGGGCTCGGTTGTCGGAAACTCCTGTGAGGTCAAGAACGCGGTGATATTCGACAGCGTACAGGTTCCGCATTTCAACTATGTCGGTGACTCGGTGCTCGGATACAAGTCGCATATGGGCGCGGGAAGCGTTACGTCTAACGTGAAAAGCGACAAAACTCTTGTGACGGTAAAGTCGGAGGATGAGGCGGTAGACACTGAACGCAAAAAGATGGGCGCGATGCTCGGCGACTATGTCGAAGTCGGCTGTAACAGCGTTCTTTGCCCCGGAACCATCGTTGGACGCAATTCGACTGTATACCCTCTGTCGCTTGTGCGCGGGGTAGTACCCGAAAACTCGATCTTTAAGGGAGGACGCGGAGTTTTCAACAAAATTTCAAATTAAAGAAAGGAAAAAAACTATGGGCAGACTTTTCGGTACCGACGGAGTACGCGGTATTGCCAACGAAGCGCTGACATGCGAACGTGCCATGCAGATAGGACGTGCCGCGGCGGCTGTGCTTTCGAACAATCGCAGAAGTATTCCGAAGGTGCTTATAGGAATGGACACCAGACTTTCCTCTGATATGCTTGCAAACGCACTTTGCGCCGGACTTTGTTCTGTAGGCGCGGATGTTGTTTTGCTCGGCGTTGTACCTACACCGGCGGTAGCATATCTTGTAGGCAAGTACAAGGCGAATGCGGGAATAATGATCTCGGCTTCGCACAACCCGTATGAATTCAACGGCATTAAGATATTCAATGAGGACGGCTTCAAGCTTGCCGACGAGATAGAGGAAAGGATAGAATCTATCGTACTTGACGGCATGCCTACCTTAAAGCTTGCGGATGCACAGAATATCGGACGTGTTACATACGCGACAAACGCGATCGACGATTATATTGAGCATATTACAAGCTCGTCTATATGCTCGCTTGACGGTATGGAGATCGCTATCGACTGTGCAAACGGCTCGGCAAGCATGAGCGCGAGAAAGCTTTTTGAGGGACTCGGCGCTAAGGTGCATGTTCTTTCGGACACACCCGACGGCACGAATATCAACGACGGGTGCGGTTCAACTCACCTTGAAGCGTTGCGTGAATATGTACTTGAACACGGTCTTTGCGCCGGCATTGCATTTGACGGAGATGCTGACAGATGCCTTTGTATTGATGACAATGGAAATGATGTTGACGGCGACTTTATCATGGCTATATGTGCTCTTGATTTGAAGGAACGCGGAAAGCTTAGACGAAACACTGTTGTCGGCACTATTATGACCAATTTCGGTTTTACGAAGTTCTGCGAAAAGAATGATATCCGCTTTATCCCCACAAAGGTAGGCGACAGATATGTCCTTGAAGAGATGCTTCTTGAGGGCTACAGCCTTGGCGGCGAGCAGTCCGGACACGTTATCTTCCGCGACTTTGCCACTACCGGCGACGGTCAGCTTACAGCGGTTCAGCTTCTTACACATATCAAACGCAGCAAGATGAAGCTTTCTGAGCTTGCGTCTGTTATGACAAGATATCCCCAGTACATCGTAAATATCAAGACTACCGATGAGGGTAAGCTTGCATTCTATACCGATTCGGATGTCAAGGCGATATTGAAGAATGCCGAGGATAAGCTTCGCGACACCGGAAGGATCGTTGTACGTCCTTCGGGAACAGAACCTCTTATCAGAGTAATGACAGAGGGCGAGGACAACGCGCTTACCGAAAGCGTAGCCAAGGAAACGGCAGAGGCTATTTCGGAAAAGCTTTCCACCTATTGATATAGGTAATTAAAGCGCCATGACCAAGCAATGCTTGGTTGACGAGGTGAGAGCTTATCGAAGTATTCGGCGGATGGCTCTCCGGGGCGCGTGACGTTGAAATAAAGCCACGCGGCTCGTCAGCCGTATAACAAATATTCGAGTGATCGGAAAACAGAAAGTACGGCAAAATATCAAAAGCAAAGGAGCGGGTCAGACCCGCCCCTTGATACCGGGCGGATCGACCCGTTATGGTATTATATATGTGTGGAATTATCGGTTACGTCGGTAAGGATGAAAATTCGCTTGAGGCTCTGCTTGAGGGCTTGTCGGCTCTTGAGTACCGCGGATATGACTCCGCGGGAATAGCGGCGTTTGACTGTGCAGGCAGACTTCGCACTGTCAAGGATGTCGGCAGAGTATCGGGCATTAAAGAAGCAGCTCTTGAGATAGGCGCGTCAGCGTGCGGTATCGGACACACGCGATGGGCTACTCACGGTGCTCCCTCCAAGGAAAATTCGCATCCTCACGGAACAGACCGTTTGCAGTTAGTACATAACGGAATCATCGAGAACTACGCCCATCTGAAAAAAGAACTCACAGAGCTCGGCTACAGCTTTTATTCGGACACAGACACAGAGGTTGCCGCAAAGCTTCTTGACTATTACTATATGAGAAGCGGCAGGCGGTTTGAAGCGGTCTGTGAAACGATAAAAAGGCTTACAGGCTCTTACGCGCTCGGAATCGTTTTTTCTGACGATCCCGACACGATCTATGCCGCGCGAAAGGATTCCCCCCTTATTATCGGCATCGGTGACGGTGAAGCTTATATAGCGTCGGATGTTACCGCGTTTTTAAGGCGTACACGTGACTATTACCGCCTTGAGGACGGAGATGTCGCAAAAATAAGCGCACGAAGCATAGAAATTTATAACGGAGGAAAAAAGGTTACACGCGAAAAGCTTACGGCAAAATGGGATCATGAGTCTGCCGAAAAAGGCGGTTATGACCATTTTATGCTCAAGGAGATACATGAGGAAAGCGAAGCGGTAGTCAAAACACTGCGTCCGAGAATAAAGGATATGCTTCCCGATTTTTCGGACGATGAGCTTAACGAAAGTATGCTCAAGCATATTACAAGGCTTTATATCGTAGCCTGCGGTACTGCGATGCACGCCGGACTTATAGGAAGAGCTGTATTTGAAGGGCACGCAAAATTACCTGTTTCGGTGGAGATAGCGTCCGAGTTCAGATATAATGATCCTATACTGAGCGAAAATGACCTTGTAGTGGTCGTATCGCAGTCGGGCGAGACCGCAGATTCACTTGCGGCGCTTAGGCTTGCAAAGCAAAAGGGCGCGCAAACGCTGGCGATAGTGAATGTTATCGGCTCGTCGATCGCAAAAGAGGCGCACTCTGTACTGTACACATGGGCAGGACCCGAGATAGCGGTGGCAAGCACCAAGGCGTACAGCGTACAGGCGGCGCTTTTAACACTGCTTGCTATCAGGTGTGCGATCCTGCGCGGAGAAATGAACGAGTTATCGGCAAGAGAATTTGTGCGCGAGCTTTACGAAGATGCTCCCCGTGCGATAAACGAGGTGCTTGAGCGGGTTGATCATATAAAAGCATGTGCCGAAAGGCTTTATAAAAGCGAGGACATGTTTTTCATTGGGCGCGGAACAGACTACGCACTGTCCTGCGAGGGCTCGCTTAAATTAAAGGAGATATCTTACATACACAGCGAGGCATATGCCGCGGGAGAACTTAAGCACGGAACGATATCTCTTATCACCGAGGGTATTCCGGTGGTCGCGCTTGCGACGGTATCTTCTCTGCATGCAAAAATGCTCAGTAATATCCGAGAGGTACGCTCCAGAGGAGCAGTGCTCACGCTTATAACAAACGGCGAGAGCGAAGAAGCCGATATGGTGATAAGATTACCCGAAATAAGCGAACGGGTAAGCTTTCTTCCCACAGCGACGGTATTACAGCTTCTTGCGTACTATACAAGCGTTTTCCGCGGCTGTGATATTGATAAGCCGCGTAACCTTGCAAAATCCGTAACGGTCGAGTGAGTTAAATTTATTTTTGGAAAGGAAAAACAAAAAATGCCACAGACTATTCAAACCATCCTTGACACTCTCGGTTCACAGGCGACATCGCTTGCGCTAAGACTTGTCGGAGCTGTTCTTATCCTTGTTATCGGACTTAAGCTTTCGAATTGGATAGTGAAGAAGCTCGGAAATAACAAGGGCTTTCAGAAAATGGATGCAAGCATTGAGCATTTCCTTTTAAGCGCATTCAAGATCATGCTTTATGCTGTCGTAATTATTTCGGCGGCAGGTACACTCGGTATACCCGCAACTTCGTTTATCACGATACTTGCTTCCGCCGGTGTTGCCATAGGTCTTGCTCTTCAGGGCTCGCTTTCAAACATTGCCGGCAGCATCATGATACTCTTCTTCAGACCCTATAAGATCGGTGATTTTGTTGAGTGTGCCGGTGTATCGGGTGTGGTTGAGGATATCAACCTTTTCTACACTGTTATCGCTACCGGTGACAACAAGACGATAACCTGTCCCAACGGTACGGTATCAAACGGTGTTATCACCAACTATTCCACAAAGGATCAAAGACGCGTCGATATCACATTCTCAGCGTCCTACGGTTCTGATATCGAAAAGGTCAAGGCTGTTATCTTGGATTGCGTTAAGGCGCAGAGCCTTGCTCTTAACGAGCCCGCGCCTTTTGTCGGCGTGGTTGCACAGAGCGCAAGCTCGATAGACTTTGTATGCCGTGTCTGGGTAAACAGCGCTGATTATTGGACGGTGTATTTTGCACTCATGGAGGGTGTAAAGCAGGCGTTTGATCAGAACGGTATTGAGATACCTTTCCCTCAGATGGACGTACACGTAAAGAACGACTGAAAAAAGCAAGGCAGACCTTTGGGTCTGCCTTGTTTTGATGTTACGGGTCTCTGGAGGAATATGGAATACTGCTGTGTTTGTCATAACCGCAATTATATAAGTTCAGTCAGGTTATAATATAAATGTACAATAAAGTGAAGAGCATTTTTTAAGAGAGGCATTGTTATGAATGCGGAGACCGAGAAACGAATAGGTCAAAATATAACTTTGACGATATTTTTGATATAGAATAACAAAATTTGAGATCCCGAAAAAATTACTTTTTTACAGGTGTAATTCCGAAAAAAATATTTTGTTTGTCAATGTGCCTAAAAAAATTGTGTTTTATTGTTGACAATGAATAATCAATGTGCTAAAATATGCACATAAAAACACGGCGAAATGGAAAAGTAGACAATTTTACTGTTTCATCAGAGAGGTGTCGGTCGGTGAAAGACATCGGACAGACTTGTTGAACTCACCATGGAGTGGCTGCACTAAAATCGAAAGAAAGTAAATGCAGACGGGTACTCCCGTAACAGAGTTGTGAGGTGATAGCCTCAAGAGTGCATCCCGCGCGGATGAAGAAGAGTGGTACCGCGGAAGATTAAATTTTGATTTTAACTCTTTCGTCTCTTTGGTTATCGAAAGGATAACAGCGAGACGAAAGAGTTTTTTGTTATCTGTAAGTAAAAGGAGACTGTTATGAAAAAGGAAAACAGTAATGCACTATCGCTTGACAATGTTTATAAGGCAAGCTATGTTTTGAAAAACATTATCAGACAGACCGATGTGATATACGCACCTAAGCTAAGACCGGGGTGTGAGCTGTATCTGAAAACCGAGAACCTGCAGGTCACGGGCTCGTTTAAGGTAAGAGGCGCGTATTATAAGATGTCACAGCTTACCGAAGAAGAAAAAGCGAAGGGGGTCGTTGCCTGTTCGGCGGGCAATCACGCACAGGGCGTTGCTCTTGCTGCACAGATGAGCGGCATAAAATCGGTGATATGCCTCCCTGACGGTGCTCCTATCTCGAAGGTCGAGGCTACGAAGAGCTACGGTGCGGAGATATGTCTTGTCCAAGGAGTTTACGATGACGCATACAACAAGGCGTTGAGCCTGCGCGATGAGATGGGTTACACCTTCATTCACCCGTTTGACGACCCCGATGTTATATCGGGTCAGGGAACTATCGCGCTTGAGCTTGCAGAGCAGATACCTGCTCTTGATGCAGTGATCGTTCCTATCGGAGGAGGCGGACTTATCTCGGGTATCGCTTACACGATAAAATCTCTCAACCCCAATATAAAGGTATACGGGGTACAGGCGGCGGGTGCGCCGTCGATGTTGAATTCGGTACACGACGGACAGATCGAAACGCTTGACTCGGTATTCACTATAGCCGACGGTATCGCGGTCAAAAAGCCGGGTACGCTGACATATGACATATGCTCGGAATATGTGGATGAGATAGTAAGCGTTACCGATGACGAGATCTCGGCAGCTATACTTGCTCTTATGGAGCAGCACAAGCTTGTAACCGAGGGAGCGGGAGCGGTCGCTGTTGCCGCGGCGATGTTCGGAAAGGTAGACATTCAGGGCAAAAAGGCTGTATGTATACTCTCGGGCGGTAATATCGACGTTACGATACTTTCGCGCGTCATATCCCGAGGACTTCTTATGTCGGGCAGAAGCTGTCATCTTATGATAGAGCTTGTTGACAAGCCCGGCCAGCTTCTTACAGTATCAAAGATCATCGCAGAGCATGGCGGTAACGTAACGGCTGTACACCATGAGCATACAAATCCCGGCTCTGATGTAAACGGCTGCTATTTGAGACTCGAGCTTGAAACACGTAACTTTGAGCATATTGAAAAGATCAAGCGTGCGCTCACCGAAAACGGACTTAAGATAATATAACGGAGGGTATAGTTATGATAGAAAAGATAGCAACAGATAAAGCACCGAGCGCTATAGGACCGTATTCACAGGCGGTCATGACAGGAAATACGGTATACACATCGGGGCAGATAGCTCTCGATCCCGCAACCGGAGCGCTTAACGGTGATGATATAAAGACGCAGACAGAGCAGGTCATGAAGAATCTCGCAGCGGTACTCGATGCCGCGGGCACATCGTTTGAAAATGTCGTAAAGACTACATGCTTTTTAGCAGATATTGCGGATTTTGCCGCGTTTAATGAAATTTACGGAAAATATATAACCTCAGCCCCCGCGCGCAGTTGTGTGGCGGTGAAGGATCTGCCCAAGGGCGCTCTTGTTGAGGTGGAAGTAATAGCAGTAGTGGGAGGCGTATAATAATGATAAATACTTCAAAATACACAAGACAGTTTTTCCCAATAGCCAATCCCGAGATGAGATGGGCGAAAAAAACTTATATTGAAAAAGCACCGAAATGGTGTTCGGTAGACCTCAGAGACGGAAATCAGTCACTCATCATTCCGATGAGTCTTGAGGAAAAGCTTGAGTTTTTCAAGCTTCTTGTCAAGATAGGATTCAAGGAGATCGAGGTTGGATTCCCGGCGGCTTCCGAGACCGAATACACATTCCTTCGTACACTCATAGATAACGATATGATACCTGATGATGTTACGGTCCAGGTACTTACACAGAGCCGTGAGCATATCATCAGAAAGACATTTGACGCGCTTAAGGGCTGTAAGAACGCGATAGTTCACCTTTATAATTCCACTTCTCTCGCACAGCGCGAGCAAGTTTTCAGAAAATCCAAGGAGGAGATCGTCAAGATCGCCGTTGACGGCGCGACTCTCTTCAAAAATATAGCCGATGAGACCGGCACAAGCTACAGATACGAATACTCGCCCGAATCCTTTACGGGTACAGAACCCGATTTCGCGCTTGAGATATGTAACGCTGTACTCGATATCTGGAAGCCCACACCCGATCGTAAGGCTATAATAAACCTGCCTGTTACGGTCGAGCTCTCCTCGCCTCACGTTTATGCAAATCAGGTCGAATATATGTGCGATAACCTCAAATACCGTGACGCTGTTGAAGTATCGCTTCATCCGCATAATGACCGCGGATGTGCGGTCGCCGACTGTGAGCTCGGAATACTCGCGG
The DNA here is from genome assembly GCA_017482465.1 of Clostridia bacterium. Taxonomy (GTDB): domain Bacteria; phylum Bacillota; class Clostridia; order Oscillospirales; family CAG-272; genus UBA4717. Next base: position 9,134 of record JAFUMW010000020.1, read on the forward strand.
GAGCTGACAGGATCGAGGGTACGCTTTTCGGTAACGGTGAGCGTACCGGTAATGCGGATATTGTAACGCTTGCGCTTAATATGTACGCGCAGGGCGTTGAGCCTGAGCTTGACTTTTCCAACATGCCCGAGATCACCGAGCTGTACGAGCGCGTAACACGTATGCAGGTAACCGACCGTCAGCCTTATGCGGGCAAGCTTGTCTTTGCGGCGTTCTCAGGTTCTCATCAGGACGCTATCGCCAAGGGTATGAAGTGGCGTGAGGAAAAGAACTGTGACACATGGACCGTACCTTATCTTCCCATTGACCCGAATGACGTTGGCAGAGAATATGAAACAGACGTTATCCGTATCAACTCGCAGTCGGGCAAGGGAGGTATCGGATATCTGCTCGAGCATAACTTCGGTTACGTGCTTCCCGCAAAGATGAGAGAGGACGTAAGCTATACGGTCAAGAGTGTTTCAGACCATGCTCACGCCGAGCTTTCTCCTGCCGAGGTGTTCAAGGTATTCTCCGACACATATATTAATATAAACACTCATATCAAGCTTGTTGACTATCATTTTGTACGTACTCCCGAGATAAACGTAAATCTTACGGTAGAGATCGACGGTGATACTAAGGAACTTTCGGCTGTAGGTAACGGCCGACTTGACGCGGTAAGCAACGCTGTAAAGAAACAGCTTGGTATAAACTTCTCCGAGCTTACCTATGAGGAGCATGCACTTGCGAAGGGCTCTGCCGCAGAAGCGGTTACTTACGTAAGCATAACACTGGAAAACTGCAAAAAGGTATGGGGCGCCGGAACGAGCGAGGATATTATCGCTTCGTCGATAAACGCTCTGTTCTCGGCAATAAATCGCAGTATAGACAGATAATGAAAGGATGGATACGATCATGGCAATGACGATGACGCAAAAAATACTCGCAGCACACGCGGGACTTGAATCGGTCGTGCCCGGTCAACTTATAAAGGCAAAGCTTGACATGGTGCTTGGCAACGACATCACCTCCCCCGTTGCAATCAACGAGTTTGAAAAGTTTGGTTTTACCGAAGTGTTCGATAAGGAAAAAATATCGCTTGTAATGGACCATTTCGTACCGAACAAGGATATAAAGGCGGCTGAACAGACAAAGCAGTGCCGTTGTTTTGCAGGCGAGCACTGCATAAAGAACTATTATGATGTCGGAGACATGGGTATTGAGCACGCTCTTTTGCCCGAAAAAGGGCTTGTAGGTCCGGGTGACGTTATAATTGGCGCTGACTCGCATACATGTACATACGGTGCGCTCGGAGCGTTTTCTACAGGCGTCGGATCGACCGATATGGCTGCAGGTATGGCTACAGGCGAAGCGTGGTTTAAGGTTCCATCAGCCATAAAGTTCAACCTGACCGGCAAGCTTAAGGAATGTTGCTCGGGTAAGGACGTTATTCTTTACATAATCGGCAAGATAGGTGTTGACGGCGCGCTTTATAAGTCAATGGAATTTATGGGAGAGGGTGTTCACACACTTTCGATGGACGACCGTCTTTGCATGGCTAACATGGCTATTGAGGCGGGTGCTAAGAACGGCATCTTCGAGGTAGATGACATAACTCTTGACTATTACAAGGAACGCATGACACATCCGTACACTGTGTACACAGCAGACCCGGATGCGGAATATGACGAGACCATAGACATAGATCTGTCCGTTATTGAGCCTACGGTCGCATGTCCTCATCTTCCCGAGAACACAAAGGACGCGTCGGTGCTTAACGATGTAAAGATCGACCAGTGTGTGATCGGCTCATGTACAAACGGAAGGATCTCCGACATGGAGATCGCTGCTGAAATATTCAAGGACAGACATGTTGCCAAGGGTGTGCGTTGCATAATCATTCCCGCAACACAGGCGATCTATCTTGAGTGCGTAAAGCGCGGATATATGGAAATATTTATAAACGCGGGCTGCGTTGTATCAACACCTACCTGTGGTCCTTGTCTCGGCGGATATATGGGTATTCTTGCCGCTGACGAGGTAGCGGTAGCAACGACAAACAGAAACTTTGTCGGAAGAATGGGACATATAAGTTCAAAGATATATCTTGCGTCTCCCGCGACAGCGGCGGCTTCTGCCGTAAAGGGTCATATCTGCGACCCGAGAGCGCTTTGAGAAAGGAGTAATAAAAATGATCGCACACGGAACAGTACATAAATACGGAGACAATGTCGATACCGACGTTATTATTCCCGCGAGATACCTTAACACGGCAAATCATGCCGAGCTTGCGTCCCATTGTATGGAGGATATTGATAAGGAGTTTACTTCAAAGGTAAAATCCGGCGACATCATGGTCGGCGGAGCAAACTTCGGATGCGGCTCATCACGTGAGCATGCGCCCATAGCTATAAAGGAGTCGGGCATATCGGTCGTTATTGCAAAGACCTTTGCGCGCATCTTCTACCGTAATGCTATTAATATCGGTCTTGCGATCCTCGAATGTGACGAGGCGAGCGAGAAGATATGCGCGGGTGATGATGTTGAGGTCGATTTTGACACGGGTGTTATCACCAACCATACAAAGAATGAGACATATAAGGCACAGCCTTTCCCGCCGTTTATACAGGATATAATCAAAAAGGGCGGTCTGCTCAAATCAATTTCCGAGAAATGAGGAGCGTTTTAATGAATAAGAAGATAACAGTATTGCCCGGTGACGGTATAGGCCCGGAGATAGTAGCCGAGGCGGTAAAGGTACTTGACAAGATAGCAAAGAAATACGGCCACAGCTTTGAATATACATATGTTGATATCGGCGGTTGCTCGATTGATAAGTACGGTGTTCCGATAACAGATGAGGGAATGGCACTTTGTAAGAGCGCAGACAGTGTTCTGCTCGGCGCGGTGGGAGGACCCAAGTGGGACAGCTGTCCTGCGAATATCCGTCCCGAAAAGGCGCTGTTAGCTGTAAGAAAGGAGCTCGGACTTTTTGCAAATCTGCGTCCGACAAAGCTCTTTTCACAGCTTGCTGACGCATCACCGTTGAAAAAAGAAATAGTCGGTGGCGGTATCGACTTACTTATTGTGCGCGAGCTTACGGGAGGCGTGTACTTCGGAGAGCGTAAGACCGAAGAAGTAAACGGCGAACTTGTAGCTGTTGACTATATGCCCTATTCGGAGCATGAGATAGAGCGCATCGGCAGGGTGGCGTTTGAAACAGCGATGAAGAGAGGCAAGCGTCTTGCGTCTGTTGACAAGGCGAATGTGCTTGATACTTCGAGACTTTGGAGAAAGACTATGCACCGACTTTCTGAAGAGTATCCGCAGGTCGAATACAGCGATATACTTGTAGATAATACAGCGATGCAGCTTATAAAGAATCCCACGCAGTTTGACGTGCTTGTAACCGAGAATATGTTTGGTGATATCCTGTCTGATGAAGCGTCGATGCTCACAGGCTCGATAGGCATGATGCCCTCGGCATCGCTTTCGTCGGGTACGCTTGGTATGTACGAGCCTATCCACGGTTCGGCACCCGATATCGCGGGCATGAACATAGCAAACCCGTTGGGTACTATACTTTCCGCGGCGATGATGTTACGTTACTCGTTCGATATGGCAAAGGAAGCCGACGATATCGAGGCGGCTGTAAACAAGGTTCTCGATGCCGGTTACCGTACATGTGATATCATGAAGGACGGATGCACAAAGGTTCTCTGCGATCAGATGGGAGAGCTTGTGATAGCGAATATATAAAAACAACGGCAGACCAAACGGTCTGCCGTTGTTTTTATGTCTGCTTACTTTTGTACGCGTATAATGCCCATAGGGGTCTGCTCGTTTGTCTGACCGAGGGGATTGTCCTTTAATATCTTGCAAAGTGTGTCGTTTGACGGCGAGCCTTTTGACGAGCCGAGTATCACGCATCCGAGATCGTTTGCGTCGATTATAGCTACGTTGATGCCGATCCTGTCTGCGATCTCTTTTGCCGTACGTGCGGGCTCTTTCGGGCCGAGCACAACGTATTTATTGTATGGTGGCAGGGTATAATGACAAGGACCGTCGATACTGCGTGCGCGGTCTCCGGCTACGATATAAAACCAGCCGCTCTTACCTAAAAGCTTGCCGATAACAGATACAGCCGCCGCAAAAAGTATGCGGGGCGTACCGCATTCTCTGAGTGCCATTTCCATGGTCTCGGGCATACCGAGTCCGATACCGACAGGTGTTTTCGTTACATGCTTCGATAAAAATACAGCGAGCTTTCTCGGCTTGATGTCAACAAGCGGAATAGCACGTCCCTGTGTGCACGCAACAGCTTTTTCGCTGATAACCAGAGTGTCTCCGGCTTCGGCAAGCGGCTTTGCGTATTTTTCGGCAACGTCAACGATGTTGTCGTCAATGGTGATCACATGAGTTTTTATGCAAAGTCTTCTGTATTCTATACCGTCGACCGTGACGGTCTGATTTTTCCCCGGATTTACAAATTTCTGATCGTTATTCATTATCTGACATTCCTTTCAAATACTTCTATAATTGTACCATTTGAAACGCTCAATGTCAAGTACCAAAAACTTATATTAAGTATTTTCCCGCATTTATGTATTTATTGACTTTTATACTGTTATTTGCTATAATTATATATGTGAAATTTATCCGTACTTGTTTTTCGGCGAAAGGAACAGGTAATAAATTATGAAAATTATTATTGTCGGCTGCGGCAAGGTCGGTCAAAAGCTTGCAGAGCAGTTAAGCGCGGAGAGCGATAATGACGTTACTGTCATTGACACGAGATCGGGGCTTATATCCGATATTGTGGGACAGTTTGACGTTATGGGTATCGTCGGAAGCGGTGTGAATATTGATATACTTGAAGAGGCAGGAATTACCGACGCAGATCTGCTTATTGCGGTCACCGGCTCGGACGAGCTCAATCTTATGTCCTGCCTTATGGCAAAAAAGACCGGTAACTGTCAGACGATCGCAAGAGTAAGAAAACCCGAGTATTCAAAATCGGTCGATCTTATTAAGGAGGATCTCGGTCTTGCCATGATAATAAATCCCGAACAGGCGGCGGCAAGCGAGATCGCACGTGTACTCAGACTTCCATCGGCTATCCAGATCGACACGTTCGCGAAGGGAAGAGTGGAGATACTCAAATTCCGTGTGCCCGAGGGCTGTGTTCTTGATAATATGAAGGTCATGGAGATCGTAGCAAAACTCAACTGTGACGTGCTCGTGTGCGGTGTTGAACGTGGTGATGACGCGTTTATTCCCGGCGGTAATTTTGTTCTCAAAGAGGGTGACCTTGTCAGCATAGTATCCTCGATACAGAATTGCGCGCACTTTTTCAAAAAGATCGGAATAAAGACTCACCGCGTAAAAAATACGATAATCGTAGGCGGCGGTGCAACAGCGTTTTACCTTGCGGAACAGCTTTTGCAGTCGGGTATCAGCGTTAAGCTTATAGAGCGTGATCCGGACAGATGCGACGAGCTGTGTCAGCTTCTTCCGAAGGCGTCGATAATTCACGGCGATGGCTCGGATAACTGGTTGCTTCTTGAAGAGGGCATAGAATATGCCGAAAGCTTCGTGTCGCTGACCAATATCGACGAGGTGAATATACTTCTCTCGCTGTTCGCCAAGAGTAAAATGCCCGCGGGCAAGCTTGTTACGAAAATAAACCGCATTGCGTACGATGAGGTAATAAGCGGACTTGATCTTGACACGACCGTTTACCCCAAGGATATCACAGCGGAATATATCATAAAATTCATCCGTGCTATGAAAAACACGATAGGAAACAACGTAGAAACGATGCATATGATCCTTGACGACAAGGCTGAAGCGCTTGAATTCAGAATTAAAGAGGATTCTCCGGTCACCGGGATCAGCTTGGATAAATTGCATTTGAAAAAGAATGTTCTTATAGCTTGTATCAACCGTGCGGGACGGATCATACTTCCCCGCGGACGCGATGTTATACAAAACGGTGACACGGTAATAGTTGTTACCACACACAAGGGCTTTGAGGATATAAGCGACATAATCGAAAAGGCATAAGCGGGGTACTGTATGAATATACGAATGATTCTGTACACGCTCGGCTGGGTGTTGAATATCGAGGCTGTAGCACTGCTGTTACCGTCGATATGCGCGCTTTGCTATGGTGAGCTGTATACTCTTAAATATATAGCGATAACGATCGCGCTATGCCTTGTGTTTGGTATTCCTTTAACGGTAAGATCTCCCAAGAATAAGGCGATGTACTCGAAAGAGGGTTTTGTGACCGTTGCACTTTCGTGGATAGTTATAAGTCTGTTTGGAGCAATGCCGTTCTTCCTTTCGGGAGCAATACCTAATTATATCGATGCGTTTTTTGAAACTGTCTCCGGTTTTACTACGACCGGTGCGTCGATACTTAACGATGTTGAATCTTTGCCGAAAGCTCTTTTGCTCTGGCGAAGCTTTACACATTGGATGGGCGGCATGGGAGTGCTTGTTTTTCTGGTGGCTGTACTGCCGCTTTCGGGCGGAAGCAATCTTTATTTGATAAAGGCGGAGAGCCCGGGTCCGTCTGTGAGCAAAATAGTACCTAAGGTACGCCAGACAGCAAAGATATTTTACGGAATATATATTGCGTTAACTCTTGTTCAGATAGTCATGTTGCTTGTGGGCGGGATGAACCTGTTTGAGTCTGTCACGACAAGCTTCAGCACTGCGGGTACAGGAGGGTTTGCCGTGCTGAACTCAAGCGTTGCCGACTACACACCGTATTCGCAGGTAGTAATTACAGTGTTCATGATAATCTTCGGTGTTGATTTCTCCCTTTATTATCTGATACTGACAAAACGCGTGAAAAGTGCGCTTTCATCGGATGAATTCAGAGCATATCTGTTTATAGTGGTCGCGTCAGCGCTTACTATCGCGGTAAATTGCCGACATCTGTTTGATTCGTTTGCCGACACTCTGCGTCAGAGCTTTCTGCATGTTGCGTCGATCATTACGACTACCGGTTTTGCGGGAACAGATATAAACGCTTGGCCGGAGCTTTCCAAGGCTATACTTGTTATGCTTATGTTTATCGGCGCGTGTGCCGGAAGTACGGGCGGCGGTATCAAGGTATCTCGTATAATTATTCTTATAAAGAGCATTGCCAAGGAGATAAAGGTGGCGGCTCATCCCAAGACTACTGCAAAGATCACAATGAACGGACGTCTTGTCGAGCATGAAACGGTACGCGCGGTCAACGTGTATGTCGGATTGCTTGCTCTTCTGTTTACGGTATCGTTGTTGATCATAAGTATTGACAACAAGGATTTTATTACAAATTTCACGGCCGTTGCCACGACTATAAACAACGTAGGTCTTGGGCTGTCAGAGGTCGGACCCGGACACAGCTTTGCCGATTTCTCGGCGTTGTCGAAGATAGTATTTTCGCTTAATATGCTGATAGGACGACTTGAGATATATCCTATGCTTTTGCTTTTTGCTCCGGGAACGTGGAAAAAATAATACAAAAATGCCTTTCCTGAAAAAGAAAGGCATTTTTATGCCGTAAGTGAGGACTTTTTACCTGTAAGAATGTCATAAAGCTTGGATATAAGCACTGCGTCACCTCCGCAGTGTATTCAAAAAAGCGGAATTACCCCGAAGTGATACAGAAACCTGTATTTTTCGAAGAATTTTCTTAATACAAAAGAGGATGCCTCATTTTGAGCACATCCTCTATACTTTATGCCAACACGAGCTTTTTAAGTATTCTTGTCAGTATTCCCGTGTAGCCTATCTTATCCGCATCCTCAAGTGCGGTTATATCGTTCTTGCCTATTACCTCGCCGTTTAACGTGTACGTGATGCTGCCGATGACGTCACCCTTGCGAACGGGTGCAGTTATGTTGTCCGGCAGAGTGATGCTATGCTCTATAAGCTCGCGCTCACCCTTGCCTACAACTGCGGAAAACTCGCCGTGTCCGATTCTGCATTCCTTTTGTATACCGCCGAGCAGCTTTATTGGTGCAAGCTCGCTTGTCTCCCACGTTGCTACGGTGTAATTTGCGAAGCCGTAGTCAAGAAGCTTTTTCGCGATCTCGTTGCGTGTGTCACGGTTGGGAGCGCCCATCACGACTGCGATAAGCTGCATACCGTCGCGAAGAGCGGTAGCGCTTATGCAAAAGCCTGCCTTTGACGTAGAGCCGGTCTTGAGCCCGTTAGCGCCGTTATAGAAGCGTATAAGCCGGTTTGTGTTTGTGAGCGTGAACTCACCGCCGCGGATGGTATCCATCCATATCGAGCTGTATTCGAGTATTTTGGGATGCTTAATAAGCTCGCGTGACATGATCGCGATGTCGCGGGCGCTTGTAAGGTGCTTTGTGGTGGAGTCGTCAAGTCCGTTGGTGTTTTCGAAGCTTGAATTTACCATGCCAAGCTCTTTTGCGCGCTCATTCATCTTTTCAACGAATATTTCTTCACTTCCCGCGACGAATTCAGCTAACGCCACTGCGGCGTCATTTGCCGAAGATACAACGACGCATTTTATCATTTCGTCAACACTCATCTGCTCGCCCGGTTCAAGGTATACCTGTGATCCGCCCATTGACGCGGCGTTATTGGATACAGGCACGCTGTCATCAAGCGATATTTTTCCGTCCTCAATTGCCTCCATGACAAGTAATAATGTCATCACCTTTGTTACCGATGCCGGGGGAAGTGCCTCATCGGCATTGTTTTCGTAAAGAACCTTTCCCGTAGATGCTTCCATGAGCAGTACGCTTTTTGCTTCAAACTGCATATCATTAGTGCCGTGTACCGATGTTGCGAACATGAATAATGTAATAAATGTCAATATTACCGCGCAAGCTTTTTTTGTGAACATAAAAATCACCTCGAAACATTATATGCTCCGAGGTGATGCTTTTATTACGGTTTATTAAAATACGATCTCTTTTCCGGAGTCGGAGGAATCATAGATCGCCTGAAGAAGCTTTGCGGTGTTCATAAGATCGGAAATGTCGTTACGAACAGGTTTCTTGTTGATAACCGCGTCGATGAAATCGTAAACCTCCTCTGTGTGGATCGGGAGAGTTTCCTTTTCTTCGCCGTCAACTGTTACCTTTTCATTATCCTTGTAATAGTAGAGCTTATAGTTTCCGCAATACTGAAGTCTTACACCTGCCTTGGTACCGAGGAAGTCTATGTATCTGTCGTCTTCAAATATGTTCTGTGCCCACGCGCCGTTGAAGGAGATGGTAGGACCGTTCTTTGTCTGAATGAAGCCTGTTACGAAGTCGTCAACATCGAAAGTACCGTTTTCAACGTCCTTGGTGTCCTCAGCCCACATACTTCCGATTTTATACTGATAATCCTTCATAGGAGTACCGAT
>JAFUMW010000152.1 GCA_017482465.1 Clostridia bacterium
CACCATTAACACAAACAAGCTCAGCGAATATCTTTCCACGCTGACTCCCGGCGTAACTGTAAATGATGATATAGTCGATGCGTTCAGCATCAAAACATGTACAGCAAATTATTCATATTAACGAGGTACTGACGTGAAGATACTTATGACAACGATGGGGCTTGAGATAGGCGGTGCCGAAACTCACATTGTCGAGCTTTCGCGCGAGCTTACACGCCTCGGGCATAAGATAACGGTCGCTTCGTCCGGCGGTGTTTACGAAAAGGAGCTTACCGAGCACGGTATCTCGCACGTAAATCTTCCGCTCGGTTCAAAAGACCCACGGTCGCTTATAAAGTCTTATATCGGCCTTAAAAAGCTTATAAAGCGCGAGAACTTCGACATAGTACACGCACATGCGCGCATACCGGCAGCTATATGCGGCAGGCTTGCAAAAAAGCTTGGTTTTAAGTTCATTACGACCGCACATTATGACTTTAAGGTAACAGCATTTTACAAAAAAATAACAAACTGGGGCGAGTATCAGCTTGCGGTCAGCCATGACCTTAAGAATTATCTGATCAAGAACTATGGCTCGAATCCAGATAACATTTCGGTCACGATAAACGGTATCGACACCGAAAAGTTCACCTGTGAGCGCGATATCACACCTATACTCACCGAGTTTGCGCTTGATAAGGATGCAAAGCGAGTGCTTTATGTCGGACGTATCGACAAGGAGGTCGCCCATGCGGCGCTTGTGCTTGCCGAAAACGCGTACAAGATCGCTCAAAGACACCCGGGCACACAGGTAATGATCGTCGGCGGCGGTACTGCTTTTGAACAGCTCAAGGCTAACGCCGAAAGATCAAACGAGCTTGCGGGATACAAATGCGTCACTCTTACAGGTCCGCGCACCGATATCTCAAGCTTTACGGCTATGTGTGACGTTTTCGTCGGTGTATCGCGTGCCGCGCTTGAAGCTATGGCGGCAAAACGCCCGACAGTTCTCGCAGGTGCACAGGGCTACATGGGCATATTTGAAGAAAGCAAGCTTGAGCTTGCACGCGCCAACAACTTCACCTGCCGCGGCGAGGTCATACCCGACGGTGACATGATCGTAAATGATGTGTGCGCTCTTCTCTCGGCAGATAAGACCGAGCTTGAAGCTATCGGAAATTACAATCATGAGGTAGTAAAAAAATACTATTCTGTAGCAAAGATGGCGGGCGATTATCTTGCCGTTTATGAAAACTGCGGCTCTCGGATGAGCGAGCGCGGCGACATAATCATAAGCGGATACTACGGCTTTGCAAACCTCGGAGACGATACGCTTTTGCGTTCTCTTATTGCTTCCCTGCGCCATGAAAAGCCGGATATAAAGATAACTGTGCTTTCCTCTAATTCAAAAAAGATGCGCTCACTTTACGGTGCTCGCACCGTAAACAGATACAACATCCCGGCAATAATCGCCGAGATGAAGCATGCAAAGCTTCTTATTAACGGCGGCGGAAATCTCATACAGGACGGAACTAGCCGAAAGAGCTTGTTTTACTATACATTCATTATGAAGCTCGCAAAGAAAATGGGACTCAAGCTCGCGCTTTATGCCAACGGCATAGGCCCGCTTTACGACAAACGCAGTATGAAGCTTGCCGCAAAGGTAATAGATTCTGCCGATATGATAACTCTTCGCGATCCCGAGTCGCTCGAGCTTATAAAGGAGATCGGTTGCCATAATGCGGCTGAACGTGCTCTAATAAGCGCTGACCCTGCGTTCAACAGACTCGACACCGATCCGAAATGGATAGAGTTTGTTCTTGCCCGTGAAGGTCTTGACCCGGCAGGCAGATATTTTATGGTATCTGTCAGAAGCGGTAACACGCTTGACGGTTCAAAGACAAGCTACGATGACAGAGTGGTAAGCGAGCTTTCCCGCGCGGTCGGGGAGATAAGTGAAAAATATTCGCTTACTCCGATATTTGTTCCGTTCCAGAGCGAGGTCGACAACGATATCACCGAACGCGTACAAAAGCAGGCGGGTGCAGGACGGATAATGTCCGGGCTTTCGGCAAGTGAGCTGTGCGGCATACTTGACATGTGCGAGTTTGCCTTGAGTATGCGTCTGCATCTGCTTATATTCGCGGCGTCGCACTGTGTGCCGATGATCGGCGTATCATACGACAAAAAGGTAGATTCGTTTATGCGGTATATCGGCGAAGATAAGCTTGCGGATGTGCGTACTTTTACGGCAGACGATATAATAAAAATGGCTGTTGAGATAATAGAAAATGCTGACGCTGTTAGGTCGGCGCTTGAAAAAAAGTCGGAAGAATTTTGTGAGCTTGCCAAAAATGATGCAAGGCTTGTTATAGATATGATCAAATGAAAACAGCCTCCGCTAAAACAGATAGCGGAGGCTGTTTTTACTTTTCGCCTATCATCTCATGAAGTGCTGCCAGCGCGGCGTCAAGTCCGCCAATACCGTCGATAAGTCCGCAATTTACCGCTTCTTTCCCGTCGATGATACTGCCGACATCGGTCGCTATCTGGTCGGTGCGAAGCATATATTCGGACAGCTTTTCCTTTGATATTCTGCTGTGCGCGGAAATAAAGCTGCATATTCTGTCCTGCATGCGCGCAAAGTATGCAAATGACTGATGAACACCGACGACAAGTCCTGTTGTACGCACGGGGTGTATGGTCATAGTCGCGCTCGGTACTACAAACGAGCGCTTTGCCGACACTGCAAGCGGTACGCCGATCGAGTGTCCGCCGCCCAGCACGAGCGACACGGTCGGTTTTTTCATGCTCGCGATAAGCTCGGCAAGCGCAAGTCCCGCCTCAACGTCTCCGCCCTGTGTATTTAACACGATCAGCAGACCGTCGATCTGTGTTCCCTCCTCTATCGCGGTGAGAAGGGGGATTATATGCTCGTACTTGGTAGCTTTCTGGGTATTATCAAGGACGTAATGCCCTTCGATCTGTCCGATTATTGTCAGGCAGTGAATGTTTACACCGTTTGAACCTGCCGTGATGCTTCCGCTTTTCTCGATATTGTCAAGCATATCACCTGTGCCGTTTTTGTTATCAAAAGCGGATGTTTCGGTGTCTTTTTCGTTCTCTTTTATCATTTTCATCCCCAATTCGGTAAAATTAGTTAAAATTCTTTTATAGTTTTTGCAAAATATGTGCGTTTCATTCTTTACTTTTTGATTTTTTTGTAGTATAATATATTTGTTAAAATTTAATCAACTAAAGAAAGGCGAACAAAATGGATAACAAAATTTTGATCGAAACCTCGGCAAGACACGTTCATCTTACCGAAGAACACATCGAAATCCTTTTCGGTAAGGGACACACCCTTACAAACAAGAAGGACTTAAGCCAGCCCGGTCAGTTTGCTTGCTCAGAGCGCGTTGACCTCGTAGGTCCCAAGAAAACTATCGCAGGCGTTAGCATTCTCGGACCTGCAAGACCTGCTTCTCAGGTTGAAGTTTCCTTTACGGATGCTCGTACACTCGGAGTTACCGCTCCCGTACGCGAAAGCGGCGACACAAACGGCTCTGCTCCCGTAAAGCTCGTTGGACCAGAAGGTGAGGTCGAGCTTGCTGAAGGCGTTATCATCGCAAAGCGCCACATCCACCTTACTCCCGATGATGCCGCAAAGTTCGGCGTTGAAGACAAGCAGATAGTTTCCGTTAAGGTTACAAACAACGACCGTTCCACTGTGTTCGGTGATGTAGTATGTCGTGTAAGCCCCAAGTTTGCCGCTGCTATGCACATCGACACCGATGAAGCCAATGCCGCTTGCGCTTTTGGCGAATGCTACGGCGAGATCATCAAGTAATCAGTTAAAAACAGGTTAATGCCTGAATTAAATAAAAGGAGATATAACAATGATCTATTCACATGAAGTAGAAAACATGTGTGTTGTTGCCAAGGGTCCCCACCACGGTCCCGCACCCATCCCGGAAGAGGGCAAATGGGTGAAGGCAAAGGAAATCACCGACATTTCGGCTTACACTCACGGTGTGGGCTGGTGCGCTCCTCAGCAGGGTGCATGTAAGCTGTCCCTTAATGTTAAGGACGGTATCATCGAAGAGGCTCTCGTAGAGACCATCGGATGTTCCGGTATGACCCACTCCGCAGCGATGGCATCTGAGATTCTTCCGGGCAGAACCGTTCTGGAAGCATTAAATACAGACCTTGTATGTGACGCTATCAACACTGCAATGAGAGAACTGTTC
>JAFUMW010000153.1 GCA_017482465.1 Clostridia bacterium
AAAGCCATCAAATATGTGACCGAACGTATCGACAATGTAGATGAGGTCGTAGGACGTGCCGGTGCTATCAACATCAAAGATGACGAGCTTTTGGTCTTTTCCAGCTTTGATATTGAGTTTAGATGCAAAATTGAAGATCTTAGCGCAAATGATCTTATGTCACTCGACGGTGTAGTCCTGACAGGTCACGATCTCGAGCATGACGGACGTTTCCGCACTATTATTGCGTATTACTCATATTACAGATGATATTCGCAATAAAAATTCACTTTTCGCTTGACTTTTTTGCTTATTTATAGTAACATTATTACAGGAAGTATTTTCCTCTAACGATTTTAATTTTGAAAGGATATAAACAAATGAAATTAAGTGTACTTGCTAACCTTTACGGTCAGAAGAGCCTTGACGAAACTCTTGCTATCCTCTCCTCTCTCGGCGTTGAAGCTGTTGAGATCGGCGCGGGCGGATATCCGGGTAAGGCTCACTGCGATCCCGAAGTCCTCTTAAACGACGCGTCCGCTTACGCTGAGTTTATGAAGCTTTTTGAAAAGCACGGCATCGAGCCCTGCGCTCTTGCTACACACGGCAACCCCGTTCATCCCGATAAGGCTACAGCCAAGATGTACCACGATGACTTTGTAAGCAGCGTGCTTCTTGCTGAAAAGATGGGTGTTGATACGGTCATAACATTCTCAGGATGCCCCGGCGACCATCCCGGTGCAAAATATCCGAACTGGGCTGTTGCTCCCTGGCCGGAAGATTTTCTTGCGGTTCTCGACTATCAGTGGAACGAGGTTCTCATTCCCTATTGGAAGGAAAACGCAAAGTTTGCCAAGGATCACGGTGTTAAGGTAGCCTTTGAAATGCATCCCGGCTTCTGCGTTTACAACCCCGAAACACTCTTAAAGCTCAGAAATGCTTGCGGTGACAATCTCGGTGCAAACCTTGACCCCTCGCATCTTATCTGGCAGGGTATGGATCCTGTTGCAGTTATCCGTGAGCTTAAGGATGCTATCTTCCACTTCCATGCACAGGACACCAAGATCGACAAGTACAATACAGCAAAGAACGGCGTTCTCGACACCAAGCACTACGGCGACGAGATCAACCGCGCGTGGGTATTCAGAACAGTCGGCTTCGGTAACGATCTTGCATACTGGCGTGACATCGCCTCCAACCTCAGACTTGTCGGATATGACAAGGTAATGAGCATTGAACATGAAGACAGCCTCATGTCCATCGACGAAGGTCTCAAGAAGGCTGTAGACTTCTTGAAACAGGCTATCATAAGCGATCCCAAGCCCACAACAATGAGCTGGGCATAATAATGTCATAAAGACGCGGACAAAAGTCCGCGTCTTTTCCATTTATTGACAGTCAGCTCTTTACAAATCCTTTCAAATATGTTATACTGAATTATTGAATAGTATATTAGAGGTAATTTATGAACATCAACGACATCCTCTCGAAGGTAGACCACACACTTTTATCTCCCACAGCAAGATTTTCGGATATCAAGCAAATTATTGACGATGGGATAACCTACAAGACAGCATCGGTATGCATACCGCCTTGTTTTGTCAAACAGGCTGCAGAGTACGCAAGCTCAAGAGTGCGTATATGTACTGTCATAGGCTTTCCCAACGGATATATGACTAACGAAGCCAAGTGTTTCGAGGCGGCAAATGCGATCGCAAACGGTGCTGATGAGATCGACATGGTCATCAATCTCGGATTGCTCAAAGACGCCAAATATGATGAGTTACTCTCAGAAATACGCGCGGTCAAGGCGGCATGCGGATGCCGTGTACTCAAGGTGATAATCGAAACATGTCTGCTCACAGATGACGAAAAAATAAAAATGTGCAAGATCGTAAGCGAATCCGGGGCAGACTATATAAAAACATCGACCGGCTTCTCTGTCGGAGGTGCTACGCGTGAGGATATCATCCTATTTAAGCAGAACATAGCCGACCATGTCAAGATCAAGGCGGCGGGCGGCATTTCTTCGCTTGCCGATGCTGAAGATTTCATCAACCTCGGAGCTTCTCGTCTCGGTACGAGCAGGATCGTCAAGCTCGTAAAGAATGAATCGACAAGCGGTTATTGATACACACATACTTGAATCACAAATGTAAAACGGAGATTTTATGAAGAACTACCCTACCCCTCACATCAATGCTGTACCGTCTGATTTTGCGAAAACGGTACTTATGCCCGGTGACCCACTCAGAAGCGAGTTTGTTGCCAAAAACTTTCTCACAGATGCTCATCTTGTAAATAACGTGCGTTCAATACAGGGCTACACGGGAAAATACAAGGGAGTCAGCGTGTCTGTAATGGCAAGCGGAATGGGAATGCCCTCGATCGGAATATACTCGTATGAGCTTTACAATTTTTTTGATGTCAGCAATATCATCCGCATCGGCTCGGCGGGTGCAATGAGTGAAAATATCCATATTCGCGAGATAGTTATTGGAATGGGTGCGTGCACAGATTCGAATTTTGCAAACCAATATTCACTGCCCGGCATGTTTGCCCCTACAGCCGACTACACCCTTTTGAAAACGGCAATTGACAATGCTGAGAAAAACGGCGCCGTATATCATGTGGGAAATATTCTTTCGACAGACAGGTTTTATAATGATGACCCATCGGTTACCGACGCATGGCGCAAAATGGGTGTACTTGCAGTTGAAATGGAAGCGGCGGCTCTTTATATGAACGCGGCGCGTGCCGGCAAGCGTGCTCTCGCTGTTTGCACCGTGTCCGACCATCTGCTCACGGGCGAGGCAACAACCAGCGATGAGCGCAGGACCACTTTTGTACAAATGATGGAGATAGCACTTGATACTGCTGTTGACATGGAGAAGTGTAAATGAGTAAAAGGCGTATATTTCTTATTGTACTCGACAGTCTCGGTATCGGAGAACTTCCCGATGCCGCTGATTTCGGTGATACGGGTGCAAACACATTAAAAAGCATATCACGATCCGAAAAATTTAGTATTCCTACACTTATCTCACTCGGTATCGGAAATATCGAAGGTAACGGATATCTCGGCAAGGCAAATGCTCCTCTCGCCGCGTTTGCGCGTATGAGCGAATGCTCGAAAGGCAAAGACACGACCATCGGTCACTGGGAGATCGCCGGCATAGTTTCAAACGAGCCTCTCCCGACCTACCCCGACGGCTTTCCCTCCGATGTCATAGCCGAGTTTGAACAGCTTACCGGCAGACGAGTGATCTGCAACAAGCCTTATTCCGGAACAGAGGTTATCCGCGACTACGGACGCGAGCATATACAGACCGGAGCGCTGATCGTATACACATCGGCCGACAGCGTTTTTCAGATCGCGGCGCATGAAGATGTCATACCGCTTGAACAGCTCTATGGATACTGCAAAACTACGCGTAGGATGCTGTGCGGACAGCACGCTGTCGGACGCGTTATCGCCAGACCGTTTGTAGGCGAGTACCCTGACTACAAACGCACCCCGAACAGGCATGACTATTCACTTGAGCCGACAGATATTACGATGCTTGATTCTATAAAAGCTGCGGGCAAGGATGTTATCGCTGTCGGAAAGATCAACGATATTTTTGCCGGACGCGGAATCACAAAATATGAGTACACAAAGTCCAACAGTGATGGAATGAAGCTTACTCAGAGCATGCTTGACACTGATTTTGACGGTCTATGCTTTACTAATCTTGTGGATTTTGACTCTGCTTACGGTCACAGAAATGACATTGACGGGTATGCGTCAGCACTGACTCAAGCTGACAAGGAGATCGCTGAATTTATATCGTCGATGAGCGAAGATGATATTCTTATGATAACCGCCGATCACGGCTGTGACCCCGGAGACACAAGCACCGACCACACACGCGAGTATACGCCGCTTCTTGTGTACGGACGCAGGATCAGGCCTGTAGACCTCGGCACAAGGAAAAGCTTTGCCGATATTGCCGCCACGGTCTGCGAGCTTCTTGATATCGACTTTGAAACGACCGGCAAAAGCTTTGCATTGGAAATTTTGAAATAGCATATACGGAGATTTTATGAACTATCTTGAACTTATAAGAAAAAAGCGGGACGGAGCTGAGCTTTGCGAAAACGAGATAAAATTCCTCGTAGACGGTGTTGCAAGCGGCAACATACCCGATTATCAGCTTTCCGCCTTTTTGATGGCTGCATACTTCAAAGGTATGACCCCTCATGAGACCGCATTGCTTACCGACTCCATGGCAAATTCCGGTGATACGCTCGATCTTTCGATGTTCGGCAGTCTTTCTGCTGACAAGCACAGCACAGGCGGCGTGGGCGACAAAACGACGCTTATCATCGCACCCACGGTAGCCGCACTTGGCGGAAAGGTTGCAAAGATGTCAGGGCGCGCACTCGGTCACACAGGCGGAACGGTCGACAAGCTTGAAAGCATACCCGGATACAAGTGCGAGCTCTCCCCTGCCAATTTTCTTGAACAGGTCGAAAAGATCGGTATCGCTGTCATAGGTCAGAGTGCAAGCTTTGCCCCTGCCGACAAGTCGATGTACGCTTTGCGGGATGTTACCGCAACGGTAAACTGTGCGCCGCTTATTGCATCGAGCATTATGAGCAAAAAGCTCGCGGCAGGCTCACACAATATCGTGCTTGATGTAAAGGTAGGAAGCGGTGCATTTTTACGAACGACCGAAGAGGCTTACGAGCTTGCCCGTATGATGACCGATATCGGCAGACGATGCAACAGAAACGTACGCGCCGTACTTACAGATATGGATAAACCGCTGGGTAATGCAGTCGGAAACGTACTCGAGGTAAAGGAAGCGATAGACGTGCTTCGCGGCAGAGGGCCTGATGATCTGCGTGAGGTTGCGGTAACGCTTGCCGGACTTCTTACGGCTATGATAAGAGGCATATCTGACGATGAGGGCATCTCGCTTGCGCGCGAAACACTCGCTTCGGGTGCTTCATACGAAAAGTTCAAGGAATGGATAGGTACACAAGGCGGAGATACACGCTATATTACCGCTCCCGAGCTTTTCGGTGAAGCGAGCGTCACTTACGAGGTAAAGGCAGAGTCTTCGGGCTATGTTTCTGCTATGGACACCGAGGCGATAGGACTTGCAAGCACAGCACTCGGAGCCGGACGTGTAGACAAAGCATCGAAGATAGATCCGCTTGCAGGCATTACACTGATAAAGAAAACGGGTGACGAGGTTTTGCGCGGTGAAACGATCGCTTTACTTCACACAAGCTCACCCGAGCTTGCCGAAAACGGTGCGCGCATATTTAACAACGCTGTATCAATAACAAGCTCTGTACCCGAAAAGAGATCGCTTATATTTGACATAGTTTAGGAGGCGACAGCATGACAAAAAGGATCATATTATTACTCACTGCTCTGACTATACTGCTCACGTTGGCATCATGTAATGGCAAGTCAAACGTGACCGAAAGTGATACATTCAGTGAAAGCGATACAGTGAGCGAAAGCGTAAGTGAAACCGAAAGTGTAAGTGAAGCCGAAAGCACACATACGGATGATCCTTCCGATGAGGTATTCTCACCCGTATCGGGCAAGTACAACGGCATGACATACACTCCGGGCGGCGGTCCTCTTGTTGACCCGGATCTGACCCTTGATGATGTGATACCGCTTGCTCCCACCATTGATGATGTGGTCAAGCTTTATAAAAAAGCGAGCGATGTGTGGGGATGGTTTTATATTTGCACGCTTCCGACCGTTAGCAAGTCTGAATACATTGACATTGATGATCAACGATATTATCCGGTTGACGATATTACAACGCTCGATGAGCTTACCGCTCGACTCAAGGAATGCTTCAGCGATCGTCTTTGTACTGAACTTATTGAGGAGCGCGTCGGAAACGGTAAGCAATACACCGAAATAGAGGGCAGGCTATATGTGTCGCCCGGTGCAAGAGGCAGCAATATTCACGCACGAGGCTCCACGTTCAATGTAGAAAAAACAGGGGATTATACTGCTCTCCTGACACGAAATGTGGATGTTTATGAGTACGAGCCGTTCTCGCATCTAACCGGCATATCACCGCAAAAGCTTGAGCTTGTCTGGGAGGGTGAATCGATACTTGACAAGCGTTGGGTATTTGACACATTTACCTCACCCGACTCGCTTTATAACGAAAACAGCGTGTCCTTTGAATATGCGCGTCCTATTGCCGATGCGTTTGTACAGGCAGAAAGAGCCGCGGCTTGGCTTTGGGAAGGAAACAAAGACATAGCTTACAGCTCGGATGATGCAATTACATATAACGGAGCAACTTATCTTCCCTTAACCGAAAACAGTGACCTTTTGCCAACCTCCGGCTCGGCATCACTTGATGAATTGAGACAGAATCTAAGTATGTATTTTGACAGCGAGCTTACCGAGAAATTAATAAACACAAAGGTAAACAAAAGCGGTGTGCCGCTCTTTATCGAACAAGACGGTGTTCTCTACCGTTGCTGTGATACCGATGCGCTTTGCTCATATGATAACAGAATTCTCTTTTTTACAGGTTACAGCACCGTCGGCGATATCTATACTGTCGAAGCCGAGATAAGAAGCAAGGATCATGAAATAATCGAAAATGTCACCTATAAATGCGTAAAGGATGGCAAGTATTTCAAATTTGTCGGCGACTTTCCGCTCCCCGCGGCACTTGTCAATACAGCAGAATAAACAAATATCCTTCGAAGCTTTTTGTGCCACAGATTTGATCACAGCACAAAAATCACCCCCTTATGGTAAGTAATAAGCAACAAACCGACTTCGTTTTTCAAGCGAAGTCGGTTTTGTTTTTATCTCCAAGGTTTTAATTTTCGATCTTTGGTCGTTCCTTATGATAATTTCTTGGCAAAAAACACCCTCCTATGTTTTTATACCATAGGAGGGTGTTGTCCGATCTTAGCGGTTCTGACAGTCGGGGATATATTTTCATTTCTTTCTTACTTCGTCCAAGCCGAAGTACATTGCTATCGCGGTGTTCGGCCATGTCTTGGGGTCATCATTGAGCTCGCCGAAGTCAACATACGGCGTAAATCGGGAGTTATCGCAAATATTCTCAAGTGCGACCTTGGATATCCCCTGCGCTTTATGTTCCTCTATCACCTCAATACGCGCTTCAACTGCGCTTTTGACAGCGGTTATATCCTTATACGCTTGCTCATAGCTTTGAGCGAATACATAACCGAGCATACAGCAGATAACACACACGACAACTTGTCCGCGGCGTCCGAGCTGTTCGGGCAGTACTGCCGATGCAAAAGATATCAGCGTAAGCGTAAACAGTACAGTCGGTCCGCTCCACACTCGCGCCGGAAAATAAGGGGATAATATCATCGAATAGACCGATGCAAGCGTACCGACCAAGAATATCAGAGGACGGATCAGCTTTGCAAGCTTTACTTTTCGTACTATCGCAACAACGATCAGTATCACAAGTACAAGCATGAAAAGCTTGTGGTACTTAAAAAAATCCTCGCTTATGTTCTTAAAACGCTCGAGCCATACGGCAATATTTCCGAATCCGCCGCTACTTTCAAGTCTGGCCGACTGGCCGGGCGCAAGAATCATAAACAAAAAGCCTAATATATTGCCGACAAGTCCGACCGTACTCATAAAGGGGTATCTTCTGTGCTTGAGCGCGTTTGCAACAATAAACAACAGGCTCATCACGATCAGCGCCGCGCCTGTATTTTCATTTGTTGCTCCGGCTATCACTGCGAGAATAAAATATAAAGGAGTCAGCACGATACGTGTTGTAAGCGCAGGCGCTCTCACGCCCGAATATGCCGCGCTCTGCGGTATCAAGTACAAAAGTATGATAAATATACCCCAAAGGTAATTACACGCGCCTGTGAGCCATAAATAGCTGTCTCCGAACGCAGGAGTAAAAAACCACAGCCCAATAAAAGCGGCAAGCAACATCACAGGACTTCCGCAACGTCTTTCGGGCGAAGCGTGAAATGAGATCAGTAAGAGCAACGCGACAAAAGCGGCGGTATTAAAAATATCGAACACGTACTTATCAAAGATCAAAAACGTCTGTGCAAGCGTATGTGTGACAGCTCTGCCGTTTAACACCCTGTAGTGATTTATCTGTGATTCTATTACCTGTCTGAAATTTTCTATTCTGAATTTGTTTTCGGTGACCGCAAAGGTATACGAATATGAATAGTCGTCACGGCAAAGGGATGTCTGTGAATTTAAGACATACATCTGTGCCGTGATCACTAAAACAAGGGCAAACAGAGTGATAAGTGACGCGATCCTTGATTTTGTCATGGTCTGCACTTCCTTTCACTCGGTTTACCCTTTTTTAATACCCATTATATGTACAAGCTGTTACTTTTATGCCTTAATGACCTCGCCTGCGATATAATCAAAACGCTTGTCAGCGATCGCTTCGCAGTAAATACATCTGCATACGCCCGCTTCAGGGTCTGTAAGCTTGAATATATGTGCAAGTTCCTGCTCGCATGAGCTTATGCAACGCGGATTTTTACACGTGAGTATATTCTTTACATAAACAGACTTGTCAGTCTGTTCAATGATCTCATGCTTGCTCTTGCTGAGCCCCAAAAGCTTAAGTATCAATGCCATACGGATATATTTTCCGTTTCTCACCTGCTTAAAGTAGCATGCACGAGGATCATCGTCCACTGCTATGCTGATCTCATTAACACGGGGCAGGGGGTGCATGACAGCAAGATCGCTCTTTGCACCCTCAAGCTTATCGGTAGTAAGAATATAACTGTCCTTGAGTCGGTTATACTCGTCTCTGTCGGAAAACCTCTCGCCTTGTATACGCGTCATATAGAGGATATCAAGCTCGGGGATAGAAGAAACGAGGTCCTCGGTCTGCGTATAAGGGATATCGTTCTTTTCAAGAACATCGCGTCTGATATAGCCGGGAAGCTTGAGCTCATCGGGGGAGATAAGAACAACTCGGATACCCGTATAGCGAGAGAGCGCGGTGATAAGCGAATGAACGGTCCTGCCGAATTTAAGATCGCCGCAAAAGCCGATGGTCAGATCATTAAGTCTTCCCTTTTCACGGCTTATCGTAAGCAGATCGGCAAGGGTCTGTGTCGGGTGATTGTGTCCTCCGTCACCCGCATTTATAACAGGTATCGAGCCGGCACGCGACGCAACATAAGGCGCACCCTCAAGCGGGTGGCGCATTGCGATAATGTCGGCGTAACAGCTTACGGTCTTTGCAGTGTCCGAAACGCTCTCACCCTTTGCAGCCGACGAGCTGTTGGCTTCCGAAAACCCGAGTACCTCTCCGCCGAGCTCATACATAGCCGCTTCGAAGCTAAGTCGCGTACGTGTGGACGGCTCGTAAAAAAGCACCGCAAGCTTTTTGCCCTTGCATTTTTCAAAGTAATCAGCCGGGTTTTCGATTATGTCGTTCGCCGTATCTATAAGTTCATCAATTTCCTCGACCGAAAGATCGAGAGGATTCATAAGACTTCTCATGTAATTACTCCCTAATATATCAAAGTAAATTACAGCTCTTGATCAAGCCTTTATCCAGCTTTCGTCGGAGGGATTGTTTCTGAATGCGATAAGTCTCTTGACGTCATCGGGCTTGATATAGTTTTCTTCCGCCGCTACCTCTGCGATAACATCGAAA
>JAFUMW010000154.1 GCA_017482465.1 Clostridia bacterium
GAGCAAGCATGATTATTGCAAAATCGCATATAAAAAGTGCTGTACCGAGTCCGAGAGAGCTGTATTTCACTCTTATCAGAGTCGCGGCGAGATCTGTGCCGCCTGTGGTGTAGCCGAGCGCAAATATGCATCCGAGCGACGCGCCCATCAGCGCTCCGCCGAGCACTGCGTTCACTACTCGGTTATCGCTTATCTGCCCGAGATCGGAAAGGAACTCCGACATTATGCCTGTCAGCATTACCCCGATAAACGCCCGTTTTATATATCCTTTGCCGTGAAGTCTCGCATTTGCCGCCAGAAACGGGATATTCAACAGTATCACCGTAAATCCGACAGGCATATTAAACAATATATTGAGTATTATGGCAAGTCCCGAAAATCCTCCTGCCACTATTTCCGACGGGATAAGAAAGACATTCAGTGCGAGTGCAAACATGACCGAGGAGAGAAACAGTATCACCGCTTCCCTTACGCGCCTTCTCATGTCATCCCTCTGTGCATATTTATCAGTTCAGATACTGTAACGAATCTGTAACCGTCAGCTTTAAGCTCAGGGATAAGCAGCTTAAGTGCATCGACGGTAGAGCTGTCTCCCGAAACATAATCGTGAAACAGGATTATGCTTCCGGGTCTTATGCCGGTACTTACACATTCGCATATCTTTCCGACTTCATTGTGTGCCCAGTCCAGGGTGTCTATATTCCACAAGATCACATCATAGTCAAGCTCGCCTGCGGCAGATGCGATGCTGTCCGAGCACCATCCCTCGGGCGGTCTGAACAGCTTTGGTCTGTATTCGCATATCTCAAAAAGGACCTCTTCCGTTCTTTCAAGCTCATATTTCAGCTTTTCAGCCGAAAGCTTTTTCATTTTTGAATGGTTATAGGTATGATTTCCTATCTCATGTCCCTCTGCGAGCGTACGGCGTATGACATCGGGGTATTCCTCCGCCATTACACCTACAACAAAGAAGGTAGCTTTCACATCGTTTTCGGAAAGAATATCAAGTATCTCGTTCGTTCTGTATTTATGAGGTCCGTCATCAAAGGTGAGAGCAATCACCTTTTCATCGGTAAAAAAACTGTAAAAAACGCTTCTTGCCGATCTTGAATCATCGGCATGCAAGCACAGTGTCAGTGCTGCTATGACACAAATCAATATAAGCGTTGCTCTCAGCTTGTGCATCTGAGTTCATCGAGTGTACCGAAGCGGTATCCTTCAGATTTAAGGCGGGTAAGCAATGTGTCGAGTATAGCCGCATTGGTAGCACTTGTCGGATGCAGAAGCATGATCTCGCCGTTGTGGATGTGTGACATTATCTTATCAAGTGCTCTTTCTGTATCGGGCTGTTTATTATTGTCCCAATCGGCGTATGCAAAGCTCCAGAAGACCGTGTGATATCCCAGTTCATCTGCGTGTATAAGATTGCTTTCGTTGAACGAGCCTTCGGGAGGACGGTAGTATTTTGCGAGTGTATTTCCCGTGTACTCGGTGTACACCTTTTCGAGAGCTTCAAGCTCTGAGGCAAAGGTGTTCTTATCGGTAACAAGCGACATGTTTTTATGGCTTGCCGTATGATTGCAGACAAGGTGTCCCTCGGATGCCATTCGTTTTACAAGATCGGTGTCGCGTTTTATTAGGTTTTCAAGCACGAAAAACGCCGCTTTTACATCATGCTTTTTCAGTGTGTCCAGTATACGCGCAACATTTCCGTTCTCATATCCCGCGTCAAAGGTGAGATAGATCACCTTTTCATCAGCACCGATATATGATGCATTGTGCCCGTTTATGAGCGAAAGATCACCCTCAAGTGCCGGCCGTCTGTGGTCCTTGTTGTTTTTTACATACCAATGAACAACGCCGTCTGCCGCAAAAGCGGTGTTCATAAAAGACACAAGGCAGACAAGCACTGTTGCAAGTGTAATTATCCTGTTTTTTATTTTCATGTTTTTATTTCCTTATATTTATTGTCAGCGGCTTCAGCCGCAACAATAGTTTTTGCGGATTTAGCTATTGAAAACGCGTTATTTTGAGGAAAGTTGACTAAATATTAAAAAGGGCTTGATTTTATCGCCAAAAAATTGTAAAATATATTATAGTTAAATTTTGAAAGAAGGATAACGATGGATTACAGCAAAGAATCATTAAAAAAGCATTATGAATGGCGCGGTAAGATCGAAGTTTGTGCTCGAACTCATGCTAAGACCCGCGAGGAACTTTCTCTCGCGTACACACCCGGCGTTGCTGCGCCCTGTCTTGAGATACAAAAGGATATAAGCAAGTCATATGAGCTTACAAGACGCCACAACACGGTCGCGGTCATCACCGACGGAACGGCTGTCCTCGGGCTCGGAGACATCGGGCCTGAAGCCGGTATGCCTGTTATGGAGGGGAAATGTCTGCTCTTTAAGGAGTTTGGCGATATCGACGCTATCCCGCTTTGTATAAAAAGCAAGGACTCTGATGAGATCGTAAAAACGGTCAAGCTTTTAGAGGGCAGCTTCGGCGGTATAAATCTCGAGGACATCGGCTCTCCGAGATGCTTTGAGATCGAACGCAGGCTCATTGAAGAATGTTCTATCCCTGTTTTCCATGACGATCAGCACGGTACGGCTATTATTGCGACCGCCGCGCTCATCAACGCGCTTAAGCTTGTTGACAAGAAGATCGATGAGGTCAAGGTCATTGTAAACGGTGCAGGCGCGGCAGGCTGTGCGATCGGCAGACTTTTCCTTGAGTACGGAGTCAAAAATCTAATTTTCATGGACAAAAACGGCGCGCTTATCCCCGGCAAGGACGGACAGCACGCAGAACATGAAAGGCTCGCCGCTATTTCCAATCCCGAGCGTATTGACGGAACGCTTGCCGAGGTTATCAAGGGTGCAGACGTATTTTTGGGCGTTTCACGTCCCGGGCTTCTTACGGGCGATATGATAAAGACGATGAACCGTGATCCAATAATCTTTGCTATGGCAAATCCCGTACCCGAGATCATGCCCGAGGAGGCAATCGCGGCAGGTGCGGCGGTTGTCGGAAGCGGTAGAAGCGATTATCCCAATCAGATAAACAATGTTCTCGCTTTCCCCGGAGTATTCAGAGGTGCTCTTGACGTGAGAGCATCAAGGATCAATGAAGAAATGAAAAAAGCGGCTGCCGAGGCACTTGCCTCGCTCGTAGGCGATAAGCTTTCGCGCGACTACATTCTTCCCGAGCCTTTTGACACAAGAGTAGTACCGGCGGTTGCGGCGGCTGTTGCCAAGGCGGCACGTGAGACCGGCGTTGCACAGATATAACGAAAGGAGCTTACATATATGAAAATGTGGGCAGGCCGCTTTAAGAAGCAGATCGACAGCGGCGTAAACGATTTTAACTCATCCATAGCCTTTGACAAGGTTATGTACAAGCAGGATATCACAGGCTCTGTCGCACACGCGACTATGCTCGGCGAATGCGGGATTATTGACAAAAGCGAGGCTGACAAGATCGTCGCCGCACTTAAAGAAATACTCTCCGATATCGAGGCGGGCAAGGTGGAATTCACCGCCGATGCCGAAGATATCCACATGAATATCGAGACCATACTTACCGAGCGCATAGGAGACACGGGTAAACGCTTACACACTGCGCGCAGCCGTAACGATCAGGTAGCGCTTGACATCAGGATGTATCTGCTTGCCGAGACAGAGCGTGTAAAAGCCGCTGTTCTCGGACTGCTCGAGGCAATACGCGACAAGGCAAACGAAAACATCGACACTGTAATGGCGGGATACACGCATCTGCAGCGCGCACAGCCTGTTACCTTCGCACACTATATTCTCGCTTACTCAGAAATGCTTCGACGCGACTACGCACGTCTCTGCGACGCGGCTGACAGAATGAATGTAATGCCGCTCGGCTCGGGTGCTCTTGCGTCTACGACATACCCGATAAACCGCGAGCGTGTAGCTGAGCTTTTAGGCTTCCCTGCGGTAACACGAAACAGCATAGACGGCGTTTCCGACCGAGACTTTGTTATTGAGCTTGCAAGTGCGCTCTCGATACTTATGATGCACATGAGCCGTTTCTCAGAGGAGATCATCCTCTGGTGCTCGTCCGAGTTCGGCTTTATAGAGCTTGATGACGCGTTCTCGACCGGCTCATCCATCATGCCTCAAAAGAAGAACCCCGATGTTGCCGAGCTTGTACGAGGTAAGACCGGCAGAGTTTACGGCTCGCTGATCACACTGCTCACTCTTATGAAGGGGCTTCCTCTTGCTTACAACAAGGATATGCAAGAGGACAAGGAAGCAATATTTGACGCCATAGACAACACTGTACTTTCGGTAAATGTGTTCACTTCGATGTTCGCAACTATGACCGTACGTGCTGATGTTATGCGTAAGAGCGCGTCCAAGGGCTTTATCAATGCAACCGACTGTGCTGACTATCTTGTAAAGCGCGGACTTCCCTTCCGTGACGCATACAAGGCTGTAGGCACTCTGGTTGCCCGCTGTATTGAGCTTGACACAACGCTTGAGGAGCTTTCGCTTGACGAGTACAGGCAGATATGTCCTGTATTTGATACCGATGTATACGAGGCGATCGATCTTGACACTTGCGTAAACGGACGCAAAGTGACCGGCGGTCCTGCAAAAGAGTCGGTGCTTGTTCAGATTGCTGTTCTCGATGATTTTATAAGAACTGCTAAATAAGCTTAAACGGTCTGCGGAATCACGCAGACCGTTTGTTATTATAGCCAAAATGCAGACGCTAATTTTAGCAAGGTTAACAATGTTGGATATATTGACTAAACTTGTATTTTTTGATATAATTACTGTATATATTATAGAAAGGTTGGAAACAAAATGAACATCAAACTTAAAGGTTTTATTTCAATTTTGCTTGTTGTGATAATGCTCGTGTCAACGCTTCCCTTTACAGGTGTAAGCGCAAACGAAACAATAACATCTTACGACAAGCTCACATCCACTCTTAACGCGGAGATAGTTACCGATTCAGGTAATTTCCTCTCTGCACGCGCTATTACCGATTCATCCATAGTAATGATATCCGACGCTAAGTATTCACTTGTCGAAAAGGAGGGTGGGGAGTGGGTAAAGCTCACGATCGCTCCCGGTACTTACGGAAACAACAGTGTTCTTTTAAAAATACCGCTTCATGAGCTTAGCTTCAACGCAGTTGAGAACAAGTATATGAAGATCGTATACAGTGCCGACTACGACAAGATCATGGATCTCTCTGCAAATCCCTTCACTTCTCCCGCGGGCTCCAAGGAGACTTGGCTTTCGGGTGCTTCTCATC
>JAFUMW010000155.1 GCA_017482465.1 Clostridia bacterium
CCAGTATGAGCCCGTTGTTGAGGTGTTCAAGGCAGGAGAAGAAAAGGTGACATATGTTCACATGACAGCAGACAAGGTCGCTAAGATCGTAAGCGACCACATAAAGGGCGGTAAAGTCGTTAGCGAGTACACCCTTAAAGAAACAAATGCATAAAACGGAGGATTAAAAAATGATACGTTCTCATGTACTGATTTGTGCCGGTACGGGTTGTACTTCTTCCGGAAGCATCGCCGTAGCCGACGCTCTTGCAACAGAGCTTGAAGCAAAGGGTCTTACCGAAGAGATCAAGATTGTAAAGACCGGTTGTTTCGGACTTTGTGCACTCGGCCCTGTTATGATCGTTTACCCCGAGGGTACATTCTATAGCAGAGTCACAGCAGCGGATATTCCCGAAATCGTTGAAGAACACCTTCTCAAGGGTAGAGTTGTAGACAGACTTGTTTATGACGAGACCGACGGCGAGCATACCGGTGATACCGTTGCCCTCAGCGACACAAGATTCTATAAGAAGCAGCACCGTGTTGCGCTTAGAAACTGTGGTGTTATCGACCCCGAAAACATCGACGAATACATCGGAACAGGCGGATATGAAGCGCTTGGTAAGGTTCTTACCGAAATGCAGCCTGCAGATGTTATAAAGACAATACTTGACAGTGGACTTCGCGGACGCGGAGGCGGCGGATTCCCCACAGGTAGAAAGTGGCAGTTCGCGGCTGATCAGGTAAATGACACAAAGTACGTTGTATGTAACGCCGACGAGGGTGACCCCGGAGCGTTCATGGACCGTTCTATCCTCGAGGGTGACCCTCACGCAGTTCTCGAAGCAATGGCTATCGCAGGCTATGCTATCGGTGCACATCAAGGTTACATCTACATAAGAGCCGAGTATCCTATCGCCGTTAACCGTCTCGAGATCGCTATCAACCAGGCTCGTGAATACGGACTTCTCGGTAAGGATATCTTCGGAACAGGCTTTAATTTCGATATCGAGCTCAGACTCGGTGCCGGAGCATTCGTGTGCGGTGAAGAAACAGCTCTTCTTACTTCTATTGAAGGTAACCGCGGTGAGCCCCGTCCCCGTCCTCCGTTCCCGGCAGTAAAGGGACTTTTCGGCAAGCCTACCATTATCAACAATGTTGAAACATATGCTAATATCACACAGATCATCCTTAAGGGCGTAGATTGGTTCACTTCTATGGGTACCGAAAAGTCCAAGGGTACAAAGGTATTCGCACTCGGCGGTAAGATCCACAACACCGGTCTCGTTGAGATCCCGATGGGTACAACTCTTCGTGAAGTTATCGAAGACATCGGCGGCGGTGTGCCGAACGGCAAGAAGTTCAAGGCGGCTCAGACCGGAGGTCCTTCCGGCGGATGTATCCCCGCATCTCTTATCGATACTCCTATCGACTACGATAACCTTATCGCTATCGGCTCCATGATGGGTTCGGGCGGACTTATCGTAATGGACGAAGACACATGTATGGTCGACCTTGCGAAGTTCTTCCTCGAGTTCACGGTTGACGAATCATGCGGTAAGTGTACACCCTGCCGTGTGGGTACAAGAAGACTTCTTGAGCTTCTTGAAAAGATCACATCCGGCAGAGGCGAAATGGAAGATATCGACCGTCTTGAAGAGCTTTGCGAATACATTAAGAGCGCTTCTCTCTGCGGTCTCGGACAGACAGCTCCGAACCCCGTTCTTTCCATACTCCGTTACTTCCGCGATGAGTATGTTGCACACGTTAAGGACAAGAAGTGTCCCGCAGGCGTATGTAAGAAGCTTCTCAGCTATAAGATAGTAGAAGATAAGTGTAAGGGTTGTACAGCATGTGCGCGTGTATGTCCTGTCGGCGCTATCTCCGGTGCTGTTAAGCAGCCTCATGTTATTGATACAGCTAAGTGTATCAAGTGCGGAGCTTGTATGGAAAAATGTAAGTTCGGCGCTATCATTAAGGAATAAGAAAGGAGCTTGTTGAAACAATGGAAAACGTAAATATAAAGATCAACGGCAGAGCATATTCTGTTCCTGCTGATTCCACTGTCCTCGAAGCGGCAAGACTTGCGGGAGTAGACATCCCCACTCTGTGCTATCTCAAGGACGTAAATGAGATCGGCGCTTGCCGTCTCTGCCTTGTTGAAGTAACAGGCGCGCGCGGACTTGTAACAGCCTGCGTATATCCTGTAAACGAAGGCATGGAGGTGTTCACAAACACACCTCGTGTACTCGCTGCAAGAAAGACAAACCTTGAGCTTGTACTTTCCAATCATGAAAGAAAATGTCTCTCTTGTATCCGAAGCACAACATGTGAGCTCCAGAAGCTTGCAAACGACTATGGTTGCGATGAAGGACATTTTGAAGGCGAAAGCGTTCAGTATGAGCTTGATACAAGCACACCGTTCCTTGTTCGTGACAATAATAAGTGTATCCTTTGCCGTCGTTGTATCGGTGCCTGCAAGAATGTTCAGGACATCGGTGTTATCGGTGCTACAGACAGAGGTTTTGATACACACATCGGTGTTGCTTTTGAAAGAACACTTTCCGAAACAAGCTGTATCGCATGCGGTCAGTGTGTTGTATCATGTCCTGTAGGTGCTCTTTATGAAAAGGATGACACTCAGAGAGTTCTTGATGCTATCGGAGATCCTACAAAGCACGTTGCTGTATGTGTTGCACCCTCTGTTCGTGCGACACTCGGAGAGTGCTTCGGCTATGAGCCCGGCACAGATGTTGAGGGTAAGATGGTTGCCGCAATGAAGCGTCTCGGCTTTGACGGCGTTTACGACATGAACCTCACAGCAGACCTTACAATTATGGAAGAAGCAACCGAGTTCCTTGGCAGAGTCAAGAACGGTGGTACTCTCCCCATGATGACATCCTGCTCGCCCGGATGGATCAAGTACTGCGAACACTATTTCCCCGAATTCACTGAAAATCTTTCCACATGTAAGAGCCCCCAGCAGATGTTCGGTGCTATGTATAAGACATACTATGCACAGAAGAACGGTCTTGATCCTAAGGATATCGTATTCGTATCTGCTGTACCTTGCTCATCCAAGAAGTTTGAAGTACAGCGTGATAACCAGAATGCAGCAGGCGTTCCGGACGTTGATATTGCTATCACAACACGCGAGCTCGCAAGACTTATCGAGCGTGCAGGCATCAACTTCAAGGGACTTGCAGACGAAAAGTTTGACGTTCCTTTCGATATCGGTTCAGGTGCAGGCGTTATCTTCGGTGCTACCGGCGGTGTTATGGAGGCGGCTCTGCGTACAGCTGCAGAGGTTATCCTCGGCAAGCCGCTTGAAAAGGTAGACTTTGAAGAAGTGCGCGGTATCGCAGGTATCAAGTTTGCAACATATACTCTCGGTGATATTACCGTTCGTGTTGCTGTTGCAAGCGGAACAAAGAATGCTAAGGAGCTTCTTAACAAGGTTAAGAGCGGCGAAGTTGAAGTTGACTTCATCGAGATCATGGCTTGTCCCGGTGGCTGTGTAAACGGCGGCGGTCAGCCTGTTCAGAATGCTACGGTAAGAAGCACTGTAAACCTCCGCGAGCTCAGAGCATCGGTTCTTTACAACGCTGACAAGAAGATGGACCTCAGAAAGTCCCATGAAAACAGTGCTGTTAAGAAGCTCTACGATGAGTTCCTCGGAGAACCCAACAGCCATAAGGCACACGAAATACTCCACACATCATACGTTAAGCGCGGTCTTTGATCCAAGCTTGATAAAATAAAGAAAGCCTTGAGCGGATATCCGCTCAAGGCTTTTTAATGTTATGCGTATGATTTAACGCTTTTATGCGCCGAGACCCTCAGCTGTGCCGGGAGTCCAAGCTGTGCCGTCAAGGGTGTTGCCCGAAACGGTAACAGTAGCCGCGCCGGGAAGTGTGAACCACTTAGCGCTGCTTCCGTCATGTCCTGTGCTGTCGGTGAGAGTATTGTTTTTAAATGTTACGGATGTATTCGCGGGAAGCGAGCCGAGATACTTTGCAATACCGCCTGTGCAGTTATCAAAGGTATTGCCGGTGATCGTAAGTGTCGTTCCGTTTGCATCGTTTCCATTGAAGAGAGCTACCCATGAGCTTACGTTGTTGATAGTACAGTTTTCGATAGTTACTGCGGCCATAGGAGCGCTTGCGTAAATACCGTACTTGGGACCGTTGATCGTAGAGCTTTTGAGAGTGATCTCTGCGCTGGGCTCACTGCAGCTTATTGCCGACGAGCGTCCGCCGCTGCCGTTGAACGTAGCGTTTTCGATAACAAGATTTGTTACCGAAGCGCCTGCGTCGATCTCGATAAGACCGCCGTCAACGTATGCTTCGGATGTTTTCGAGTATGTAACATTGATACCGCTGAGAGTTACATTCTCGAGAACGGCAGTAGACTTGATATCGTATTCAACGACTGTAGCGGGATCTGCTGCGATAGTAACATCGGTAAGATTACCGATGAGTTCAACAGTTCCGTAGTCTGTGCCTGTAAGCGAAAGTGTGCTTCCGGGAGTTGCTGTCTCAAGAGCTGCTTCGAGATCCTCTGCTGTCTTGATGATAACAGGGTTTGAAGCCATAGCGTCATAGTTTTCGTCGATAGCATCCTTTTCGTATTCTACCTGAGTAGCTACGAGCTTGATGTCAGCGTCAACATAGAGAGGCTCGCCGTCGGAAGAAGTCTTGCCGTCCTTGAGGTTGTAGTCGTTGTCTGCTGTCGAGGGTTCCCAATAAAGAACCATCGTGAAGTAATCAACTTCGTTTTCCTCAAGAAGCTTGCCTGTCTGGGACTCGAGTGTGAAGTCAGCCCAGCCGATCTCGCTTGCTTCAACAAGCTCGATGAGCTCTGCACGGTCTTCGTAAAGTGCGGGCTCGGCGGTATCGAGTTCGAGAACGCCGACCTTGATCACGTCTGTGAGGTTAGCTTCGCTGTCGGATACCGTGTTGTAAGCAGCTGCGATCGTCGAGAAGCTGTACTCAAGAGCACGGTTTCCGGCGTTAACTACCTTGAAGTTTGCGTATGCGACAACGCCGGGTTCCCAGAGGATCTGGTTGCCTTCATTGTCAAGGAAGAAAGGAGCGTATTCGAGGGTATCATCGATCTCCTCGACGTTCTTCCATTCACCGGATACTGCGTCGTTGGTGTATTCAAGCTCAACGTCGAGCACACCGGCAACTATGCGGCTCTTCTTCACTTCAACAGTGTCGGTAAACCACGCGTATGTAGAGCCTGCAAGCATTACGAAGCAAAGAAGCATCGAAACAGCGGACAAAAACAATGCGCGCTTTGTGTTGTTTTTGTTTGTCATGATAGATTTACCTCCTTTTAATATTTTGTGACAAACTGTCGGGCATCTTGCCCGATAAGGTTAACAATATCGCTGATTTTGTAATATATCAATACAAAAATAGGGATACACAACAATTATACAAAAAAATTCTGACAATTTCAACCTGTTTTTAAAATATTTTGTGTATTGGGATGAAAAAGTGCTTTTTTCTCCCGGAGCAAAATAATCCGAAAAAAATATGGGAAAGAGGGCATGATAAGTGGCTGAAAAGCAAGGACCTCGGGGCAAAGCTTGCTCCAAGGTCCGTATTTGCCTCGCTTTCGCGAACAGTTTTGGTTTTTAATCTCGTCTTGCTTTCTTTACTTTTATAAGAGCTACCGTCATATCATCAAGCTTGCTGTTGTCCTTTTTGGCACAGTCAAGGATCTTTTTTGCCATTTTGTCAAGGTCATCCTCGAAATCGAAGCACAAAAGGCTTGTAAGCCAGACACTGTCCTCAAGCGAAGAAGCTATCCCGTCGCTGAACATAACGATTATATCACCGTCATGAAGCTCGAAATTTATGACCTCTGCATCGGTGTCCTTTAAGATGCCGATCGGAAGTGTTTTGGACTGCAGCTTGTACAGATTGTTATCTCTCAGAATATACGATGGGGCGGCGCCGCTTTTTATAAAGCACCCTTTTCCCGAGAGCAGGTCAAACTCTGCCAGGTCTACTGTCGCCGAGCACTCCTCACTTTCGCTTCTTATAAACCCGTTGAGAAGCTCAAGCACGATCGGTTTTGCACATCCCGCAGACAAAAGCTTGCTTAAAAACATCGCACAAAGGCGGGAGGTCATCGCCGCTTCACGTCCGCTTCCCATCCCGTCGGATATTAAAAAATAGAAGCAGTCATCGTGATTTTCAAAGGAAAGAGAGGTGTCACCGTTGAGTTCGCTTGACTCCATTTTCAAGCTTGCTTTGGCAAACTTTACTTCAAATATACGTTCGCTTTCGGCGCTCATTGAAACTCTGTCTTCCTCGATCTCGAACACAGGCAGTGTCAGACGTGTTTCGCAAACATTTTCAAGTGCGCGTCTTAATTCGGGCGCGCCGAGCTTCATGTGTGAGAGGTTTATTCCTGTCACAGCAAGGCGAAGTTTGCGTTTTCCGTACGCGAAGACCCCGTCGGCATCAATGTCCATGTATTTGAGTGCGCGTGACAGCTTTTTTGACATTTCGCGGTCGAATTCGTATTCCTCTTCGTTTAGAGCAGACGCATCGAGTATCAGCTTTGAAAGAGCCTTGTAATCAATGGCAAATATTGAGGTTTTGTCCGATCTTATCAGCTTTTCGAGATGCTTTGAATAAGAAAGATTTGCATCCGATACTATCTTTAAGATATTAAAACATTTGCTTGCGGTATATTCGGGCACATCCGACATGTCGATCCTGCCCTTTTTATCAAGCGCGGATGTAAACTTTCCCATCAGATCAAAGGTGGCATTGCAGTCTCTGCCGTAGCATATGCCTGCAAGAGAGCATTTTGCACAGTGCTTTTGGAACGAATCCTGGCAAATCGTTTTTATGTCGAGCACATCCGGGCGTCTGAGCCTGTCCGAAAGCGCGGCTATCGTAGTTGACAAAGCGTCAAAAGAGGAGGCTATTGCTTCAAATGTACTGCGGCTGTCTTTGAGCTTTTCTTCATTTATAATGACACTTTTGGCTTCATTTGTCCTGTATATGTTTTCGGGGATAAAAAGATCGGTCTTGGGTAAAAGATCATAGTAGGAAAGCGGTAAGAATATTGCACCGCCGAGCGCGAGCTCGGGCAACAGTGTTGAGAAGGCAGAAAATCCGTTTGACGCTACTCCGAACAGAAGCCCGGTAAGCAAAGAGGCGGCAACACCGGCAAATAAAGAATATTGGTTGAGCGTACCGAAAACAAAGCCGATCATCGCAAACATGGGCGCCGACTGAAGACTGCAGGCGAGCCCGGCGAAGAGTCCGAATACACAACCCTGAAGAACCCCGAATTTTTTGGATACATACAGTGTCACGAGAAGCGCCGCGAGCGTGGCGAGCGAAAAATTAAGAACGTAATAAAGTCTCACCGAGTAGATCATACTGAAAACCGACACCGCCGCGCATATTCTTAACAATTGACTTGATGTGTTTTTTGCGTTAAGAGGATAATAGTACGCGCAGAAGAGAAGAGGAGCTGCGAGTATGCATACGAAAAGAGCGAATAGGTCATAGTATAAAAAACCGTCCGAAATAAGCCTTGCAAGGCTTATAGACAGAGAGCAGATTATCACGGTGAGCATTCGAAGAGCAAACGGCTCGTTAAACATTTTTGATACATAAACCGTGTCGTTTGCCGTGCTTTTTTTGCTGCCGTCATCCGCGATCCATTTTGAAAAGGCAAAGCGCATAATAACGCATGCCGTGTAGATAAGAAAAAAAGCGGTCGCTTCTCCCTTGATCGAGTGCGCGGCAAACAAAAGTCCGAGGTATATAAACAGTATGTCCTTTGAGCTTGCGCATAGAAGCGCGAGTCCGAACGGATAAGTCGTAAACAGTGCGCTTGCAGAGCCGAATAAATAAGATATCAGCACAAGCGCCGATTTTTTCAGAAGATAGAGAGCGGCGCTTTTTAAGAAGGCCGCCGAAACGGTACTCTCCGCGGACGCAGAGTGTGACGGAAGTGCTTCTTTCGTTTTTTGCGTCAGCTTGGATATCCTGTTTCCGATGATCTCGCCGATATTTGCTAAATTATATGGCCTGTTATTGTCTGCCATGCTTACACATCCTTTTCTTTGGGGTGTAAACATTGTACAACGGAAAATGGCGCATATGTGTCGAAAGATGGATGGATAAAAAGGTCGAAGAGCGCGATTTATTAAGAAAAACGCGGATTTTTTTAGCACGGTGGAGAAAAAACGCACAAAATGTACTTTTTTGTGATAAAAAGAGCGTGCCGTGAACGGCAAAGAAATGCCGCCTTGGAAACAAGGCGGCATTTCTTTTAAGTGTAATTATATCATATCAAACGGATCGATATCAGCTTCGAAGGTCGGCTTTATTGTAAACTTGAAGCTGAACTCTTTTTCGTTAAGCTGATATTTTGGGTCAAGATCCGGTCCGCAGGAGTTTGATCCCGAGCCGGAGTGCTTGTAGTCGATATAAACAGCTGTCTGCTTCATCGGAACAAGCTCGTAGTCGTGAGCAGTATCTGTGAGCATCTTTGCCGTGTAATGCTGTGCGTTGAACTCAAATCCGTCGTGGGACGCGAAAACAAGCGACTGAGCGGCGATGTTTGCAACGTTTGCCCATCTTGTCTTGTGGTGGTTTGAGTTGTCCTGCGGACGTACATACGGCTCAAAGTTTTCGCTTACCGTCGTTTTGAAGCGGCGGATCTGGGACGCAAGGATCTTGTCAGCGTAGTTTTCACCCGGACCGTAGCCGAAGTATGTGAGGTTTTCAAATCTTTCGGGCATAATGATCTCATAACCGAATCTCGGTAAGAAGACCTCTGTTCTGACATCTGCCTTTACGCTTATCTCAAGCTCTCCGCTTGATTTGAAGGTGTAAAGCGTATCCATATAAACAAAGGGCATACGGAGATTAGCGCAGATGGCTTGCTTGGCAACAACGCTTACCGAAGCGTCATCTGCCGATGAGACCTCGCAGGAATAGCACTTGATCTGCGTGTGATCAAAGCCCTCTGCTTCCCATTTGTTACGGATGTTTCTGTCGTTGTCGATAGGCGCACGCCAGATGTTCGGCGTGATCGGGGACTCAAGGAACTCGGTTCCGTTATCCGCGATGCTGTCAACAAGTCCGGATTTCTTGTCAACTCGCCAGGTCGTTTCTCCTGCCGCTACGTTGATATATCTGTCCGACTCGATAAGCTCGACCGGAACAAGTCCGCATCTTTCGGGCTTGGCTTCGGGGATGTTAAGCTCGAACTGTACAGAGCCGATCTCATAGCCCACATCGCAGAAGACCGTTTGCTTATTAAGTCTGAACGAAAGGTTAAGATAATTGTATTTGCTTGTGTCGATCTCATAATCGAGAGTAAACGAAAGCTTTTCGCGCGCGGGGATGTCAAGCGAGCGTACAGCACCGCTGTATGCACATTCGCCGTTCTGCTCGAGCGACCATACAAGGCTTACATCCTCAAGACTTGTGAACTCGCGCAGGCTTTCGATCTCAACGATACCCTTTTTACCGTCGATAAGATTTGCTCTTATCGGGCAATATACCTGCTTTGCCTCGAGTAGACCGGTGTGTACACGTCTGTCGGGATAAACGAGCCCGTCAACGCAGAAGTTTCCGTCATGCGGATATTCGTTGAAGTCGCCGCCGTAGGTAAACTTCGGCGCGGCGCCGATCCTGTCGCCGATGTTGACCGAGTGGTCGATAAATTCCCATATACAACCGCCGAAATAGTTGTCGTATTTGAGTACAAGGTCAAAGTACGCCTTCAGGTCACCGGGACCGTTACCCATAGCATGGGAATACTCACACTGGAAGAAAGGCTGGGTGTATTCTTTGTTGTTGAGATACTTTTCAACACCCTCTACCCATTCGTACATACGGCTTTCGATGTCAACAATGTCGACCTGCTGAACACCATTGCAGTAACCGAGATGTGCACCCTCGTAATGTACGAAGCGCGAGCTGTCACGCTTTTTCATATAACGGCTCATTGCCTTGTGGTTTTCGCCGTAGCCCGACTCGTTTCCGAGCGACCACATGAGTACGCAGGGATGGTTTTTATCGCGCTCGACCATTCTTTCGGCGCGGTCAATATAAGACTCAAGGTATGCGGGATCGTTTGAAATGCCGCTTCTGTTGCCGATGCTGTGCATTCCGTGTGTTTCAAGGTCTGATTCATCCACAACGTAGATGCCGAGCTTGTCGCAAAGTGCGGTAAAGCGCGGATCGTTGGGATAATGCGATGTTCTTACCATATTCACGTTGTGACGCTTCATTATAAGAAGATCGCGAAGCATATGCTCGTACGGTGTAGCGTGGCCGAGCTCGGGATGGCTGTCGTGACGGTTTACGCCTCTTGCCTTGACCTTTTTGCCGTTTATGTATACAACGCCGTTTTTTATCTCACGGGTTATGAAACCGACGGGGATGTTGATATATTCCTCGCCTGCGCGCAGACAAAGCGTGTAAAGCGCAGGGTCTTCATCCGACCAGAGGCTGACATCGTCCACCTCTATCTCGAGAGTGCCGCTTTTTGACAAGCGTGTCGTGCCCGAGGCTACCTCGCATCCGCAGGGAGCTAAAAGCTTGTATTCAAGCTTGATCTTATCGTTTGCCGTGTATTCGGCGGATATTTTGCCTGTGCCAAAGTCGGCAGATACCGTCTGCTTTACGAAAATATCCTCAAGATGTGCGCGGTCACGGTAAAGAAGGAATACTTCTCTGAAGATGCCCGACATTCTCCACATGTCCTGGTCCTCAAGATATGAGCCGTCGCACCATTTCAGCACGAGGACCTTGATATTGTTCATGCCCGCGGTGAGATATTTTGTGATGTTGATCTCGCTTGTCATGTGGCTGACCTGACTGTATGCAACGAACTTGTGGTTTATCCACATATAGAAGCAGGAATCAACGCCTTCGAAGTTTATGTATATTTCTTTGCTGTCAAGCATTTCGCCGGGTACAAAGAAGTCGCGGTTGTAAAGTCCGCAGGGGTTGTCATCGGGTACGTGAGGCGGATCTGCAGGGAAAGGAAAATTTACGTTTGTATACTGAGGAACGTCGTATCCGCGCTCCAACTCTACCTGCCAGTTCATGGGAACGGTGATCTTTTCATAGTCGAAGATCTCTATGCCCGGCTCGGTGTCGGTGAAGTCCTCTACGTCATAGGGGGATGTGAAATACTTGAAATCCCAAGTTCCGCAAAGCGACTTGAAGAATTTGCTGTTTCCGCGCACGTCACGCTTGGCGCTCTCGGCGCTTTCATAGGGAATAAAGTAAGCACGCGGCTTTTCGCAGCCGAAGTGTATAACGTCGGTGCTCTTGTGGTAATTCGGAAGCTTAAGCATATGTTTTCCTTTCTATAGCATACAAGCCGTGCCCTTGCACAGCTTGTAAAAAAATTATTTCTTCAGCTCTTCAACGATCGAGTAAACTCTCGGGCAGGTGGGTCTCGGAACGGGAGTGTTCGCAGGAGCCGCCCAATAAATTGCGTTTCTGATTATCTTCTGCACGTATTCGTTATGGAATATCGGATTTGTTTCGTGACCGGGCTGGAAGTAGAATACCTTGCCCATTCCTCTGTAGTAGCAAAGACCGCTTCTGAATATGTGGCCGTCATCAAACCAGCTTGTGAATACAAGCTCGTCGGGCTGAGGGATCATAAAGGGCTCGCCGTATACCTCTTCCTTTTCAAGATGGAAGTATTCCGGAATACCCTCTGCGATCGGGTGAGAGGGCAGCAGATTCCATACGATCTCCATACGGTTATCGCTCCATACAAGGTCACCTGTAGAGCCGACTATCGCCTGGAAGGGCTTTGACTTGTGCGCGCTGTGAAGCGGAATAAAGCCCATCTTGTCTACCATAACGCGTATTCTTATTTTTTCGACAAGCTCATCCGGCACAAGGTGATGAGCCATATGTCCCCACCAAAGAAGAACATCGGTGTCATTTAACAGCTCGTCGGTAAGAAGATCGGGGCCGTCGAGGGTCGCTGTACGCACGATGAGGTTTTCGTCTGTTGAGAGAAAATCCTTTATAAAATTGTGCATGCCGTTCGGGTAAAGAGCCTTTACCGCGTCATTTGTTTTGTCGTGTCTGCCTTCATTCCAGACGGTTACTTTTATTGCCATAATATATACTCCTCTTAAATTGATCGTAGCAGTTTACTAACTGACCACGTTAATTATCACATATTCGACCGTTAATGTCAAGCACTTTTGGCGAAATTTTTAATTATAGGTTGAAAACTGAACTCATATGTGGTAAAATAGTGTTAATGATGTTTCAATAAAGGACAAAAAATGAACAAATACAAAAAGCTTATAACAAATACGGCGGTATTGGCGCTTGGAACGCTCGGCTCTAAAATACTCGTGTTTTTGCTGATGCCGCTGTATACAAGACTGTTGTCAAGCAGTGAATACAGTACCGCTGATATCATATCACAGACGGCAAATCTTTTGATACCGCTGATATCCCTTGGAATGTACGAGGCGGTGTTCCGCTTTGCCATGGACAAAAATGAAAAAAGCGAGCGAGTGCTTACTACCGGACTGTACACAACTCTTGCAGGCGGAGCTGTCTTTGCGCTGTTCTTGCCGCTTCTTTGTAAGATAGAGTATTTTAACGGATATTTCCCGCTTGTATTTCTTTACGTTGTATGTGCGAGCATACATTATCTTGTTTCAAGATACACTCGCGCGATCGGACAGAATACTCTGTTTGCCGTGCAAGGTATGCTCTCCACCGCACTCAATATCGGGTTTAACATAATCTTCCTTGTAGGTTTTGATATGGGCGTTACAGGATATGTTCTCTCGGTTATTGTGGCGGACATGTTGACATCGCTGTTCTTGTTTTTCAAGCTTGGATTATGGAAAAGACTGCATCCGTCAAACTTCAGTAAAGCAGTACTCGGTGCGATGCTTAAATACAGCGTACCCTTAATACCGACGACAGTGTTTTGGTGGGTCACTAATGTTTCGGACAGATATATTATCCGTGCGGTGATCGGAGACAGTGTGAACGGACTTTATGCGGCGGCATTCAAGATACCGACCATACTTTTGCTTTTGTCAAGTGTGTTTACCGAGGCATGGCAATTTTCGGCGGTGGTTGAAAAGGACGGCAGTAACAAAAAAGAACACGCCGAGTTTTTCGGCGTGGTGTTCAACAGCTTCCAGGGTATGCTGTTTATGAGTGCGGCGGGACTTATCGCGTTTTCAAAGGTGTTTGCGGTGGTGCTGTTTGCTCAGTCTTACTTTGAAGCATGGCGGTATATGCCGCTTCTTATAATGGCTACCGTTTATTCAAGCCTTGTTACCTTTATGGGTAGCGTTTATCTTGTTGACAAGAAGAGCATTCACTCTTTCGCTACCGCGCTCATCGGGGCGGTGGTTAATGTTGTGCTCAATGTAATACTTATCGGCCCGTATGGGGCAAACGGTGCGGCATTTGCTACATTTATCTGTTACCTTGTTGTGTATATCATACGCGCTGTTACCGCAAGAAAAATGATCCCGTTTGACCAGCATCCGCTCAAGGTGTGTGTCAACACGCTCATTCTGGGCGTGCAGACGGTATTTTTAATACTTGAGCTTCCCTTTGCTTACGCGGTGCAGGCGATATCGGTCATTCTTATATTTGTATTAAACGCAAGGCCTATTCTTGGCGGAGTAATGAAGATACTCAAGAGGCGCAAGGGTTAATCGAGGTACGCTTCGACACGGTTGATCGGGATTCCCTGACTTGAGAAGTTTTTTTCATACTCTGTCATTACATTGTTTTCAGCATACTCGCTTGCGTGCAGGTCGTTTGTCACTGCTTCGAGTCTGAATCCGGACTCTGCAAGCTCTTCAAGAGAAAAATCAAACAGCGGGCGGTTGTCGGTCTTGAAAAAGATCGCGCCGTCTGCTTTTAATATGCGCTTGTATTTTTCAAGAAAACCGCGGTGTGTAAGTCTGCGCTTTGCATATCCCTTCTTAGGCCATGGGTCGGAGAAGTTAAGGTAAAGGCGCTCGATCGAGTGTTCCTTGAGCTTTTCGCAGATACCCGAGGCATCACCGATCATAAAGCGGATATTCGGTATTTCCTCCGCTTTTGCGCGTTCAAGCGCGGTTACTGCTACATTCGGTATTTTTTCTACTGCAATAAAGTTGATGTCCGGATTCCTTTTTGCCGTTTCGCAGATAAAAGCTCCCTTGCCGCAACCTATCTCAAGATGGATTCTGGCGTTCGACAGAAATTCATCCTCGGGAAGCGAGTCGTTTTCAAGCTTGAATATAATATCCGAGCACGCGTTTATTCTCTCGTCTGCGTGCTTCTTTTTTCTCATTCGCATAAAGATTCTCCTGTATATTTTCGTGATAAAGGGCTGTCAACAGACAGCCCTTTTGTATTTTTAGTTTGCGTTAGCAATTACACTCTGGTCGCAGTGGATTATCTTTCTCGGGCATTTATCGGCACATATACCGCATCCGGTACATTTTTCATAGTCTATAGATGCGACGAAATCGTTTACAGTAACAGCACCGACAGGGCAATTCTTTTCGCAGATGCGACAGCTTATGCAACCGACCTCACAATAGCTTTTTGTTACCGGTCCCTTGTCGACTGACATACACGCTACACGGTATGGTGCATCAAAGGGAACGAGACGTATAATGTTTTTGGGACAAGCTGTAATGCACTGTCCGCATCCGGTACAAAGCGCGTCATCTACCTTGGCGATACCGTCAACTATGTTGAGTGCACCGAATGAGCACACCTCGGTACACGTACCGAGACCGATACAGCCGTTGGGGCAGAGCTTGTCGCCTCCTCCGAGTCTTGTTGCCGCAATGCAGTCGTTTGCACCGTTGTATATGTATTTTTTCTTTGCGCGATCTTTGCTGCCGGAACACATGACCTGTGCGCGCTTACGTACAGCGGCTTCAGTCGGGCATCCCATTATTTCTGCTATCTTGCCGACACATTCATTGTCCGCAACGACGCAGGCGCTTATTTTTGCTTCGCCTTTTACGATAGCCTCGGCAAGAGCGGCGCATCCCGCATATCCGCATCCGCCGCAGTTAGCACCGGGCAGTACGTCGCAGATCTCGGGTATGCGTTCATCGACCTTGACATGAAACGCTTTTGAGGCGATAGCAAGTAATAGACCGAATGCTCCGCCGAACAGAGCGAACCATAAAAGAGCCATTAAAATGTTTGTCATATTGTATGCCTCCCCTTATCAAAACTTCATTCCGGAGAAGCCCGAAAATGCCATTGCAATAAGACCTGCGGTAACGAGCGCGATCGGTGTTCCCTTGAATGCCTTGGGAGGTTCTGCAAGCGATACTCTCATTCTTACTCCTGCGAATATTACGATCGCGAGAGTAAATCCGAGCGCCGAAGAGAAACCGAATGCGATAGATTCTACGAAGTTATATCCGTTGTCTACGTTGAGAAGCACTGCTCCGAGCACGGCACAGTTTGTCGTGATAAGCGGCAGATAAATGCCGAGTGCTCCGTACAGAGAGGGGATAAATCTCTTTAAGAACATTTCTATAAACTGAACGAGTGTAGCTATGATAAGGATAAATGCGATCGTTTCGAGATATTCGAGATCAAATCTTACAAGCACATACTCGTATACAGCGTAGGTCGCGGCACTCGAGAGTGTCATGACGAACATTACCGCAAATCCCATACCGAGGGCGGTGTCCGGCTTTTCTGAAACGCCGAGGAAGGGGCAGATACCCAAGAAGCGTGAAAATATATAGTTTTCTATAAGTACCGCCGTGAGCATCAGAATAAGGATATCTTTCATTGTTTTTTAGCCTCCTTACTCTTTTTTCTTGATAGCATGAAGTTCATAAGTGCGATAAGGCAACCGAGTATTATGAACGCACCGGGAGCTTGTGAGACCATTGTTACCGGCTCAAAGCTTTCGCCGAAAAGCTTGTAACCGAGAAAGCTTCCGTTACCGATGATCTCACGGACCGTGCCGAGCACGATAAGCGCTACGGTGTATCCGATACCCATTACAAGTCCGTCAAGCGCGGATGCCGCAACATTATTTTTTGACGCGAACGCTTCCGCGCGGCCGAGAATGATACAGTTAACAACTATGAGCGGGATGAAAAGTCCGAGGGACTCATAAAGATCTTCAACATATGCCTGCATCAGAAACTGTACGGCTGTTACAAAGCCGGATATGATAACTATGTAAGATGCTATTCTTACTTCTTTCGGTATGAAGTTGCGAAGAAGCGAAATAAATATGTTCGAGAAGAAAAGCACCGCTGTCGTTGCTACACCCATACCGATAGAGTTTACCACCGAGGTGGTCACGGCAAGAGTCGAGCACATGCCTAAAAGCTGTCCAAGTACAGGGTTGTTATCAAAGAGGGCTTCCTTGAATACAGTTCCAA
Source organism: Clostridia bacterium (assembly GCA_017482465.1). Lineage (GTDB taxonomy): Bacteria > Bacillota > Clostridia > Oscillospirales > CAG-272 > UBA4717. Next base: position 16,409 of record JAFUMW010000155.1, read on the forward strand.
AGCTTTTTTTCTTTTCGCTCATACATCCACCTCCTCACTTGCAGTTACCTGTGCGATGTATTCCGGATAATATGCGAGTACTTCAGCCGCCTTTTCGGCAAGCATTCTCGCCTCAGCATCCGCCTGTGTGTGCACGGGGATGTTTTCGCCGTAGACAAGAGGCTCGGGATCGGCGATGTTCATTTTGTAGTTCTTTAAGTACTCTGTGTCAAGAGCAAGTGCCTTAAAGCCGTCACCCTCATAATCGAGGAATCTGATACCAAGCTGTGTATTGTAGTATGTTCCGACCATGATCTTTGCCCAGCCGTTTTCGCCTGTAACGGTAACGACCGCCGCAAAGCCGTGATCTGTGTAACTTCCGTTATCGTTCTTTGCTTTCGACAGATATATCTCTTCAAACGGGGAGAAGTTCGGATCGGCAAGATTTTCGGTATGCTCAACGTCAATGATCCAACCATAGAAGCCGCCGTATCCGTCTGCACCGTGGAGCGCTTCGTCAATACTTACGGTTCCCTCGGGCTTTACATCTTGTATCGGTTCAACGCTGACATCTCCGACCACCTCGTCGTAGACCGACAATGCCGAGTTTATTCCTGCGTTTACAGCCTTGGAGGTCACCGTCGCACCTGCACAAGCATCAATGGTGCTTCCGAGCTTGATGAGATCTCCGCCTTCGCCGATATATTTTGAGAGGTACTCGCCGCTAAGAGCTTTGGTACCGACTCCCGCCGTTTCGCTGTGCTCGATCACCTTGAGCCCGATCACGGTCTTGCCCCACCACGTAACGCCGACCATCATTTTAATGCCGCCGCCGAAGCCTGAGGGTGAAACGCTTGCACAATACCCGATAGGCTCGATATCGTTGCGTACTATGAACAGTTCGTCGATATCCTCGTTCTCTACAGAGATCTCCTCAAACGAGGTCTTTTCGGGGAAGAATTCAGCGATAGCCGCTTCCTTCTTTCTGTATTCGTTTTCCTTTATGATCGGATCGGTTATCTTATAAACAAATGCGAGCATCGTTGCTACAACAGCACATATAAGCAAAAGCTTAAGCGTGACCGTTGCTATGAAAGCCGCAGTTGACTGAGGTGCTTTTTCTTTTTTGACCGAAACCGTGTCAGCCTTTTTCTTTTCGTCTTTTTCGGGCTTTTTAACCTTTTCTTTATCCGCTTTTTCTTTCTTTGCAGGTTTTTGCGGCTTTGATTCGGTCACCTTTTTATCTGGCACAGTTTCTTCTTCCTTGACCGAAGATTCGGTATTATCTGTGGTTTCTTCAGGGCTGTCATCCAAACTCATCACAAACTCAAATTCATTTGCATCCGCTTTCGCGAAATCTGCGTCTGTAACATTGTCATCATCCGGTATTCCGAAGAATAGCTCAGTGTTGTTTTCGTTTGGAAGTTTATTTTTCGACATTTTTTCCACCTCCGAACTTTACGGGCTTTGTGAATCTGTCAATATACCATACAAGAAGATTCATTATAAGTATTGCGAACGATACACCCTCTGAGTATCCGCCGAAATATCTGATAAACACGGTGATAAGACCGCATCCGACACCGAATATTATCCTTCCCGAGGATGTTACGGGGCTCGTGGCGTAGTCTGTCGCCATAAAGATAGCTCCGAGGAAGAGACCGCCCGAGAGGATCTGATAAAGAGCATAATCAAACGGGTTTACATTACCCATGGGGAATATAAGTGTTACAAGGTATACAGTGGCAATAAACGATACCGGAATATGCCATGTGATGACACGTCTGAAAATAAGTATGAGTCCGCCTATCAGAAGAAGCAGTGCGGAGACCTCGCCGATGCAACCGGATATATGACCTATAAACATGTCAAAGGAGCTTATGTCGGGAATCACACCCGATTTGAGAGAGGCGAGCGGTGTTACCGAGGCGATCGCGTCGATCTCCTCGCCCGAGATCATGATCTTTCCTGCGTGAACGCTTGTGCCGGGTTGTACAAATGTGCTCATGTGGTTTGTCCATGAGAACAGGAAAACACGTGCCGCAAGTGCGGGATTGACTACATTTTTGCCGATGCCGCCGAAAAGCTGTTTCACAATGATTATTGCGAAGAACGCGGCGAGCGGCAGTATCCACAGCGGTATGGTAACAGGCAGGTTAAAAGCAATAAGCAAGCCTGTGACTGCCGCCGAAAAATCAAGCACTGTTATTGGCTTCTTCATCAAAAGCTGATATAAGAACTCAAAGAGTACACAGAAGAATACCGATATCGCCGTGATCGTAAGCGAGCGCCATCCAAAGGTTACTATCGACCAGATAAGTGCCGGCAGAAGAGAGGCGATCACTGTGAGCATGATCGTACGTGTGGTGTCGCTGTGCTTCAAGTGCGGCGACGGGGATACGGTCAGAAGACCGTTAAATTCTTTAGCGGTTGTATTGTTGTCCATGTCAGACCGTTCCTTTCGCGTTTATTTCTGCGAAGCGGCAAGCTGAGCCGCTTTTGCGCGTTTTCTTTCATTTATTTCGCCCTTTGCTGCGCGGATATGCTGAACTATCGGCACATTACCCGGGCAGTTGTACGAGCAGCTTCCGCATTCGACACAGCTCATAATATCAAACTGCTCTGCGAGCTCATAGTTGTTGCGAGCGGCAAATATGCCGAGGTAATTGGGCATGAGATGCATAGGACATCCTCGTACGCAGCGTCCGCATCTGATACAGCACGGATCCATCTCGTATTTCTTGTCAAAATCGTTTGACAAAACGAGTATCGCCGATGTTCCCTTTGTTACGGGGGCGTTGATATCCCATTGAGCGGCACCCATCATAGGGCCGCCGTTTACTATCTTCCACGGCGTCTTTTTCAGACCTCCGCAATAGTCGATAAGAACGGAATACGGTGTTCCGATAGGAACGAGCAGATTTTTGGGAGCATTTACGCAGTCGCCGTCGACCGTTACGATACGCTCGATAAGAGGCATGCCGGTTGCAAAGGCGTTAAAAATGGACGAACAGGTCTCGGCATTGAATATAACACATCCCACTTCTGCGGGAAGCTTGCCCATCGGAAGCTCCTTGCCTGTGAGAGCGTAGATTATCTGACGTTCATCACCTTGAGGATACTTTGTTTTGAGCACCTCAACACGGATCATCTTGCTGTTTGTAAGCAGTGCGTTGAGCCGCGCGATACCGTCAGGCTTGTTGTCTTCAACGGCGATAATTCCCTCGCGAAGTCCGAAAGCCTTGAGAAGTATCTTAAGTCCGTTGATGACAGCCGCGGGATTTTCCACGATCAGTCTGTGATTTGCTGTTATAAACGGTTCGCACTCGGCGCAGTTGATTATGATGGTGTCGACCTTGCCCATAGCGGAGGATATCTTCGCAAAGGTCGGGAAGGTAGCTCCGCCCATGCCGGAGATGCCTGCATTCTTAACTATTTCTATTATTTCCTCGGACGAGGTTTCGGCAAGCTTTTTCTCAAACGGCTTGACCGATGGGTCGAGCCTGTTTTCGAAGTCGTTGTCGATAACGACGTTGAGTACCGAAACACCCGAGGTCATCTTCTTTTCTTCGATGGCTCTTACCTTACCCGAAATGCTTGAGTGTACGGGGCAGTAAAGACCGGACTCGGCAGCACCGATAAGCTGACCCTTGCATACAGTGTCACCGACATTTACAAGAGGCTTACAGTGTGCGCCTATGTGCTGTGACATGGGTATTGTAACATACTCGGGAGCGGGCAGCTTTTCTATCGGACACTTTTCGGTGTTTTTGTGTTCGTTCAGATGTATACCGCCGCGGAATGTCTTTGTCACATTTATCACCTCGTTAAACTGGATTTGCTTTGTTGTATTCTATATTATACTATATTTGACGCCGAATTTCAATACAAAACCCGCACTTTTCTGTGTTATCTTTTTAACAAGATCCGCACTGACCGAAAAATATTCACCCGAAGTACTGTCAAACAGCAAGGTTTGATCCCCAAACAAGAAGGTGAAATTCACAAAAGCAAAAATAAAATTCACAAAAGGTATTGACAAGCGAAAGAGAATGTGCTATCATATATGCACAAAAGTGCAAAGTATAGTCGTACAAGCTGATCGTGATTTGTATTTACTGCAGAAATGCGAATTGCGATATTCCGGAATCGGCATAAAGCGAATGTGAGACGCACCTTTGTGAGAATAATTACAGAAAGGTAAAATAACAATGGCAGAAACATTAGATCACGTAAAGTATATAAACAATCAGC
>JAFUMW010000156.1 GCA_017482465.1 Clostridia bacterium
ATAAACTTGTTAGTGCGAGCCTTCTTGTTTCTGGTCTTATAACCAAGTGCGGGCTTACCCCAAGGAGTAACAGGAGAAGGACGACCGATAGGTGCACGACCTTCACCACCACCGTGCGGGTGGTCGCAGGGGTTCATGACCGAACCGCGGACTGTAGGACGAATGCCCATGTGGCGCTTCTTACCGGCCTTACCGATCTTGATGATCTCATGTTCGATATTACCGATCTGTCCGATTGTAGCCTTGCAGTCAAGTCTTACGAGGCGAACTTCACCGGAGGGAAGTCTTACCTGTGCCATGCCGTTTTCCTTAGCCATAAGCTGAGCGGCGCTTCCTGCCGAACGTACGAGCTGACCGCCCTTACCGGGATAAAGCTCGATGTTGTGGATGAAAGTACCGACAGGGATGTTGGCGATGGGGAGAGTGTTACCGGGCTTGATATCTGCGTCAGCACCCGAGTAAACTACGTCACCGTCTGTGAGTCCTACAGGAGCAAGAATGTACTTTCTTGTTCCGTCCTCGTACTCAACGAGTGCGATGTACGCGGTTCTGTTGGGGTCGTATTCAACGCCGATTACCTTTGCCGCAGAGTCTGTAATGTTACGCTTAAAGTCGATAATTCTGTACTTAAGCTTGTTTCCGCCGCCGTGGTGACGAACGGTGATCTTGCCGTAGCTGTTACGGCCTGCATGCTTCTTGAGGATAACCGTAAGTTTCTTTTCGGGAGTGCTCTTGGTAATCTCTTCAAAAGACGGAGAAGTCTTATGTCTTCTCGCAGCAGTCGTAGGCTTATATTTCTTTACTGCCATCTAAATCACTCCTTCCTTACATCATTCCCTCGAAGAACTCGATAGGCTTGGAATCTGCCTTGAGTGTAACGATCGCTTTCTTCCAATCGGAAGTGTAGCCTGCGTGTACTCCGAGTCTCTTGGGCTTCTTCTTCATATTGATAGTGTTTACATCAGCAACCTTTACGCCGAAGAGCTCTTCAACCGCTACTGCGATCTCGGGCTTTGTAGCGCTCTTCATTACCTTGAAAACATATCTCTTATCTGCAGCCATTGTCATGCTGGCTTCGGTGATGATCGGCTTAATGACTATATCGTGAACTGTTTTCATTATGCGTACACCTCCTGGATCTTTTCGGCAGCCTCTTTAGCTACGATGAACTTATCGCAGTTGAGGATGTCATAAACATTGAGTGTGTTGACATATGCTGTCTTAACACCCGGGATATTTGCCATGCTCTTAGCGGTCATGCGGTCAACCTCAGGAAGAACTACGAGAGCCTTCTTTTCGCTGCCGAGAGCCTTAAGCATAGCTGCCATGGTCTTGGTCTTGTATTCAGCGTTCTTGATCTCGCTTACAACGATCATTGCGTTGTCAGCAACCTTAGAGGAAAGAGCGCTATGCATTGCGATTCTCTTAACCTTCTTGTTAAGAGTGAAACGGTAGCTTCTCGGCTTAGGTCCGAGAGCAATGCCGCCGTGTGTCCACTGGGGAGCGCGTGTGGATCCCTGTCTTGCACGACCGGTACCCTTCTGTCTCCAGGGCTTTCTTCCGCCGCCCGAAACCTCGGTGCGGGTAAGAGTGGACTGTGTGCCCTGTCTCTGATTTGCAAGATAAGACTTGACTGCGGAGTGAAGTACGGATTCATTGATTTCCGCTGCGAATACTGCATCGGAAAGCGCGATCTCGCCTACTTCCTTACCGGTCATGTCAACAACCTTTAAATTCGGCATTGTGGTTCTCCTCCTTCCGATTATGCTTTAACAGAATTGCGTAAGAATACGATGTCGCCGCGAGAACCGGGTACTGCACCCTTAACAGCGATAAGATTCTTTTCCGCATCAATTTTTACTACTTCCAGGTTAAGAACAGTAACTGTTTCGTTACCGTACTGACCGGGCATTTTCTTGTTCTTAAAAATTCTTGAAGGACTGGAGTTCGCTCCAAGAGAACCGATGTTACGGTGGATAGGACCGCCACCGTGGGTCATGCGCTTGATCGCAAAGCCCCAACGCTTAACAACGCCGCTGTATCCGCGTCCCTTTGTTGTACCGGTTACATCGACCTTTTCGCCTACGGCGAAGGTATCGGCGGCAACAACATCGCCAACGTTCATTTCAGCTGCATTGTCAAGGCGGAATTCCTTAAGATGCTTCTTGAATTCTACTCCTGCCTTGTTGAAATGTCCCTGACCGGGCTTGTTGAGATGCTTAGCCTTAACAGCCATAAAGCCGAGCTGTACTGCATCGTAGCCATCGTTCTGAACGGTCTTCTTCTGTGTTACAACACAAGGACCTGCTTCAATAACGGTTACAGGGATAACACTTCCGTTTTCTGCGAAGATCTGAGTCATACCGATCTTCTTTCCGATAATTCCTTTTTTCATTTCTTTTCCTCCTTAGGTTATTGGTTGACGCCTTGGATTTCAGCTTTCGCTGTAACGCCAACTTGACCTTCGCTGTTGATTATCGTGCAACAGCGGAGTTGCGCCTGCCGTGCAGGCTGCGGGGATTGCCTGGCGAGAATCAGAGCTTAATGTCTATCTCAACGCCTGCGGGAAGTTCAAGCGAAGTGAGGGCATCTACTACCTTCTGATTCGGCTTGAGGATGTCGATAAGTCTCTTGTGTGTTCTAAGCTCGAACTGCTCACGGCTGTCCTTGTACTTGTGAACCGCACGGAGAATCGTGATTATTTCCTTTTCAGTAGGAAGCGGAACAGGACCGGATACTTCAGCACCGTTATTCTTTGCTGCTTCAACGATCTTCTTCGCTGCCTGGTCGATAAGGGAATGATCATAACTCTTGAGACGTACTCTGATTTTTTCCTTAGCTGCCATTGTTTTTTCCTCCTTTAAAAAATTCAACTGCCGGCTGTGCCATTTAATTAAATGAAAGGTCTCATAGCCGGCCGACTTTTAAACGAGGGCTTCCTGCCGTAACACTGTTCCGGGTGTTTCTTTTTCTCTCTTTGAAAAAGGGGCTATGGAGTGGACCGCCCCGAGAATACAAAATATCCGGTTGTGTCTGACATGAATTCGCCCGGTTAAAATATCGGACATACTCCACGAAAATTCCCCGTCAAAGGCGTACTTACGCACACTTCATGACGGCCACCTTTCGCTTCAACGCACATCAAGCCTTTTAATTATACTACATCTTTTCCCGTTTTGCAAGGATTTTTACAAAAAAAATCCAAAAAATATAAAAAAATTATCACAAACTTTTCACGACTTTTTTGTGCAATTTGCCATATCGTTATAACATCATGATTTTCTTCGGTTTGTTAGCAATTTTTTCACAATTAAGAGTTAAAATATAAAAGACATCATGTATGACCATATATGGCGCACACACGTACAACAGCGCTATATATAATAAAAGGAAGGAAATCTTCAAAATGAACACAAAAATCAACCGTATATATGCTCTCGCTTCTCTGGGAGCTGCCGTACTATTCTCTGTCATGCGTATCATCACAGCGGTGTTTTTTACCGAACGTGACACCGGAGTATATGTAAGAGGAAGCATTTTCCCGCATATCTGGGATTATCTTTTGTTTGCTGTTGTCATCATTTTGATACTCATCCCCTGCATTAAGCGAAAAAGCTTTTCACACCGTACCATGCCAACAGCCACCAAAGCCACAGTATTTACATCCGCTGTACTTGGCTTTATGTTCTTAGCAGCTACGTTGCTGATACTTCTTATAATGGTATCACAAAAGCGTTTTGATACGGTCGACACGATCCTTGCTATAACGGGCGTGTTTGCCGCAGTCTATTATCTGTCGGGTATATTCTCGCGCGGATGTCACGCCGAAAGCAACGCACTTCTCTCTATGGTGCCGATCATATGGACGCTCACTGCTCTTATTGACGTCTATTTTGATATGTCAATGCTCATATCGAGCCCGAACAGAGCATTCCACCAATTAGCTCTTCTTGCGTTTTCGGTATTTCTTCTTGCCGAGACACGCATGGCGCTGTTTCTCAAAAACACCCTTCTGTACGCGCCCGCGGCGGCAATAAGCTCAACACTCCTTTCGGCAACAGCCATTCCGAACCTTGTATGCCCTCACATTCTGTCGATCGGCGAGACAGACAGACCGATAATCTACGCGGTCGAGCTCGCGGCGGCGCTATATGCCGCGTCCAAGCTTTATTGCTTTTGTATAGACGGAAAAGAGATAAAAGCCACTCAAGAAAATGTATAAAAAAGCACCGTCCGCAAGGACGGTGCTTTCGCTTATTCTTCACCCTTTGGTAATTGATTCTTGACTTCATCAAAATCTTTTTTTATATATTTTGCGCCGGAAATAACATCGCGTTTGAGTTTGGGTAACATTTCAACGACGCACGGTTCTACCGACAACCACAAAAGTATGCCAAAGAACGCGCACATTATGTACACAACACCCCATGCACCCATAGCTTTGCTTACTTGATGCAGATTTGAAATAGCAAGAATTGCAATAAACGAATATATTGTAACACTAACAAATTTCAGTCCAATAATAGACATAATAAAGCCTATCAGAACCAATCCCTCCGTTGGCATAAAATCAAGCGGAATAAATCCGAGCAAATGAAGATTATTTGCAGTTAAAATGATTTGAAAGAATGACGAAATAAGTAATATATTCAATACCGACATCACAATATCTATAACAGAAGATACCGTTTTTTGGATACCCTTAAATCTCACGACATACACAAAATAGAAAAGTATAGCATATAAACAAGACACAAGTTCTGGCGATATTGATATACTTCTTTCCTTAACAATCCATAATATTCTCATCGGCTCTAATTCCCATCTAATACAAGATATTATGACCGATATCAAGACCAAAACCGCAGCAGCCAGCAATTTATTCGTCCTATTCTTATCAAAGCTTTTGGAAATGACAATACTGTCGTCAACAAGATTGTATTCGGATGTAAAAAGTTCTACCGCCTTTGCTTCTGCCTCCTGCTCGTTTTTGGCCTCAACAACATATGATTTGTTTTGGGTAATCAAAGTCTTACCGGATGCATTAATTAAAAATTGCATATCGTCCTCCTGTAGTATGTTTAATAAAAAATCACATTTGCTTTCAAAGGGCTCGTTTAAAAAATACCGTCCTCGCGGACGGTATTTTTATTTACTTTTCAAGTTCACTTGTGCAATGAGCGCACTTTGTAGCTTCGATCGGTACTTCACTTAAGCAGTAAGGGCACTTCTTTGTAGTAGGTGCTGCAGGAGCCTCAGGCGCGGGCTTCTTTGCTGTCATATCGTTGATCGTGTTGATAGCCTTTACCATGAGGAAGATAACAACTGCCATGATAAGGAAATCAAGAACGGTCGTGATAAACGATCCGTAATTGAAGGTGGTAACGCCGTACTCCTTAGCCTGAGCGAGAGTTGTTATAGCGTCAACAGTAACACCCTCGGGAAGTCCTGCCTCGGGAAGTCTGAGAATAGCAAAGCGGTCATTGAAGTTTACACCGCCGGTGATAAGTCCGACAAGCGGCATGATAAGGTCGTTTACAAGGCTTGTAACGATCTTCTGGAACGCACCGCCTATGATAACGCCGACTGCAAGATCAATAACATTGCCTCGCATAATGAATTTCTTAAATTCCTTGAACATAAATCTGCCTCCATATGTAATTTTATCAGAGAAAGTCATTTTTCTCTATTATTTAACATTATATAACAACTTTATTTAAAAGTCAATCACCTTTGCCACAATTATGTTTACATATAACTTGTTTTTTCACAATTGACAAACTCATGATGAAAATGTATAATAAATATAGATATCAATAAGCAGTAAAGGACATAAAAATGCTAAACGAAATAAGATCGCCGAAAGATATAAAGAATATGACGTATGCCGAGCTTGATGCTCTCGCAGGCGAAATAAGAGAAACGATAATAAGCACCGTTTCAAAAAACGGCGGACATCTCGCTTCGAATCTCGGAATGGTCGAGGCTACGATCGCCCTTCACAGGGTATTCAACACACCCGAGGACAAGATAATATTCGATGTGTCACACCAGTGCTATACCCACAAGCTGTTGACCGGAAGGCAAAACGACTTTACAAGTCTCCGCTTGCATAATGGCATCTCCGGCTTCACAAGTCCGACCGAAAGCGAGTACGACACTGTTATAGCAGGTCACTCCGGAACCTCTATCTCAACAGCTCTCGGCTTTGCACAGGCGGCAAGGATAACCGGAAGTGACCGATGGGCAGTAGCCGTTATCGGTGACGGCTCGTTCACAAACGGCATGGCATACGAGGCACTGAACAACTGCGGCGACAGCGGACTTAATCTTATAATACTGCTTAACGATAATGAAATGTCTATATCTAAGAATGTCGGCGGTATGCATCACAGCCTTTCTACCATCCGGACGAGCAAACGCTATTTTGCTTTCAAGCATATGGTCAAGAATCTGTGCAAAAGTATACCTGTTATAGGAGAAGCACTTGTAAACGGCGCGCGCAATATAAGAGACTTTGCAAAAAGGCTCGCTGTAAACTACAATATATTCGAAAGTCTCGGATGCGATTATATAGGTCCGGTGGACGGAAACAATATAAAAAAGCTCGAGGACGCACTTGAAGAAGCAAAAACCAAGCATCGCGCATCCGTAGTCCACATAATCACCAAAAAGGGCAAGGGCTACGCTCCCGCCGAAGAACACCCGGAAAACTATCACTCCACCCCCGCCTTTGATATAAACAAGGGCTTACAGCCGACATCAGAGACCGGATTCTCTTCCGAATTCGGTAAATATATGTGTGAGCTTGCCCAAAAGGACAAGCGTATATGTGCCGTTACCGCTGCTATGATAGACGGTACGGGATTGCGTGAGTTTGCAAACAGCTACCCTGACAGATTTTTTGACACCGCCATTTCAGAGGAGCACGCAGCAACCTTTAGTGCAGGACTTACAAAAGCCGGACTCAGACCGGTCTTCGCCGTATACAGTACCTTCGCACAGAGAATATACGATCAGATATTCCATGACGGCGCACTGCAAAAGCTCCCGCTCGTGATAGCACTTGACCGTGCGGGCATCGTCGGAGCGGACGGTGCCACACATCAAGGACTTTATGACTATTCTCTTTTTTCCGGAATACCGGGCATACGCATATACTCCCCCGAGACTTATGATGAGATGCACCGTTCATTTGACGCGGCATTCGACGGAGATTCTCCCGCAATAGTACGGTATCCGCGCGGCAAGGAAAGCTCATACGACAGAAGCGCATTCTCCGATCTCGGAGATCTTACCGTTATGGGAACAAACCCCGCAGACGTTGTAATAATCACCTACGGACGTATATGCGAGCAAGCATACAATGCGGCCCGCATTCTTGAAAAGGCAGGTATACATGTAAGGATAGTCAAGCTTATCATGATAAGCCCGCTAAACACCGACAGGATACTCGCACTAACAAAGGATGTAAAGCTTGTATACCTGCTTGAAGAAGGCATCAGATCGGGATCAGTTGCCGAAAAAATAGCCTCTGCCATGTCCGAGGGACAGAGCAAAGGCGTAAAGTGCATTATCCGTGCCATAAACAACACCTTTGTTTCTCACGGAAGCCAAAGCGAGCTGTTCGAGGAATACGGACTTGATTTTCCAAGTGTTGCAAAAGAAATATACGACACATTGAAGTAAGCTCATTTTTTAAGCTTAAGTATTACAGTCTTCATATACACCACCAAGAGCATCATAAATGCAAATGCGATAAAGGACAGCACCTGCTGGCCGTATACGGGAATACCGAAAAGCATGTTTGATGACGACTGTATATATGTCAGTATACGGCTTCCGACCAATGCCATGGGGAATGCCGCAAGTCCTCCCGCCGCCTTTGTTATTCCGAGCGCCGCCGTTCTTTCATTCAAAGGCACATAATCGAACACGATATTCATAAGCCCGCTGTTTATACCTGCCATCGAGATCGCATACAGGCAAGAATACAGGGCAAACATAATATGTCCGTTAGAAGGGACAGTAAATATATTCACGCCGAAAGCGATCATCAAAATGCCAAAGCATACCGTCATCATTTTCGCCCATGAATATTTGTCTGCAAATTTACCGAACAGACGTGAAAACGCCACTCTCGATATCGCCGAAAGCATAGATAAAAATGCTACGTATTTTAGAGAGAATCCGAGCTCGTGTATTTTGTATGTACCGTAAAACGATAGGCAGATGCCTGTGGCAAGGTGATAAATAACACCGATCAATATTATTTTAAGCAACACCTTATTCCCGATAACAGATTTTATCGCGTCAACAAAACCGACATGCCGGTTTGGAAGCTCTTCAAACGGAGGTTCTTTTATAATAAGAAGAGATACAAGGTGCAATACAGCAAGAACGAATATAGTTACGCCGCAAAGCGCAAAGCCTATGTTCTCCTTGCCGATCTCATTGAAGTGATCGACAAGCGAACCCATTAAAAAAGAAAATATCATGCCGCCGATAAGGGAAATTATCTCCTTGTTGGCGGTAAATCTTCCTCTTGACTTATCGGGCACAAGAGACATAAGCCAGGTAAGCTTGTACGGCGAGATCATGCTTGCAACAAGGTGACCGCCAAGGAAAAGTATAACAAACAGCATTGCCTTGAATTCGGTCGGTATTTTGATCACGGGCACAAGGTATAAAAGCACATACAACATTTGATCGAACAAATGCATCAGCGTAACAAATCGCTTTATCCCCCTACCCTTTTTAATAAACACCGCAAACAGCTGTGCCGCAAAGGATAACGACGCAAGCTGTGTTATAACGCCCGCGGTCGCATCGCTGATGCCGCTTTTAGTCAGAAGCGTAGCAAGAAACGCATCGGTTATAAGCAGCGATATAAAGTATTCAAGTGCCGCTTCTACAATATATGAAGCCCGGCTTGTTTTGTAAATGTCATAACCTTCAAGCATGATATGTACCTTTCAATTTTCATTGCAATATTATTATACATTTTTGTACGATAAATTCAACAGTTTTCGCTCCGAAACTTTTTCGGCTTTTCAGCAAGCGAAATATAAAAAAATAAATAATATGCATTTTTTAAAAATCGTCCGCCAAAATATTGACTTTTCATCCGAAATATGATATTCTTTTTTTGAAAGGCGGTGTTATACATGGCTGACGTTTCAT
>JAFUMW010000157.1 GCA_017482465.1 Clostridia bacterium
ATATGCAAATTCCACGACTGCACATAGTGAGGGAACGTGAAATTTTATTGAACCCAAGCCCTCAAAGTTTTTGAAGGGGAGCGCGAGGGGGGACTTTTCTCAAAAAGTCCCCCCTCGCAAAAAACACTATAAAACTTATAACAAAATAAACCTCTTAAGCATCGTCGCGACCTCGGCGCGTGTTGCGTCGCCGCCCGGCTTGACGGTGTTGTCGGTATAGCCGGCGATAATGCCTGCGCCTACGCAATAGGACATACCGTCCTTATAGGTGATGCTGTCGGCATCGGCGAATTTTAGCTCTGCCTTCTTTGAGGTGTCCATGCCGTACGCCTTTGCATAACGGTAGAGCATATCTGCCATTTCCTCGCGCGTTGCGTTCGCATCCGGTCTGAACGCGCCGCCCTTGTCTACGATGCCCTTTGCCTCAGCCCACGCCACAGCGGACGCGTACCATGCATCTGCCGAAACATCGGTAAAGCTCGAGTCTGCGCCGGTGTCTGCGTCGCCTGCGAGACGCGAGAGAACGGTAACGAGCATCGCGCGTGTCATCTTGCCGTTAGGCGAGAAGGTCGTGTCGGCAGTACCCGAGAAAAGCCCCTTCATTACCGCAAAGCTGATGTTTTCAAGACCCCAGTGTCCGTACACGTCGGTGAAATCCTGAAGCTTGGAATCCGTGTGGGGCGTGAAGTCGTCGGCGAGGTAGTAGAAGGTCGAGTTCACGTCGTTACCGAGGGTAGCGAGCGTTGAAATGTCCTTCTCATTGTACATATATCCGATAAGCGAGCCGCTTCCGTCCTTGAGGTTGGATGCCGCGGACGCCATCTTCTTGCCTCTCTGCATCATGTACACGTTGTTGTCGAAAAGGAAGCCGGCAGGTCCGATGAAACGTGCGTAAAGTCCGATGTGGGACGCGTGGATGTTCACATTGTTCTGGAAGTTCATGTTTTCACGCGTTACGACCTCGTCTCTGCCTGTTCCGCCGTAAACGAAGTTGCCGTCCTTAATGTCGCGGCGGCGCTGGTGACTCCAGCCGTAGCCGCTGTAAAGGGTATAGTTGTTTTCAACGGTGAAGTTCTTGAGAAGTCCCTTTTTGTCGGTGTTCGTACCGCCGAGCCATATCTCAACGCCTGTGTTTGAGCGCTCGGAGATGTTGTTTGTCATAACGACGTTGACCATTGTGCGGTCTGCGTAGGTGACGCTTGACTGTGTTGTCCAAGCGCAGTCGTAGATCTGATATGCGTAGTTGTGGTTGATAGTGAAGTTCTTACAGTTGTCCCAGTTCTGAACGGCGTTACCGAGTCCGCCGCCGCCGAGCCAACCGAATACGCAGTTCTGAACGGTGAAGCTTTCGCTGTTAACAACGGCAACACCGTGACCGCCGCCGTACTTGAGGCATATGTTATCAAATATTATGTATTTGCTTCCGCCGCCGACCATATCGGGACGCAGGGACAATTCGATATCGTCAAAGTATTCGCCGGGGTTGCCGTATTCACAGTACATATAAAGCGTGAGTGATTCCTTGTCGTACCAGAATTCGAGGTTGTTGCGGAAGATGTCCTTGTAGCCGGTATAGGGATCGGGCGGGCACTCGACCGTCTCGATACCGTTGAATACCGTGCCTTGGTCGTGTCTGTTGCCCTTGCCGTCGGTGTAAACATGGATGCCCCATGCTTCGCCCTCGTTGAATACGATGTTTCCGGGGTACTTGTCGTTGTCAAGGGGAGTAGTGAATGCCCACACGTTCTTTACATCGGTCTCTTTCCAGTTTTCAGCGCCCTCGCCGGGTATAGAGCCCCATATCTCGGGCTTGGGTCCCTCGCCGTAAGCCGAGTAGATAACGCCGTTTTTAAGATTGAGCGTGCCGCGCCAGATGCCGCCGCGCTCGAAACGTACAACGTCATCCTTGTTGTAGATGTGTGAGCCGACCTTTTCAAGAGTCGCCCAAGCGGTCTCGGGACTCTTGCCGTCGTTGTTATCGTCGCCGTTTGGCGAAACGTAGTAGGTGGTCTTAGCCTGCGGGAACTCGGTGTTGGGAGTGTTGATTATATCGTACTTGAGTGCCTCTGCTTTCGCAAGATAGTCAATAAGCGTATTCTCGTCAATGTCTGCGACTGTCTTGTTTACTATCTTGAGGTCGCTCTGCGCGAAGTACTCTTCCTCTGTCATGGGAACGTATACAAAATCGGATGCTTCCTTTTCGGTTTTGAAGAAGGCTATGTAAGCAACATCAAAGTACTGGGCTGTCGCAAGCACCTGTGTATGTCCGCCCCAGAATTTCAGGCGCAGGTCGATGCCCTGATAATCGGACTTGATCTCAACCTTTGCATTTAGATCCATCGCGTTGAAATAAAGCTTTTCAAGCTTTTCGGTGCTGTTTACCTTGTAGCGCGAGCCGGTGGGACGCCAGGTCTCGGTGTTGTTGTACATCATTGTGATGTCAACACCGGGAGTAACCGCGTTTGTCTTATAGCCGACGGCTACAAAGGGATATTCGGTCACATTGAAGTTAAGCGCACCGGATTTTATCGTCATCATAAGAGCGCCGTTTCCGTATGTGCCGGCCTCGGCGTCAAGTGCAACATAGGGTACGCCGTCTGTTACCTCAAGCGCGGGTTGTACGGTAGTGAAAGCTGCTACTGCCGCATCATAGTATATGTCGTATGCGGAAAACAGTGTTTTGACGGCTTCTCCTTCTGCCTGCACGATCATAGGCAGTGCAGTTACAGTCATGAGGAGTGCCATAAGTAAAGCGATCAGTTTTTTCATGAGAGAGTCCTCCGTTTTGGTGTTATTTTCACATATTATAAAAATATATTCACATGTAGAAAAATTATAGCATAAAATTGCAGATGTTGCAATTGTGAGTATCTACAATATGACCGAGGATTTTTTGGTAATAATGACAAGCGTAATGCTTGCGCGGATCGGTCGCTTTTTATAGCATACAGGATAATTTTGACAAAGTAAATGGCTGTAAATGCATATTTTTATTGCATAAAGTGAACTTTATGCACGGTCAACGATGCCTGCGGCGTGAGCGCCGCCGAAGTCGCCGTTTTCATCGGCAAAGCCGAACGAGTAAAGCTTGCCGTCGACCTCGAACTTAAGCCTGAAGACTTTATTGTTAAGAGAAGAAATGTCAAAATTGCCGAAGTCAAGCGTGTGATTGGTGCTGTCGCCCTCAAATACGGCAGAGCTTGCGATAACGCCGCCGTTTTCGTCGCATATGTGTACTCTCACACTGCCGACAGCATTTATTCCCATCGTCCTCTTGCCCGAAAACTCGAGCTTGCGTGTGAGCAGGCTTCCGCTTCCGTTCATCGAAACGAAGCCGTCACGGCGAAGCTTTGCCAAGCCGGTAGCGCCGTTGCGGTACATACCCGTGTGGTTGTCGTCGCCCTTTTCTGTAATAAAGTATCTTTCATCTCCGGCAAAGCCCGAATAGTATATCCACAGCTCGTCGCCGTTTATGATGCAAACACCGCCGACCGGCTGAACGTAGCCTCTGTCCCAGCTTCCTCTTACGCGTGTAGACCATATAAACGGGTCACGGCAGGGGCGCGAGAAATGGTAGCCGTCACGGCTGTACATGGGGATAAGGTCGGTGATCTTCGGCGTACCCCTTTGAGCGTGAACAAAGTTGCCGAGTCCCTGGTGTATTTCAAACATACCGAGCATAATGCTCTCGTATCCCACACAGTCGACGCTGTATAGCTGAGGTGCCATTTCCGTGTCTGACACGGCGGCATTTAAGATGTACGGATCGGGGATATCGTCCTTGTCGGCAGACATCCAGTGCCTGCGATCACCGGGCGCCCACCTTGAGCCTTCGATAAAATCGTCTGCCTCAACATAGTCGCGGCATCTTCCCGTACGCAGGTAATCGTCTTTGCTTATAAGGTCGCTTCCGCGTGAATAACGCAGGCTGTACACCCATTTCTTGCGAAAGGGATTGTAGAACATGGTCGTTCTGTCATCGCATATGCCGGTCTCGTTGTGGATAGTCCAATGTATGCCGTCAGGTGAGGTGCAAACGTGTCCGCCCGCGCCTGAAACAGGACCGTGATTGAGCATCTTGTATCTCTGCTCGCGCGGTGCGTCGTAGTCGATGAATACCGCGTTTGAGTCGGGTCTTAACGGCACGAGTCCCTTTGATGGGTCGCTTGGATGCTCACGCATGAGTATCTTGTTAGTGCCGGGTACGACGTCAAGCTCGGGTCTGTCCCAGTGTATGCCGTCCTTGCTCGTTGCATAGCACATCTGATGAAGCCAGCACGCCTCGTACCACATCTTGAAAATCTTTTCCTCCTCGTCGTACCAGACTCCGCCGCCCTTTGGTGTAACAGAGGGATTATAGCAGGTCTCCCACTCGGTCTCGGGCTTCATTACCGGGTTGCCCTCGTATTTTACAGCCTTGTGGTATTCGGGTACGAGATCGGTCTCTTCGATCAGAAAATTGTCAACAAACAGCTGACGTCCGACGGTGATGTTTATTATCTCCGGCGGATTTTTGAGGTAGGGAATGTCGTTCGGTCTGCTCGGCTCACGTGTGAAATCGTCTTCAAGTATTACGTTGTTGTAAAGCTTTTCTGCCATGACGGTGCATCCTTTCGTTTTCTGCTTGATGACTGTATTTTAACAGAAATAATTGTCAATGTAAATAGTGATTTTGGTAAAATTATATTGATTTTTCTGCAAAAAAGGTTTATAATATGAAAAATGTGTTTGCAGGTGTACGCATATGAAGGATAAATTCAGAAAATTAATCACGCACAACAAAATATCGGTAAAGTACGCTCGCGGCGAAAGCGATATGGAGGGCAAGGAGTTCCATCCGTTCAATGAGATCATATTCTTTTTGGGCGGAAGCGGTACGTTCATATCGGACGATATGCATCTTGAGCTTAAGCCTGATATCCTCTTTGTAATTCCAAAGGAGTCGTATCATCAGATGTGCATAAGCGGCGACAAGGAGGAGTATCACAGACTTGTCCTTCATTTCGGAGATATTGCCGAGCTTGAGCCGATAGTTAAAAGGAAGCTCACGCGTGTGCTTGCCACCGGAATCAGCGCATCCTTACGCTATCTGCTTGATAAGTTACTTGTGATCACACAGGCGGGAAAATGTGATGAGGAGAGCGAAGCGGTGGTCCTTGCCGTGCTTACTTTACTGCTTGATGAGCTTTCGGAGACCGAGCTTGTCGGAAGCAGGGACGCACTGTCATATAAATTTGTTGATTACATCGACAGGAACATCGGCGATAGGATATCGGTATTGGATATAGCGCAGGAGTTTGGCATGTCCGAGTCTGGAGTTGCACACGCGTTCAGACGCGAGATGAACATTTCGGTGTACAAGTACATACTAAAAAAACGGCTGATGCTCGCACATAAGCAGATACTCGACGGAAAGAATCCCACCGAGGCGGCGATCGAGTGCGGTTTCGGTGATTATTCGGGCTTTTATAAGCAGTACAGAAAGATGTTCGGCGCCGCACCGTCCTCGTTCAAAAACAAGAACGCGGAGCTGTGAGAGCAAGCGCACGATAGAGGTTATAAAAAGCCTTCTCCCGTCGGAGAAGGCTTTTTTGTATATTGTCTTTTTTATCCTAATTTTGCGCCGGTTGCGTCAAATGTTACCGTAATACCGCCGGCGTTTGCCCTGAGCGTTGCCGCGTCAAGCGTGATATCGCCTAAACGCGACTTTATCGTAAGCGGAGCCTGTGTTTTCGCAAGATATGCGCTTATAGTTTGGGCAGACATCGTTATCTGTGCGTTTTCGTCGGTCTCGGGGAAGGTATAGTTTACCACAATGCTCTTGAGTCCGCTTGTGAGGTACGTGTCTGTTATCTTGCCGGTGAGGTTTGTATCAAGCTTTGCGACCGAGCCCGATATGCTCTGACCGTTGTATGCTTCTGCTTCGGCAAGGGAGTTGAACATGGCAACGTACTCTATATCATAGTGCTGCTCGCTTGAAAGCGTCTTGTCGCCCGAATTCCAGGGCTTGAGCCTGAAGCTGATGTTTGTCACGTTCGAGTTTTCGGGAGCGCGGTTGCCCTTGAGATCAAAGAGGTTGAAGGTCAGCGTTGCGTCCTTGTCGCCAAGCACCTGAGTGGGCTTGCCGCCCGAGAACCATGTCTCGACATTACGCATCGACGTATCGGTGTAGAGAAGTGTGATGTCGATGGGCGCGCTCTGAGAATCTGTCTTGTAGCCGACCTTTACAAAGCTGTAATCAAGCGGATTGAACGGCATTCCCGTGCCCTTGAAGTAAAGCACTGCATAGTTGTTTGTGTATGCGCCGGGAGCAGCTGTGAAACGAACGTACTTCTTGCCGTTCTCCTCGATTAGCGTCTTGGGAAGGTCACTGCTCAAAAGATCGTCGTTTTCATAAAGCTCTTCGGCGGTGAAATATCTTTCCGATTCGGAGGAAACGGGGACTGTAAGCTCGCCTGTTTTCGCGTCGTATGCCGAATCAACTCCGGTGTATTCGCCGGGCAGGATGTAGTAGAACTTAGAGCTTGTCTTTTCGATGCCTTGATCGATCATGAGCTCTATCGTTTCCTTATTATAAATGTACTCGGTGTCTGCACCCGTGAGGTCGGAAAGGTCTGCTCCGGTTCTCGCGAAGATCTTGTCAAGCTCCATTACATATACATTGTTGCTGTTTGTAAATCCGTAGCCTTCCTTGATATAACGCGCCAAGAGACCGTACTTTACGGCGATGACGTTTACATTGTCGTGTACATTATAATTAATGTGCTTGGTGTCGTTCTGACCCGAGCCGCCGTAGAAGAAGTTGCCGCTCTTGGACTGACGCTGATGACTCCAGCCGTAGCCGCCGTAGAAGGTGTAGTTGTGGTGCAGGTCGACGTTTTCATACTTGTGATCGCCGTTTACCGACGAGCCGAGCCAGAATTCAAGTCCTGTGTTTGAATACTTCGCAACACATCCGCTTACCTCAACATTCTTCATCGAGAGCGCCGCATCAGCGCCGCTCCACTGCGAAGTCCAGCAACAGTCGTAGATCTGTGTCGCATAGCAGTCGCGGATATAGAAGCCGTCACAGCTTCCCCAGTTCTGAACAGCGTTTCCAAGACGCACAAAGTTTGTACCGTTTGTGTATTGCATAGAACCGCCGATGTATTCAAATACACAGTTCTGTATCGTGCAGTTCTGTGCATTTGACATACTTATGGCATGTCTGCCGTAATATCTGAAACAAAGATTGTCTATGGTAACGCCGCGGCTGGTGCTGTAGAAGCCGTCCATCTTGAGCGCGATCTCGATATCATCGAAATACGCGCCGGGGTTGCCGTACTCGCAGTATATGTAAAGACGGGCATCGACCCAATTGTGATAGTATTGGAGATTGTAGCGCAGGTCGCGCTGATCGTAGAACTTATACGAGGACGTGCCAAAGGTGTCGATACCGTTTGACACAGTGCCGATGTCGACGTGGCTTCCGTGTTGATTTTTTATAGCCTTGATGCCCCATGCCTCGCCGCCGTTGAATACGACCTGACCTACGTCCTTGGAGCTTGTTATCTTTTCATTATATACCCATACATTGGGATAGCGTGTGGCAGACCAGCTTTCAGCGCCCGAAGCATTGACAGAACCGTAAAAACGCGGCTTTTCGCCCTCGCCGTAAGCCGAATATGTAACGCCGACCGCCATTCCGATCGAGCCGCGCCAGAGTCCGCCTCTTTCAAAAAGGACAGCGTCGCCCGAGTTGTATTTCTGTCTGCTTACCCTGTCAAGCGTTTTCCACGCGGTCTCGGGGGTCTTGCCGTCGCGGTTGTCGTTACCGTTGTTTGAAACGTAATATGTAGTTCCCGTAACGGTTATTGATGTGGGAGAATTTTTGATCTTCTCGACGATCGCGTCGGCGTCCTTTTCGTAGTCCGCGATGATATCGGGGGTCGCGTGCTCCCAGAAGATCTCATCGTCAGCCGAGATCCCGAGAGGGAGAACGGACAAGAGCATGATCGCCGCAAGTATAAATGCCGCAAATTTTTTCATGGTGACCTCCAAGGTTATTACAATAATACAATACATATTATCACATATTTATATGAAGAAAATGTTAATAAATCTCGGAACGGACAAAATTTGGATATGTCATAATTGTACATTTTTACAACAGTGTGATGTGCTATTTGCACAAAAAGCGTCCGCGGAGAAAAAATGTTGAAAAAAATCTTTCAAATGTATTGACAATTTTTCAAAAGTATGGTATCATTTACGGTGTAAAAGCAAATTCGGTGAATTAATGTAATTACTGCGAAAGGAGATACTTGAAATGAAGATGTTTTATGAAGATCCCACTATCGAGGTAATGCTGTTTGATGTTGTCGATGTAATCACATACTCGAGCGATGAGGATTCTTATCTTCCCGGTATCGATACAGGCAAAGTCGAACTGTAATGTTTTGTAGTTTGGAGTTTGGTAACATGAAAAAGGAATATGTTCTTCCTTCCGTGGAATTGTTCGGTTTCGAACCGGTCGATATAATCACCGCTTCGGCATCGGACGAGGAACACTACAGACCCGGTGTGGACGGAGGAAATCCGCCCGTACTGGGGGAGGATGAAATGGGTCCAAACGCTTAAATTTACTGAATAGAGATTCCAAGCATATTGTTTGTGCAATATGCTTTTTCTCGTTTTAAATGTCCGCTGTTGAAGCACACCTCTTTTTTCTGAAAATGTCTGCGTGCGTTTTGCTGACAAATGTTTACTTTTTTGTAAGAAACTGTACTTGCAAAACCGAACTTATTTTGGTATACTTAAGAAAATGGGGAAAGGCGGATATTTTGCTGTGGAAATGACAATGTGTTCATGGTTTGATATGGAGAAGAAAAGCACGGGGACAGCTTTTGCGGTCGTTGCGATAGTAACTGCTGTTGCGATAGTTTTCAGCATGTTCGCGATGGTCGGGGAAACAACGCTCGTACTGCCGAGCAATGACGGCTCAAACCCGATCATTGGGTTGCTTGAAAAGGCGGACGAAGCTCTTGCGACCGACAGTATCCTTGATCCGGATGCCGAGGTCAGAGGAACATGGATAGCCACGGTCAATAATATCAACTTCCCGAGCGCCAAGGGTCTGGGCGAGGGCGCGCTCAAGCGTGAGCTTGACGCGATCATAAGCACCTGCCTTGAAAATAACCTCAACGCGGTATATTTTCAGGTGCGGCCGCAGGCTGACGCGCTTTATAAGTCAAAGATATTTCCAAGCTCCGAGTATTTGACAGGTGAGCAGGGAAAAGCGCTCAAGGGCGGCTTTGACCCGCTTGAATATCTTGTAAAAGCAGGACACGAGGCGGGGCTTAAAATACACGCGTGGGTAAATCCGCTCAGAGTCACCTACGGAAGCAAAGCATCCCCCGCGCATGATCTGACCAAGCTCGCCGAAAGTCATCCGGCACGTCAAAATCCCGAATATACGGTCGCGTACGGAGACGGTAAGCTTTATTTTAACGCGGGCATACCCGAGGTGCGTGAGCTGGTGGTAAACGGCGTGCGTGAGATCGCCGAAAACTACGATGTTGACGGCATAGTGTTCGATGATTATTTCTATCCTTATGCGTCATACACGGATAATAAAAAGGATGTCTTTGATGACACTGCCGCTTACGAAAAGCACGGAAACGGCGCGGATATCGGAGACTGGCGACGGGACAATATAAACAAGCTTGTAAAGTCCTGCTACGATGCTATAAAGGAGATCGACAGCGAGATGCTGTTCGGTATCTCGCCGTTCGGTATCTGGCAGAATGATGACGGCGAAAACGGCGGAAGCGCTACTTCTGGAACAGAGGCGTACAGTGAGCTCTACTGCGACGCACTCGCATGGATAGAGGGCGGATATATCGACTATATCGCGCCTCAGCTTTATTGGAAGTTCACGACCGAGGCGGCAAGATACGATACGCTCGTGCGCTGGTGGAACGCCGCGTGTGACGGCACGGGCGTCGATCTGCTCATAAGCCACGGCGCTTACAGATACGCCGAGGGATGGAGCGGAGAGGATAACGAGATACTCAATCAGATAGAATTTGCAAGAAGCGAGCTTTGCTACCGCGGAAGTCTGCTTTACGGCTACGACGTGATATCCAAAAATACCGAGGATATAGGACAAGAGCTTGCGCTTGCATTTGAAAACGAGATAGTCTATTCGGACGCGCAAAGCGATAACAGCGGTGTAAGCTTCAACAGTCCCGCGGACGGCTCGACGCTTTCGAGCCTGAAGCAAACATATCTGCTCGGAGCTTCCGACCCCGCTTATCCCGTGTACTTTAACGGACAAAAGCTCAGCCGTACAAAGAGCGGATACTTTTCGCTGATGCTTCAGCTTGAAAAGGGTAAAAATGAGTTTACATTCACGCAAAGCGGTAAGGATTACATATACACGGTCTATAACGGTACGAGCCAAAGCTCTGCGTCAAGCGCGCAGGCTGTGAGCTACAAGCTCATGGACGAGTATAAGATAGTACCCGTAACGCCCAAGAACGACCTGTTCATATCGTCGGGCGAGGCGCTTACGGTCACGGTAAAAGCCCCCGCAAACTCAAGTGTCACCTGTACGCTCGGCTTCAACAGCGTCAAGCTGACGCCGTCAGCGGCTTCTCCCGGCAAGGATAAGCTTTATGAAATGACCTATTCGGGCAGGATAACACTGCCGACGGTCGATGACGGTGAGATACTTGAGCTTGGTGAGCTTAATGTCAGCGCACAGTGGGGCGAGCGTACCGCAAGAGAAACGCTTGCAAATGTGCGTGTCGGAGGTGCGGGCGCGGTGATACCGATCGAGGTCAAGGCCGAGCGGACGGGTCTCAAAATAGCTCCCGACAGCTATTATTACGATGATTTCACCACGCAGGCACAGGGTATGCGCGATAACGCGGTAAGTCTTTCGGGCGGATATTATCTGCTCAGAGTCGGCGGATATGTCGCAGCGGAGGATGTGCAAGAGCTTGATGACGAGATCCCGATAGCAAAAGTAAGCTCCGCCGAAATAAAAAACAGCGGACTTTACACAGAGATCGTAATAGACAGCGATGTGAACATCCCGATGAACGGACGTGTCGAGGACGGATATTTTATCCTTAATCTTTACAACGTGGACATAAGCACAGCCGCGGCGCCGTCTCTTGATCAGAATCCGCTTTTTGAGTCGGCTGAGTATCAGCTTTCAACCAAGAAAAACTGCTTCCGTTATCACCTGAAGCTCAAGGACGAGGATAGATTTTACGGCTTTGAGTTTGCGTACGAAAACGGTAAAACGGTCGTGAAACTTCGTAATCCGGGCGGACTTGTCGCAGGCGAGCTTCCGCTTGACGGACGAGTCATCGTGCTTGACGCGGGACACGGCGGAAGTGATATGGGCGCAAGCGGAAGCCTTAAGGCGGACAGCGAGGCGGCGCTTAATCTCAAAATAGTCCTTTCGGCAAAGGAAAAGCTTGAAGCGCTCGGAGCGAGCGTTATCCTCACACGTGAGGACGACAGCTATGTTGCGCTGACCGACCGTATGGAATTTGTCGAAGAGTTATCTCCCGATCTTATGATATCGGTTCATCAGAACTCGATGGAGTATAACGTCGACGTTACCAAGGTGCGCGGATTGATGGCGCTGTATTGGGAATACGCGGGCAGGTCGCTGTCCGAGGTCATGGCGGAAACGGTGTCTGCGTCGCTGGGCAGACTTGACCGCGGTGCGGCACAGCAGAAGCTCGCGATGGTCAGATGCGAGAGATACCCGTCCACGCTTATTGAGGTCGGATTCATGACAAATGTTGAGGAGTACGAGAAAACAAGCTCTCCCGAGGGTATAGATAAAGCGGCACAGGCGATAGCCGACGGAGTTATAAAGTATTATAAGGAGCAAACGGCGGGGTGACCCGCCGTTTGGCTTTTGCAGAGATCTAAAGTGCAGAAAAATCAATAAAAGATGCAATTATCACCATATACATTGCAGTAAAAATGTGATACAATCTAATAAAGCGAAAATAACTTCACCGAAAGGACGGTATTGTTTATGGGAGAAAAATTATACAATAATATTGAGCTTCCCGATGTCTGGCCGCCGCAGTATCCCACAGAGGTGCTTGAGGCAGGTCAGCCTGTTCCGTATCTCGATGCACCGCCTGAGGTCATCGACATAACCGTGGGACGTCAGCTGTTCGTTGATATGTTCCTTCTTGAATGGCACAACCTGTACCCGAAGTACCATACGGCGAAAAAGTACGAAGGCAATCCGATACTCAAGCCCGAGACAAACGCCGAAAAATACGAAAAGCTTCCGCTTTCCTCGCCGAAGGACGGCGGTGTCTGGTACGACAAGGATGAGAAAAAGTACAAGATGTGGTACGAGGCAGGCTGGCTTCACAAGAACGCGTACGCGGAGAGCGAGGACGGCATAAACTGGGTGCGTCCGAACCTGCATATTGTCGAGGGAACTAACGAGATCATGCCCGAGCGTGATGTCAACCGTACAGAAGGCACACCGGGATTTTTCAGACCCGACTCAACGACCGTGGTTATCGACTACGATACCGACAAGCCCGACGAAAGATACAAGCTCTTTATGCGTAATCCGGGCGGCGACAGACCCGGTATCGTCGCCGTTTCCGGAGACGGTCTGCACTTTACAAAGGCACGCTATACAGAGGTGCTTGGCGACCGCTCAACGATATTCTATAATCCCTTCAGAAAAAAGTGGGTGTACAGCATCCGCTCAAACTTCTCGTCGCGCTCGCGCTCGTATTTTGAGTGCGATGACCTTCTTGATGGCGCAAAATGGGGCGACAAGGCTGTAAAATGGCTTTGCGCCGACAAGTCTATCAAGCCCGATCCGTACATAAACGCTTCTCCCGGACTTTACAACATCGCCTGTGTTGGATACGAGAGTATCATGCTCGGACTTTTTGAGGTACACTACGGTCCGGACAATAAGGTCTGCTTTGACACGGGCGCGCCCAAGGTGACCGAGCTTATTCCGATATACAGCCGTGACGGCTTCCATTTCAGCAAGCCCTCCAATATACCTGTTGTACAGGCATCGCGTACCGAGGGAGCATGGGACCGCGGCTACGTGCAGTCGGTCGGCGGCGTTTGCGTCGTTCTCAAGGACGAGATACGTATCTACTATTCGGGCGTTGCAGGGGACACCTCGAAGGGCGGTACAGGAAATCCGAACGACTGTCAGTACGACTGGATGTACGGCAACGGCGCGTGCGGCTTTGCGACCCTTCGACGTGATGGCTTTGTGTCGCTCGGTGTTGAAAACGACGGTAACATTCAGACGCGTCCGCTCACCTTTAAGGGAGAAAAAAAGTATTTCTTCATCAATGCCAGAACGGCAGAGGGCGGCGTTGTAAAAGCGGTCATTCAGGACAAGAAGTACAATGCGATCGCAGAGTCCGCGCCCTTCTCGGGTGACTCGACCTGCGCGATGCTCGATTTCGGCGATTTTGATATATCATCGCTTGAAAACAAAGAATTCCGTATTAAATTTACGGTCGGCAAGGGCGAGATATACTCCTTCTGGCTCTCCGACTCCGAGTCAGGAGGCTCGGGCGGCTTCGATGGTGCCGGCGGGCATGAGTGAGGAATTGAATGTGTTTCTTTTGCGGGGGACTCTTTTTTGCCTAAAAAGGGTCCCCCGCACCCCGTCTAAAAACTTTATGGCTGAGCTTGATGAGTTTTACGTTCCCCTCACTGCGTGCGATCGCGGAATTTTATTGTTTGATCAGATCCGAATCAAGCTCTCCCCAAAAAAATAATGACTAAAATATCCCAAAAACACTTGCAATTCCTCCATATATACTATATAATCTAATTAATATAATAGTTCGGAGGGCATTTTTCATGCAAAGCATAATTAAACCTGCCTCAAATGAGATGATAAAAGCGCTTGACGCTGAATTTGAGGCGAGAAAAAACACTATCCGCGCAACAAAAAGCGAGTGGACGCTCGGAGACGGTGGCATTGTTTACTACGTAAGCGAATGCGGTAATGACAATAACGATGGTAAAACGCCGGAAACAGCTCTCGCTACATGTGCAAGGATAAATGAGGATGGCTTTCTTAAAGAGGGGGACGTAGTGCTCTTTGAACGCGGCGGCAGATGGCATGATAATATCGTTGCTAAAAAATACGTCACCTATTCGGCGTACGGCGAGGGCGATAAGCCCAAGATCTGCGGCTCTATCGACGCGTCAAAGCCGGAGGATTGGGTAGAATGGGGAAAGCCCGGACTTTACAAGTACGCGCACGAATTGCCCAAATGTACCTCTCTCGATGAAAATGGCTGCGGCAGACCTAACTTCGATATCGGAAATATAATCTTCGATGACGGAAAGGCGTACGCGGTCAGAATATACGAGGACCCCGAAATGCACGGCTATGCAAAGCCTATCGGCAAGGATCAGATGATATCAAACGGTAAGGAGGTATGGCACAGACCGAGAATGAAATTTAACGGTCCGATGGATCTGAGCCACGACCTTGAATATTTCTACGACGGCATAAACGGCGAGCTTTACCTCTTGTCCGCCTACGGCAACCCCGGAAAGGTGTATGAGCGCATAGACCTTGCCAAAAAGCGTAACGTAGTTCAAATAGCAAACGGCGCGACCATAGACAACATCGCTATTCTTTACGGAGCACAGCACGGAGTTGGAGGCGGAAACTGCGTTGACCTCACCGTACGCAACTGCGAGGTGGGCTGGATCGGCGGTGCGGTGCAGGCTATAAGCGAAAAGCATGTAACACGATACGGCAACTCGATCGAGATATTCGGAACGGCTAAAAACTACAACATAATTAATAACTACATATATCAGGCGTTCGACTGCGGACCTACTGTACAGTGGCAGGGAGATCTTACAACGCAGAAGGACGAGCAGAGAAGAAAGCACAATCTCCATATAAGAGTGTGCGGCAATGCGATAGAGCGCTGTAACAGCCCGATGGAGGTGTGGATCACAACGCAGACAGAGCAGAACGAAGACACCTACGCGATACTTGAGGACATCGTAATGTCGGATAACTACTGCCGTTATTCGGGCTACGGCTTCGGCGGATACGTTCACTACAAGACCATGTTCAACATGTTCTACGGCGGAGGACATACAGAGGCTACCTATAAGGACGCGTACGTTGAGAATAACTTTATGTGGCACGCGCGCGTGCTTATCCAGCTTGCAGTGCCGGTAAATACGCGTAACGGTCTCGGCTTTAACTGGCGCGGTAACACGATAATAAAGCCGTACGGCTCTGCTTTTTCACGTCTTGGTGCTGATCTTGAAAATTCAAACGGTCCGAGCGTGACCTACCCCTACACCAACGAGTGCATAGAGATGCTCATCGAAAAGGGCGCGATAAGCGAGAACAATTTTTACCACTGCAAATTCTCCGAGGACGAGAGATTTAACTGTATATAACGAAAGGAAACACTTATGGAAAGCATTATCAAGCCTGCCTCAAATGAAATGATAAAAGCGCTTGACGCTGAATTTGAGGCGCGAAAAAATACTATCCGTGCCACTAAAAGCGAATGGACGCTTAAGGACGGCGGCACGGTCTACTATATAAGCGAAAAGGGAAGCGACGCAGGCGACGGTAAAACTCCCGAGACGGCGTTTGCCACCTGCAAAAATATCAACGAGGACGGACTTCTTAAGGAAGGCGACGTCGTGCTTTTCGAGCGCGGCGGCAGATGGCATGACCGCATACGCTGTAAGCCCGGAGTTACATATTCGGCGTACGGTGAGGGAGATAAGCCGAAGATCTGCGGCTCGATAGACGCGTCAGGCCGTGATGACTGGACAGAATGCAAGTCTATGCCCGGAATATACAAATACGCGCACGAGCTTCGCGGAAATCCGCTTAACCCGAACGGTAAATACGGCGCGATACTCTACGATACGGGTAACATCATCTTTAACGACGGTGAAGCGTACGGACTGCGCGTATATCCCGAAAATATCGACACCAAGCTCACCTGCCTTATGGGTATGAACGGACTCGTATCAAACGGCAAGGATATGTGGTACAGACCCGTATCCAAATGCGAGGGACCCGAGGATCTTCATCATGACCTTGAATATTACGCCGACATCGTAACCGGTGAGGTATACCTGATGAGCGTATACGGCAATCCGGGCGAAAGATTTGAGCGCATAGACCTTGCGGCAAAGGACGGACCGGTCATCCGCGCGGCAAACGGCGTTACGATCGACAATCTCGCTGTGCTTTACGGCTCGGCACACGGTATCGGAAGCGGCACCTGCTCAGATCTCACAGTCCGCAACTGCGAGATCGGCTGGATCGGCGGCGCGGTGCAGGGAGCAAGCTCGACACACGTGACCAGATACGGAAACGCGATCGAGATATACGGTGTGGGACAGAACTTCTTTGTAACAAACTGCTATATCTATCAGGCATTTGACTGCGGACCTACAGTGCAGTGGGGCGGTGATCTTGATAAAGAAGACCCGAGGAGGGGACTTAAAAAGCACAACAAGCACATCCGCTTCTGCGGCAACGCTATCGAGCGTTGTGACAGTCCGCTTGAGGTATGGATAACAACAAACACAAAGCCGACACCCGAAAAATACGCAAAGCTTGAGGATATCGTGCTTTCCGACAACCTCTGCCGTTATTCCGGCTACGGCTTCGGCGGCTTTACGCACTACAAGGCGGACTACAATATGTTCTATGGCGGAGGACATACCGAGGCAGAGTATGCAGACGCGTACATGGAAAACAATTTCTTCTGGCACGCGCGCCTGTATATTCCGTACGCTGTTCCCACGCATACCGAAAACGGCAAGGGCTTTAATTGGAGAAACAATGTTATAATCAAGCCCTACGGCTCGGAGTTCGGTTTGCTCGGAAGCGAGCCCGAAAACGCCAAGGGCGGCACGAAGTGCTACTATTACACAAACGAAACGATAAAGATGCTCACCGAATGCGGCGCGCTCGGTGATAACAAATATTATGAGCATATGCGCTCCGAGGACGAGCGTTTTAATTGCATATAAAATCTGACATAACGAAAGGGAAAAATTATGGAACAGATCATCAGACCCGCGTCAAACGAAATGATAAAGGCGCTTGACGCAGAATTTGAAGCAAGAAAGAAAAAGATACTTGCCACCAAAAGCGAGTGGACGCTCGGCGAGGGCGGCAAGGTCTACTACATCGCAAACGGCGGTTCTGACGAAAACGACGGACTTAGTGAAGACAAGCCGCTTGCAAGCTTTGCAATGATCAACGAGGACGGCTTTCTTAATAAGGGCGACGTTGTTCTTATGAAGCGCGGAGACGTATGGCACGAGCGCATTACCGCAAAGCCCTACGTTACCTACTCTGCGTACGGCGACGGCGACAAGCCCAAGATCTGCGGCTCGATCGATGCATCAAAGCCCTCTGACTGGAAGCAGTGGGGCGAGCATCCTTACGTATACAAGTACACAGGCTTCATCGCAGCAAATCCGGCTATGGACGAAAATGGTAACATGAGCGTACCTAATGACGTCGGTAATATCGTATTCAACCACGGCGAATACTTCGGCGCGCGTATAATGAAGTACGAGCAGAGAGATATCTGCATACACAGAGGCTATAACGGTCTTACCTCGAACGGTAAGGAGTTCTGGTATCGCGGCGAGGACAAGTTTGCCGACGCAAACGACCTCAGACACAATCTCGAATACTACTTCAACCACCACACAAGTGAGCTTTTCATCTGCTCGCTTTACGGTAACCCCGGTGAGATCTTCGATTCTATCGAGCTTTGCATGAAGGGCAACGTGATCCGCGGTACGTCGGGCGTAACTCTTGACAACCTTGCTATCCTGTACGGCGCATCTCACGGTATGGGCGCAGGTACGGCAAAGGATCTTATCGTACGCAACTGCGAGGTAGGCTGGATCGGCGGTTCTATCCAGTTTATCCGTAACTATTGGCCTACACGCTTCGGTAATTCTATCGAGATTTTCGGCGGATGCGATAACTATCAGATCTATGACAACTATATCTATCAGGCGTTCGACTGCGGTCCGACCATTCAGTGGCAGGGACACCTCAAGACAGCCGACAACGAATATCAGAATCAGCCCGAGGTCGTTTTGGAGCGTGATATCATGATCCACGGCAACGCTATCGAGCGCTGTGACAGCCCGATGGAGGTATGGCTCACCACATGGGAAAAGACCGAGACCTCGTACGCTATCCTCACGAACATCCGTCTTTACAATAACCTCTGCCGCTATTCCGGCTACGGCTTCGGCGGCTATCATCACCAGAAGTGCGACTACAATATGTTCTACGGCGCAGGCGAGACAAAGGCGACGTACGAGAACGCGTACATCGAAAACAACTTTATGTGGTACATCAGACTTTACGTTCACCTCGCAGTACCGACAAGCGTTAAGAACGGACTCGGCTTCAACTGGAGAAACAATGTGATCATCAAGCCGTACAACTCCGAGTTCTCGATGCTTGGCGAGGATTACGAGAACGCAAAGGGACGCTTTAAGCTCTATCCGTACAACGATGAAACGATTCAGATGCTTATCGACGGCGGATGCATAAGCGAAAACAAGTTCTATCACCATATGCGCTACGAAAACGAACGCTGACCCGTTCGGTGCGCGTTGGGGATCATGTAGCTTTTACATTCTAAACCCATATTCCGATATTATCGGAAGATCGGGAAACAAAACAGGTTTACATTCGGAAGATCAGAAATATTACCGTATGGCGGGCGGCGCGTGTCTCCCGCCGTCGGTTTTACACGAGGTAACAAAGTGGAAGAATACAGCTTGGAGGGTATAAGGCACGACAGTATAAGGCGAGTGTTTGCCTGTATCCCGAAAAAAGGGCAGATCAGCAGGCACGAGATCTCCGGGATGACCGGACTCAGTCTTATGACCGTCGGAAAGATAACCGACACGCTCCTTGAAAAGGGTGTAGTCACTTATGCCAAGTCCGACTCCCACAGTGTCGGACGCAAGGCAAGGCATATAAGTCTTGCACATGAAAAGCACATACTTGTACTCGAGCTTGACGGCGGTTCTGTCAGAGCATCGTTTGCAGATACGTCGCTTTGCGAAAGATTTTCGTTTACATATCAGCAAGACCGCCAAGGCACAGACCTTACCGACGGCTTTATGGGCGAGCTGATGCCGTTTATTTTCGAAAACGGTCTCGTAGGCACACTTGTGGGCGTTGGCATCACTTACGACGGCGCGGACGGGCTTGTGCTTGCACAGCAGCTTGCCGACGTATGCAAAAATATGCTCTCGCTGTCGATCTTGTGCGTGTCCGAGTCGCTTTGTGCCAAGGTGCGCGCGGCAAGTGAGGGAAAGAAAGTGCTCTATTTTGTAAGATCCGACGGCGGTGTACGTGCGGCGGTATACAAAAATTCAGTCGAGTGCGGCTCGCCGATACGTGCCGATAACGAACATGATATGGGTATCGCGGTCCGCGCTGTGATCAATTTTGTTTTGCCTGATAAGGTCTGTTTCGAATTTGAAAACAACTTTGATTTCAAAAACGCAGTTACTGTAGGAAAAGAAAAAGCCTCGATGCTTGCACGTATCGGTATATCCGAAGCTGTGCGCGAAGCATATTTGTTGACTTGAAAATTGCCTCGGAAACGTGAATCAATGCGCGTTTTCGGGGCATAATATTTTTGTGCGAACGCGCGTGTGAACGCACGAGCATTCACACGAAATAGAATTTTTGAGGTGATAATATGAACGATAAGGCTAATAAGTGTATCGAATGTACTGTAACTCAGTGTAAGAACCACTGCGAAAGCGTGAATTATTGCTCGCTTGAAGCTATCAAGGTAGGCACACATGAAGCCAATCCTACAGTCGATCAGTGCACAGACTGCATGTCATTTGAATGTAAGCCCGGACAGTGTAACTAACGGCACAAAGTAAAGAGCGAAAACCGGGCTCGCCCGGACAGTGCAGCTAACGACACGAAGCAAAGAACGAACCCATCGGCAGAGCTGTCAGTGGAATTTATGCAAAAAGCGGTAGAAATACCGCTTTTTCTATTGCAATTTTGCATATTATATGGTAAAATTTATATATCAGTAAACAAAAAGGACGGTACACTGTATGAATTGTAAAAAAATCATTTCGTGCTTGCTTTGCATATGCATGCTTTTAGGAACATTTGCTGTTGTCAGTACAGCCGAGTCCAAACTCCCACCGCTGTTTGACGCTGTCAATGTTCTGGAGTTTCCCAAATATTTCAACGGCATTTGTGACAAGCGCGACACTGCGTTTACCGAAACTGTAGAGTACGACGGCTTTAACTGTGTAAAGGTCTCGCCCAACCCAAGCTCGCAAACCAATGCAGCTATAAACCTTGACGGCTGGAGCTACGGTCAGGCACAGATCAATGTTGACAGGTATTCGACCGTGCTTATCGTTTATAAGTACGAGTCAAACTCTCCCGTTTCTACAAAAATGAACTTCAACATTATGAAGCAGTCCACCTTCACAGGTTCGACCTCGCTCCAGAGTGAAGAGAATATCGTAAGCGGCGAATGGGCAATCGCCAAGATCGACATCACGCCTGCGAAAGCAAACAGACTTCCCGATATCGAGCCTGTTATACAACAGATACATATCTATCCTTTCGGCGGTATAAGCTCGCATGATCTTAAGAGCGATGACGTTATGTACATATCACATGTCATCGCACTTGAGGAGAATGTTGACGCCCCCGAGTTCCACAAGTCGTTCATCAACGGATATGACGACAACAGCTTCGGTATAAACGGAAATATGACGCGTGCCGAGGCGTGCACGATCATCGCAAGACTTGCCGCAAACGGCGACAGCGCTGTTACCACAGGTATCCCGAGCTCGTTTTCGGACGTAGGCGAGGACAAGTGGTATCACAAATATGTCACCTATCTTGAGGTCCTCGGATATCTTGACGCGTACAGCGATAAGTTCGAGCCGGAAACACATATAACAAGAGCGGAATTTGCCGAACTTGTATATAAGCTCGGTCTGCTCAGCGATAAGGGTGGAAACGGCAGCTTTACCGATGTTCCCGCGGATCACGAAAGAGCAGAGCTCATCGCGGCGGCAGGCAAAGCGGGCATCATAAACGGATACGATAACGGCGACGGCACATATTCATTCAAGCCGGATAATAAGATAAGCCGTGCGGAGGTAGTAAAAATGATAAACAACGCGTACGGTAGGAAATGCAATGCCGACGGTATGTACACCTCTGTCAAGGAATATTTTACCGACGTTGATACCTCGCACTGGGCATATGCGGATATTATCGACTCCGCTATAAGCCATATCTCATATATCGGCGAAGACGGCAAGGAGATATGGGTGTGCGCGTTCGGTGACGATGTTATACAAGAGGACTTTGACGCTGACTTCTCGGGCGGCGAAGCGTATGCAAAGACTGCAGATGCACTGCTTAAGTCGCGCGCGGCAGAGATAAGAGCAACCGAAAGTGAGTGGACTGTAGCCGATGGCGGCACAGTATACTATGTGTCAAACAACGGTAATGACGGAAACTCGGGCAAAAGCCCCGAGCAGGCGCTCAAGACCGTGTCAAAGCTCCAGGAATTTCAGAATAACGGTACGATAAAGTCCGGCGATGTCGTGCTCTTTGAGCGCGGAAGCGAGTGGCGCGAACGATGGACGGCGAAGGACGGCATCACATATTCCGCATACGGCACGGGAGATAAGCCTGTGTTCAACGGAAACACATTGGGCGATGCCGCTGACAGTGCAAAATGGCTGCTTGTAGAGGGAACGACAAACATCTGGAAATACAATAATCATGTTCTTGATATAGGTAATATCGTATACAATAACGGCGAAAAGACGGTCACAAAGATAGTACCTCAGATCAAGGAAAAAACACTTCTTGTGGACGGAGCAAAATTCGATCCGCTTACCACGTTTGTAAAGAATGACACATTTATATGTGAGTATGTGACTCTCGCTCAGGAGTCAGTTGACGTGACCTCTGCGATCTCGCGCCTGTACGTAAGATGTGACGAGGGCAACCCCGGTGAGGTTTATGATTCGATCGAGCTTGTTTACAGAGGTAACCTTATCCGCGGCGCGTCGAACACAGTGTTTGACAATATCTGCATCAAGTATTCGGGCAGCCACGGTATCGGAATGGGCACTGTAAACAATGTTACGGTACGCAACTGCGAGGTCGGCTATATCGGCGGCTCGGCGCAGTATTACAAGGCAGGTAACATGACACGCTACGGAAACGGCATTGAGATATACGGCGGATGCAATAACTTTGTTATCGACAACTGCTATGTGTACCAGTGCTACGACGCGGGTATCACGCATCAGATATCCTCGGGCGGGACGAACGACGTTATCCATGAAAATGTGTACTTCACCAACAATGTCATTGAAAAGTGCATATACAATATCGAATACTTCATGGGTCAGTCGGATAATGACTCGGCTGTGAGAAGAATGCACAATATTGTGTATAAGGGCAATATCCTTGCTTACTCGGGTACAGGCTGGGGCATGGATCCCGGACGCTCGGCAAGCATCAAGGGCTGGAATCACAGAAACGAGGCTACCGACTTTGTGATCGAAGAAAACATATTCTTGCTTGATTATAAGAATGCCTGTGACCTCGGCGCGTACAATGCGGCATGGCTTCCCTCATTCAAGGGTAATACGTACGTGCAGAAATACGGTCAGAACATGACAAAGGTAGGCGCAAACGGTGCTGTACAGTACAAGTTTGACGGATACGCGGCAGGATATCTTTCCGAATACGTTCATGAGGACGGTGCGATACTTTACTACGTAAGAAATGACTGATATAATAAAAAAAGCCTTCGGATGAAGGCTTTTTTTATTATATATTGAAGTGTGCAATGGGAAGGGCTTGTCTACCTTCGCTTCTTTGCGAAAGCATTTGTTATTTTCGTGCGGAATGAGGACGCCGCAATATCATTATATATCTCAGATACCTGCTTCTATCCTTAAAAGCCTGTTGTATTTCGCAACGCGCTCCATACGGCAGGGTGCGCCTGTTTTTATATATCCGGCGCCGGTACCGACGGCAAGGTCGGCGATGAATGTGTCGTCAACGTCTCCCGAGCGGTGTGAGATTATAGCGCGGTATCCGGCACGCTGGGCGCAGGCGACCGCATCAAGCGTTTCGGTAAGTGTTCCGATCTGGTTGGGCTTTATCAGTATGGCGTTTGCCGCACCGACAGAGATACCGTGTGTCAGACGTTTTGTGTTTGTAACGAAAAGGTCGTCGCCCACAAGCGTGAGCTTGCCGCCGAGCTTGGAGGTCATCTTTGTCCAGTTTTCAAAATCATCCTCGGCAAGCGGGTCTTCTATAGATACGATCGGGTAGTCGGAAATCAGCTTTTCATAGTACGCTATAAGCTCATCGGCGCTTGACTGTTTTCCCGACTTCGGCTGCTTGTACACGCCGTTTTCATACCACTCACTTGACGCGACGTCGAGAGCGAGTACGACCTCATTTGTCGAGTATCCGGCAAGCTTGACCGCGTCGAGAATAAGCTCTATAGCCTCGCGCTCGTCGCGCAGATCGGGCGCAAAGCCGCCCTCGTCTCCGACACCTGTTGAGAGTCCGTGACGTGTCAGCTCGCTTTTAAGCGCACGGTATATCTCGCATCCGGCGCGAAGCTTTTCGGCGAAGCTTTCAAAGCCTGTCGGCATTATCATGAATTCCTGGATGTCGATGTTGTTAGACGCGTGCGCGCCGCCGTTTAAGATGTTCATCATAGGCGTAGGCAGGATCATATCGGAGATACCGCCGACATACCTGTAAAGAGGCGTAGACAGCGAGCATGCTGCCGCACGCGCCGCGGCAAGCGATACTGCGAGTATCGCATTTGCGCCGAGCTTTGATTTGTTTTCAGTGCCGTCAAGCTCGCACATGATTCGGTCGATCTCGCTTTGAGAATAGGCGCTGACACCGTGTAATGCTTCGGATATCGACTGTACAGACTTTACCGCCTTTGTGACACCCTTGCCTCCGTATCTGCTCTCGTCACCGTCACGAAGCTCATGTGCTTCATGCACGCCCGTCGACGCGCCCGATGGCACAGAAGCGATGCCGACAGCTCCGTCGTCAAGTGTGACTTTTGCCATGACAGTAGGAAAGCCGCGTGAGTCGATGATCTCAAGCGCGTTTACCTTTTTAATGTAGTTCTTTTTCACAGAAACCTCCGAAAAATAAGTGATGTTCGTTTGCGTATGCATTTATAGTATTTACAAACGACTAAGAAATATGCAGAAATGAAAGTGTTTGCGATAGCAAAAATGCTCCCTTGAAAACGATCGGCGTTCCTGTGGAAAGCATCGGGTCGTATGGGAGCATGGATCTGCCGAATGCGAGATTTTGGAGTGATCGCACGAGCAATTTCGATCGGACGAGCGCGCGTTTATTCTGAGCGCAGGTCGTTTGAATTACTGTTATTTATTCGGATAATTGTATCTTTGGTCAAGGTGTTCTTCATTCGTTATTTCGCCGTTACGATATTTGCGGCAAACCCTTTCCGCTCACGAAGCATAAAGCTTTCTTCACTCCAAAGCTTTAATTACCGATTCGGCAAAAATGAGATCCTCGGGTTTTGTGATCTTGATGTTCGTACCGTTACAAGGGACAAGCTTTACCTTGAAGCCGAGCCGCTCGGCAAGTGAGTTGTCGTCTGTCACAACAGCTCCGTCTTTTTTTGCCGCGTACGCCGCCGTCATGTACAACTCATGCTTGAATATCTGCGGAGTTGCCGCAAGGTATACGCGCTCGCGGTCGACTGTTTCGGATACAAATCCGTTTTCGTCCGCAAGCTTGATCGTATCGGTCGCTTTTACCGCCGCTGTTGCCGCACGGTGCTTGTATGCCTCATTAATTACATTCTCTATATCATCGGGCGTTATAAGACAGCGCGCCGCATCGTGTATCGCGACGTATTTGCACTTCTCGCTCACAGCTTCGAAGCCTGCGAGCGCCGAGTCACTGCGAGTATTCCCGCCGCGCACGGTACACTTGAGCTTGGCGATCCCGTACTTGCTTTTGTATTCATCGTAAAGTGCTTCTTCACCCTCACGGCATACTGCTACGATCTCGTCAATAAGCTCACACTTTTCAAACGCGAGCATGGCGTGTACGACGATCGGCCTGCCGCAGAGCATAAGGTGCTGCTTCGGTGTTTCCGAACCGAGTCTGACACCGTTTCCTCCCGCGACTATCACTGCGGATGTGAACGGGTGCTTTTTTTTATCGCCTTGAGCGAAAATATCTCTTAATTTATCAAATAATTTCATCTGTTTCCTCAATTACTGGCAGACCGTATTCGCTTTCCGATGTGCTCTCGGACGTGCTCTCCGACACAGCTTCGGTCATGACCTCGCTCGTATCAGCCGTTGTCGTTTCTTCTTCGGTCACGGCACTCGTGATGCCGAGGTCGGCTTCGGTTATCGGTCTGAACTCGAACTTGGTTTCGGACTCGGACTCGGTCATGCTCACGCTTTCGGAAACACTTTCGGTCTCACTTTCGGACTTTGATTCGGTCGGTATCTCACATTCCGGCTCGCTTTCGCTGTCCGCATCGTATGTATCAACGCTTTCGCCCGATGTGTCATCGCTGAGCGTATCATCGGAGCTGTCCTCGCTTGACGAATCGCCGCTGAGCGTATCGTCGGAGCTATCCTCGCTTGACGAATCGTCGCTGAGCGTATCGTCGGACACGCTTTCACTGTCGGTTTCGCTGTCAACA
>JAFUMW010000158.1 GCA_017482465.1 Clostridia bacterium
ACCCCAACCCAAAAACCAACTTTACTTCGTCTTGCCGTATAAAAGGCGGGAGGCAGGGGAGTCCTTTACCACCTCGGACATGTCGACACCGAGCTCGCGGGCGATTATGTCGACGACGCGAACCGAGCAGAAGCCGCCCTGGCATCTGCCCATACCTGCGCGGGTACGGCGTTTTATCATATCGAGTGATGACGAGCCGAGCGGCGAGTGTATTGCTTCGACAATGTCGCCTTCGGTGACCGTTTCACAGCGGCAGATGATACGTCCGTAGGCGGGGTCATTTTTGATAGCCTCGTTTTTTTCATCGTCGGTCATATCGCGGAAGTGTTTTTTCATATGACCGTACGCGCGTCTGGTCGGGATATAGTCCTTGCGCTCGGTCAGATCAAGACCCATCGACACAAGCTTATCCTTGACATATTCCGCTACCGCGGGCGAGGATGCGAGCCCGGGCGATTCGATGCCTGCCGCGTGCAAAAGTCCGGGCACGGACGCGCTTTCTTCAATATAGAAGTCATCGGTGCTCGGGGTAGCACGAACGCCGGCGAACGATGTTATAACAGAGCGGGTGTCAATCGAGGGAATGAGACGCTTTGCGCCTGCAAGTATCTCGTCAAGTCCCGCGGAGGTCGTTGACGTGTCTCCCTTTTCGACCTCGTGCGCGTTAGGCCCGATTATAAGGTTGTTGTCGACTGTAGGCGAAACAAGTACGCCCTTGCCCGCGGCAGAGGGGAGCATGAACAGAGTCGCTTTTGCCAGAGAGCCGAGCTTTTTGTCCATGAGCATATATTCGCCGCGGCGGGGAATGATCTTAACAGGGAAGCTTTCCTCATGCGCGGCAGCCGCGATCTCATCTGCCGCGCACCCAGCGGCACTGACTACAAATCGTGCGGTGAGCGTTTTGTCGCCCGAGCATACCGAGATAAGGTTTTCTTCCTTTATTATATTATCGACCTTGAAGCCGGTGATAAAATCAGCTCCGTTTACGACCGCGTTCTCGCATGCCGCCGTGGCAAGCTCGTACGGGCATACGATACCGGCGCTTGGAGCGAGCAGTGCGGCTGTCGCATTATCCGAGAGCGATGGCTCGAGTGCGTGAAGCTCATCCTTGCCGATGATCCTAAGTCCCTCAACGCCGTTAGCCTCACCGCGGGCTCTCAGCTCTTCAAGCTTATTCTCCTCATCATCGCCGAAAGCGATGACGAGTGATGTGTTGTTTTTGTAGGGCACGTCGAGAGCGGCGCATACCTCGGGCATCATAGCGCATCCTCGTGCGTTGAGCTTTGCCTTGAGCGTACCGTTCGCCGCGTCAAAGCCGGCGTGTACGATAGCCGAATTTGCACGCGTTGCACCGCTTGCAACGTCACTGCCCGCCTCGACTATCGCAAGCTTGAGCTCATAGCGTGACAGCGCACGCGCTGTCATTGCACCTGTTATTCCGGCGCCGATTATGATTACGTCATAGATCATGGTGTTCCTCCTGTGTGAGATGAAAGCAAGTCTGTGTTCTTCCAATGTTTACCATATTCACACATACATAATTAATATTACTCAATAAATTATAACGCTATTTTGAGTGAAATTCAATCGTCATATTGCACAAATAAGGAGAGCTCTGACAGGAAAAATTTGGTTTTTTTAGTTGTTGAAATGGTTCTTGATATCTGTTACAATGGGAACGACCGCGAAAAAAAGGTGGAAAATGGCTGATTTTTCAACGTTTGTGCATTTTGACAGACGAAAGATCAGGGGGAGCAAAAATAAACATGGACTGCAAGACCGACTACAAAAACATGAACGGTATCGCACTCGCATACATCGGCGACTGCGTGCTTGAGCTTCAGGTGAGGACATATCTTTTAAGCCTCGGAATGCAGGACAGCGCAAGCCTTAACCGCAACGCGCTCAGCTTTGT
Organism: Clostridia bacterium; assembly: GCA_017482465.1. GTDB lineage: Bacteria > Bacillota > Clostridia > Oscillospirales > CAG-272 > UBA4717. The sequence goes on from JAFUMW010000158.1 coordinate 1,916, forward strand.
AAAGGCAAGCGCACAGAGCGCCGCTTTCGACCGTATAGAGAGTATTCTTTCCGAAGAAGAGCTCTCGTATTACAAGCGCGGACGCAACACTCACACGTCAAAAACTCCCAAGAGCGCCACAGCGATCGAATACAGGCGCGCTACCGGCTTCGAAGCCTTGTTCGGGTACTTGTACCTATCAGGACAGCAAAGCCGCGCCGACGAGCTGTTTAAACTCGCTTATGACGGTGTAGAGGTAAAAAAAGTATAAAAAAAGAGAGCCTAAGCTCTCTTTTTACAGCCTAAGCTCTCTTATGAAATTATGTCGTCTTATTCGGCAGCGGATGTGTCGGATGTGTCAGCCGTGTCTTCAACGGATGCCGCAGTATCGACAGTGAAGGTGTCGTAGAGATCGGTGAACTGTGCTTCTTTTGCAAGTTCAGCCGCGTAATCGTCGACATAGGTGTAATAAGCGTTCATGAGCTCGTTTGCCGCAAGCTCGCTGTAGTTCTCGTCGATATATTCCTCTGTGAGTTCGAGTCTGCGGATGATGTGGTAACCGAAATCGGATTCAACAAGTCCGCTCGTTTCGCCTACTTCAAGCTCGTAGGTCGCGTTTTCGAAAGGCTCTACCATCTGACCGTATGTGAAAACATATCCGTTTGTGTTGCCGATCATGCCGGGGTCTTCGGCGGACTGTGCAAGCTCATAGAACTCATCGTCTGTACAGCTCTGCGCTTCTTCGAGAATGCCCTGAGCAGTAGCCTGGTCAGCATAAAGAATGTGCATTGCGCGGACATAGTCCTCCATCATGCCTGCCTTAAGCTCGTCGCTGTTAACTCCGAGAGCATCCTTTTCGGCAAGAGCAGTGTAAAGGTTGCCGTCGAGCGAGAGTGTGTTAAGGATCTCCTTATAGAGATCGAGCGTGAGGTAGTTTTCCGCGAGCATTGCGTTGAACGCCTCTTCACCCTGCTGGCTGATAAGATCGTTTAATGCGGTCTCGTTTTCGGTCTTCTGCTCGTCGGAAACGGTAACGCCGTTTTCAGCCGCGAGAAGCTTGATAGCCTCGAACTGTGCGAGAGAGTTGAGCGTGTCATCCTTGAGCTTGTCGATGCCCTCGGCGTTGTCTGTCCAATAGGAAGCGTCGCCGCCGTCCATGTAGGACTTCTGGATCTGGAAGAAGTAGTTGTATTCTTCACTTCCGATGGCTCTGCCGCCGAGCACGAGCACGGTGTCACCGTCATTAACAGCGGTGTCGTTTTTGCCGCAAGCAGCAAGCGAGAGCACGCATACAAGCGCGAGAAGCGCCGCAAGAGCTCTCTTGAGATTGAGATTTAACATTTTTTGTCCTCCTCGGGGAAGTGTCCCCTTAATTTTACCGAAAATTACGGTATGATATCCGCCCGACGGGCGGTACAAAAAATATTATACCTTAATATAAATTTAATGTCAACAATATTTTTGATTTTTCACACAGAATTCACTAAGTCTTTTCAGACGGAAAGGAAAAAAGAATATGACCGAGATAAAACGATCGTTCTATCTGCTCATAGTATGTATGGCTCTGATCATATTTCTGCCGATGCTCAGATCGGCTGATAAAATGAGCGCTGCCATTCCCGGACTCGATATGTCGCATAGTCTTGTGTCATCGCCGTTCTTCGCCGCCAGCTCAAAGGCGGACGCCGAAATCGCAAGCGACGCTGTAAGTATATACGAGCTTTCGGCAAACGAGGTCTGTGCGCCTGCACCGCTCCCCGAGACAAACATCCCCACAGAGGGAATATCGCATGTACCCCAGAGCATGCTTTACAACATTGCTCTTACCGACACGGTAAAGCCGGTGGAGATCACCGAAGCAGAGCGTGAGATGATCGCGGCTACGATCCAGCTTGAGGTGCTTGGTAAGTATTCAAGAGCGGATCAGTTTGCACGTCCCGATCTCAAGTATTATGAGATGCTTGCGGTGGCGCAGATAATACGCAACCGCCTTGAAAGCGATAATTTCCCCGACGACATCAAGACGGTGATCTATGACAGCAGTTACACAAAGAAAGGGCTTGTGTACCAGTTCTCGACATCGCCGTACGTGTACGGCACCGACCCGAGTGAGCTTGCGTACACAGCGGTAGACGAGGTGTTCGGCGACGGTATAAGCGTGCTTCCGGACGATTACTATTATTTCTGTGCGTCCTGGCGCGAGAGCAGATTCGAGATCAACAACAGATCGGTGCTCAGGTTTGTGGGCAGTGTCGGCGAGTTTGATAAGATCGTAGCCGACGCGACTACCTTCTACGCGGGCGTCACCATGCAGGAGAACATCAACGCCGGATATGTATTTTGATTTATAAGAAAGCAGGCGAAAAAGCCTGCTTTTTTCTTGGATCTCAAACATTTTCGCCGGAAAAATATAAAATTTTTGCAGATTTATATATAAGATTTTACTTTTTTTACGGATACGCTTGCAATATCGGAGAAAATATAGTATAATATCGTGTGGCAGAAATGGAAAAACTGCAATATAATGGCATTAAAACATATTTTCGGAGGTTTTTATGCCGGATCTACGCCTTAACTGCAGTCTTTCCATCCCTTATCCCGATGTAAACAGTGCCGATCTCAACCGATATGATACGCAGATGATACGTACTCTGCTTGCGCGCAAACTGCGGACAATAAACGAGTACATAACCCAAAGCGTCGTGCTGGCTCATGACTACGGTGCTCTTGCTGATATTATCGACTGTATCGCCGTCATTGAAACAAGGCATTTCAAGCTTCTCGGACGCTTGCTTTTACTCTCGGGTGAAAGCGTCGGTGTGCAAAGCCTCGCGCAAAGCTTTAACGGCAGAAGCGCACGGAATCAGAACGGCAGGGTAAACAAGCTTCCGCTTGCCTTTATAAACGCGAACCTTGAAAGCGAAAGGGCATCGGCAAGCGATTACAGGCTCGTGCTTTCACAGGTACACGACGCCTCGGCAAAAGCACTTCTTGAGCGCATACTTGCCGATGAGGAGCACCACGCGGATATTTTTGCTAATCTCAGATCAAGATATTCATAAAACAACAGTAAGGGGAAGAGAAAAATGAAAATTTCAGTTTCGAGTTATTCGTTTAGCCAGTACATCAGAGCCGGAAAAATGACACAGCTTGACTGCGTTAAGAAGGCTCACGAGCTCGGTATCACCGGTATCGACTATATCGATATCGACGGTGCGACACAGCAGGATCGCCTTGACAACGCAAAGCTCATCCGTGCCGAGGCTGAAAAGTACGGTATAGAGATCGTTGCCTACACGATCGGAGCAAACCTCTTTACCGGCAACGCCGAAAGCGACGATGCCGAGATGAAGAAGCTTATCGACAAGCTCGACGTCGCAGAGGCGCTCGGCGCTTCGCTGATGCGTCACGACATGACCTCCGCTCTCACAGGCAAGGGAGACGGACGCTCGTTCGATCTTATGATCCCGACTCTTGCCGAAAGAGCAAGACGCGTGACCGAGATCGCGGCAAGCAAGGGTATCAGAACATGTACCGAGAACCACGGCTTTATTTCGCAGGATGCCGAGCGTATTGAACGCCTGTACAACGCGATCAACCACGAAAACTTCGGTCTGCTCATCGACATCGGCAATTTCGCATGCGTTGACGATGACAGCGTAAAGGCGGTCTCCCGCCTCGCTCCTTACGCGTTCCACATACACGCAAAGGATTTTCACAAACGTACCTTCGAGCAGGGTCCCGCAGAGGGTTATTTTGAGACCCGCGGCTGTAACTACCTCGCAGGCTGTGCTATAGGCGAAGGCGACATTCCGGTCGCTCAGTGCATGGCTATCATCAAGAAAGCCGGCTATGACGGCTGGGTTACGATCGAGTACGAGGGCGGTAATGACTGCATCGAGGGTATCGCACGCGGACGCGACTATCTTGAAAAGGTGATCGGCTGAAGCTTTGCGATATGTGAAAAGAGCGCGTAACGGCGTCTAATATAAACAAAGAAAGGTAAATCATCATGGAAGTATTATTCAGTAATTTTGTTGTCACATGGCAGCAGGCGGTAATGTGGGTGATCGGCGCTGTGCTGATCTTCCTCGCTATCAAGAAGGATATGGAGCCTACGCTCTTGTTGCCGATGGGCTTCGGCGCGATACTCGTAAACCTGCCCAACTCGGGTGCGGTGGAGATCGTTGAGGAGATATTCGAGTTCGGTATTGCAAGCGAGCTGTTCCCGCTGTTTTTGTTTATCGGTATCGGTGCGATGATCGACTTCGGACCGTTGCTTACAAACCCGAAGCTCATGCTCTTCGGCGCGGCGGCACAGTTCGGTATCTTCATGACTCTCAGCTTAGCCGCACTTTTCGGCTTTGATATGCGCGATGCGGCTTCTATCGCTATCATCGGTGCGGCGGACGGTCCTACCTCGATCGCGGTGGCAAACAGACTCGGCACACAGTACATGGGTGCTATCATCGTTGCGGCGTACTCTTATATGGCGCTCGTTCCGATCGTACAGCCCCCCGTTATCAAGCTCATCACAACAAAGAACGAACGCCGTATCAGAATGGCGTATAAGGGCGGCGAGATCCCGAAGATCACGCGTATCTGCTTCCCGATCGTAGTAACGGTCATCACCGGACTTTTTGCTCCCGACGCTGTTGCGCTGGTCGGCTTCTTGATGTTCGGTAACCTGCTTCGCGAGTGCGGCGTGCTTGACAACCTCTCCGAAGCGGCGCAGAATATACTTTCCAAGCTTATCACACTTCTTCTCGGTATCACCGTAGCGGCAAGAATGCAGGCGGACGCATTCCTTCGTCCGGATACACTGCTTATCCTCGGTCTCGGACTTTTCGCGTTCGTATTTGACACTGTCGGCGGCGTTCTTCTCGCTAAGCTTATGAATCTTTTTACAAAGAACAAGATCAACCCGATGATAGGTGCTGCGGGTATCTCGGCATTCCCGATGTCCTCGCGTGTTATTCATAAGATGGGACTTAAGGAAGATCCCCAGAACTTCCTTCTCATGCACTCGGCGGGTGCAAACGTGTCCGGACAGATCGCTTCGGTTATCGCCGGCGGTCTGATCTTAAACTTCATGTCGCAGTATGTTGCGTAAACGGGAGGAAGAGAAATGAATCTTAATATACCTAATTTTTTGGAATCGCTTTCGATCATGGGAAAGGGTATGCTCGGCATATTCATCGTAACCGTGATACTCATACTTTCGGTCTACGTGCTCAACTTTATCGGCAGAAAGATCGAAAAGAAGAACGACGATCAGGAATGATCGAAAAAGCTCCCTTGTATAAAGGGAGCTTTTTTTGCCGAATATTATCAAATGGCGGGGCATGGGACAACGATCACAAATTTTGTCAGAGAAGAACGTGCGCCAAGCTCGCTCGGACTTCGGACAGATCAATTTAACAGATATGATATATTTTTGTTGACCTCGCGGATCTTTTGTGCTACAATAATCAGGAAAAGAAGAAAAAGGCGGGAATAAGTATGCATACTGATGTTTTGTCAGATCTGGTCATATCAAAGGTGGTTTCGGTGTCTGCCATGTACTCCGAGGTCGGTGCGAGCGGTAAGCGTACACAGCGCGATCGCTGGGCTATCATTATCAAATACGAGGGTGAGACCGTATACTCCGGCGGCGGCCGTGAGTATGTCTCCAATCATGCAAACATCGCTTTGCTTCCTAAAGGAAGCTCGTACGAGTGGCGGTGTGTCAGCCAAGGACATTACTACTCGCTCGAGTTCGAGTGTGACACGTGCTGTGAGGAGATATTCGTCTTTCCTGTCAAGAACAGCGAAAAGATACTTAAGCTTTTCAAGGAAACAGAGTATATCCAAACGCTCAAGCGTCCGTACTGCGAGATCGAGAGTATTCGCAATGTCTATTCGATACTGATAAATCTGATAAGAAGCGAGCCGAAACGCTATTTGCCCGGCGAAAAGCAGGCAAAGATCGCGCCGGCTTTGGAGCATATCGCCAAAAACTACGCCTTGAAGATAACAAACGCACAGCTTGCAGAGCTGTGCGGCATATCATGCGTATACTTTCGCAAGCTGTTTGCGGATACTGTCGGTATGCCGCCGCTTGAATATGTACATTCGCTTCGCATCAAGAAAGCCAAGGAGATGCTCGACAGCGATTACGGCAGTATAAGCGATATCGCCGCCTCGCTCGGATACTCCAGTATTTACGATTTTTCACGTACATTTAAAAAGCAGGTCGGAGTTTCGCCGAGCAAGTACCGCTGAGCGCCGAATGCGTATCTGACATAATTTCCTCACGCATTGCATATTGTAGAAGTAAAAAAGAATGCAGGAGGAAGAAGCGATGTCGGAGATATACAAGGACATAGCAGAGAGGTGCGGGGGCAACATATACATAGGCGTGGTGGGCCCTGTCCGCACGGGAAAAAGTACGTTTATCAAAAAATTCATGGAGACGCTCGTGCTGCCGAACATTGACGACGAGAACGCACAGCGCCGCGCGACCGATGAGATGCCGCAGAGTGCGGCAGGGCGCACGGTGATGACCACCGAGCCGAAGTTCGTGCCAGACGAGCCTGTAAATGTCACGCTTGAAAACAACGTCCGGATGAATGTGAAGATGGTCGATTGCGTAGGCTACATAGTTGACGGTGCGGGCGGTCTTGAGGAGGACGGCGCGGCGCGTATGGTCCACACGCCATGGTCGGGTGAGCCGATGCCGTTTCGCGATGCGGCGGAGCTGGGTACGCGCAAGGTTATAAGCGAGCACTCGACGCTCGGTATGCTTATCACCACCGACGGAAGCATAACCGATCTGCCGCGCGAAAGCTATGTTGAGCCCGAGCGCCGTGTAGTTGCCGAGCTTAAGGCGGCAAGGCTTCCGTTCGTTATCGTGCTCAATTCGGCGCACCCGGAAGACGCGTCAAGCATAGAGCTTGCCGCGGAGCTTGAAAAAAGCTACCTCGCGCCTGTGGCGCTCGTCAACTGCACCGAGCTTGACGCTGAGGATATCCGCGCGATACTGTCGCTTACGCTGTCCGAGTTCCCGATAAGAGAGATACGTGTCGGAATGCCCGCTTGGACGCGTGCGCTTGACCCGAATCACGACATAAGGCGCTCGGTGCGCGAGTATGTGTATGCAAAGGCAAAGCCGGCGCGTAAGATAAGCGAGCTTTCGCATATGTTCGATGACGCGTGCGACTGTCCGTACGTGTCCGCGATGGCGGTTGAGAGTGTCGATCTCGGATGCGGCGAGGCGATGATAGATGTCAGCCTTGAAAACGGACTGTATTATAAGACGGTCAGTGAGATGACCGGGCTCGATATATCAAACGAGGAGGAGATGATCCGCACTCTGCGCTAGCTTGCCGAGGTGAAAAAGAAGTACGACCGTATCGCCGACGCGCTTGCCATGGTCGAAGAAAAGGGCTATGGCATAGTCATGCCCGATGTAGCCGATCTCAAGCTCGAAGAGCCGGAGATCGTAAAGCAGGCGGGCGGGTACGGAGTAAAGCTGCGTGCGAGCGCGCCGAGCATACATATGATAAAGGCGGGCATCGAGACCGAGATATCGCCGGTGGTCGGCACAGAACAGCAGTCTGAGGATCTTGTAAAGTACCTGCTGTCCGAGTTCGAGGAGAACCCGGGCAAGATATGGGAGTCAAATATGTTCGGGCGCACACTTTATGAGCTCGTCAACGACGGACTCCATGCTAAGCTTGAAAATATGCCCGACGACGCGCGCGACAAGCTGTGCGAAACGCTCGGCAGGATCATCAACGAGGGCAGCGGCGGCTTGATCTGTATTATACTGTGAGTTTTTTCCACTGCCAAAAAACTTCATAAATATGGGTCCGATCATTTTTTGCATCCTCACTTTGTGTGAGGATGCAATTTTTTTAGACCCATACCTTATAAGCTTGATCCCGCATCGGCAAAGTATTCGATCTTATCCTTTTTTTACAGGTATGCGCGTTTTCGACGCGATCTTTTTTATCCACTCGCTTACCGTATCATCCTCGGGAAAACCGAGATCCGACAACGGATAATTCTTGCCGAGCATCTCCGCCTTGCCCACGCCGAGAGGGTGGTAGGGCTCGATGTTGATCTCGAGTACATTCTCAAGCGAGTCGGCGAGCGACGCAATGCCGTCAAAATGCTCGTCGCGGTCATTGCAGGTAGGTATTATCGGGCATCTGAGTATGATCTTGCTGCCCAGTTTATCAAGCATACGCAGATTTTTTAGTATAAGCGTGTTGTCAACACCCGTGTATTCACGGTGACGAACGGGATCGGTCTCCTTGTAATCGAACAGGAATATGTCGACGTACGGCGCGATCTTTTTGTAGTTTTCACTGCTCGCGTACCCGCAGGTCTCGATGCAGGTGTGAAGTCCTTCGTCCTTTGCCGTCTTTAACAGCTCATATGTAAAATCAAACTGTGCCATAGGCTCACCGCCCGAGAGCGTCATGCCGCCGCCCGAGTTTTCATAAAATGCCTTGTCCTTGAGTACCTCTTTTATGACCTCGTCTGTCGTCTTTAATTCGCCCGCTTTCTCAAGCGCCCCTGTCATGCACACGTCAGCGCACGCTGTGCATGCCGTGCATTTTTCGCGCTCGAATACGTGATCGTCTGCGGATATACAGTGGCATCCGTTTGGACAGACGTGCGCGCACGCACCGCACAGGGTACACTTGCGCTTGTCGAAAAATATCTCGGGGCGAGCCGCGTTAGATTCGGGATTGTGACACCACAAACACCTTAAAGGACAACCTTTCAAAAACACCGTCGTGCGTATCCCCGGGCCGTCGTTTATCGAAAATTTCTGTATGTTGAATACCGTTCCTGTCATTGGCGTATCCTTTCTCGGAGTGCTTTTTCAAGAGGGAGCAAACGATCCTCGGACTTTGCTTGCACAGGCGTTTGTGTACTTCTCCCGTGCATTACATACATTAAGGATACCCCAAACTCACAAGCATGTCAAGTGTATTTTTCTGAATTTTTCACTTTTTATCAAAAGCTATTGACAATCGCGTAATGACATAGTATAATATAAACATGAACGATTGCTCATATGTTCAAATATCGAAATGAAAGGAGAAAAGGATGGACGAAATAAAGAGCGCGGACGACGCGGGCAAGCTTGCCGAGCTATACAAAGCATTTGCAGATGAAACGCGTGTTCGGATAATGATATCACTCGGCGAGGGAGCGAAATGCGTCGGTGATATCGCGTCTGCCACAGGCGTGAGCCAGTCGGCGGTATCGCATCAGCTCAAGACGCTCAAATATGCGAACCTTGTCAGCTGTCAGCGCGACGGCAGAGTGATAACCTACGAGCTCGCGGATGATCACGTACGCACCATTATCAACATGGGGTTAGATCATATACACGAGTGATTAAAAATTGTAAACAGAGAATCGAAAGGGGATTTTGAATTATGAAGATCACATATAAGATCAAGGATCTGTGCTGTGCACACTGTGCGGCGAAAATTGAAGAGGCGATAGCCAAGCTTGACGGAATAGAAAAGGCAAACGTAAACTTTTTGTCTGAGAAGATCACTGTTGAGACAGAGCTTGACAGACAAGCGCTTCTTGTACAGATCAAGGATATTGCCGCCAAGATCGAACCCGAATGCACGGTAGAATGATGTGCGCGCTTGCGGATCGCGTGTTATAATTTAACGACCGCACCGGCGTGAAGCCAAACGACAGCTTGCTGTCTTACAACACTCATTGAACTCATGCATCCAAAGCTTTGACGGGGATGAGCACACGACTGTGAAAGCAAAGTCCGAGATGCGCTTTTGCAAAAGCGCCCGCTCGCCCCAAGCAAACAGAAAGGACACACACCAATAATGGATAAGATAAGAAAGATACTTGACCGTGCGGCGCAGCTGTTTCGCGGAAACAAGCTGACGGCATCGCAGAAGGGCACGCTATACAAGGTCGCGGCATCTACGCTATTACTGATAGCGGCGCTGTTTTTGGGCCGTGTATGGATAGCGAAGCTCATCGTATGCATAATAGCGTACGTGATATGCGCGTACGACGTAATACTTGCGGCGATCAAGAGAGCGCGCCGCGGCAACATATTTGAGGAGCACATGCTCATGAGCGTAGCGTCGATAGGTGCGTTCATACTCGGCGAGTACACCGAGGGCTGTGCGGTAATGATACTTTATCAGCTTGGCGAGCTGTTCCAGTCGATAGCTGTCGGACGCTCGCGTCGCAGTATCAGGGCGATGATGGAGCTTCGGCCCGAACGTGCACATAAGCTTGTAGCGGGCGAGGTAGTCGATGTTGACACGAGCGAGCTTGTGACAGGCGATGTATGCGTCGTTCGTCCCGGAGAGAGGATACCTGTCGACGGCGTTATTGTTGACGGCGTGCTCGAAGCAGACGCGTCGGCGATCACGGGTGAGAGCTTACCGCTCACCGTGCATCCGGGCGGAGCTGTTATAAGCGGATATATAAACCTTACGCATATCGTTCGCGTAAAAGCCACATCGGACGATGCCGACTCGACAGTGACCCGCATACTCAAGATCGTTGAGGAGCAGTCGCAGAACAAGTCGGAAAACGAAAAGCTTGTAACAAAGTTCGCTAAATATTACACACCCGCTATATTCGCGCTCACTCTCATCGTTGCGATAGTACCCGGCATCATCACGAAGGATTTTGCAACATGGGTATACAGAGCGCTCTCGCTTCTTGTTATCTCATGCCCCTGCGCGTTTGTTATCTCAGTGCCGCTCACCTATTTCAGCGGTATAGGCGGAGCATCCTCGCGCGGTATACTTATAAAGGGCGGAAGCGTTATCGACATGCTTGCAAAGTGCGACACGCTCATGCTTGACAAAACAGGTACGCTTACCACAGGCAAGCTTCATATAACATCTGTACATCCGAGCGGCGGCGCGAACGAAAGCGTGCTTCTGACGGTGGCTTCTGTAAGCGAGGGCGGCTCGAACCACCCGATAGCAAAAGCGGTGTACGAATACACGAAAAATGCGGGCATCAAGGAGCGCAAATGTGAAAAATACACCGAGATCCCGGGCCGCGGCACGGCGGTGCTTGCCGACGGGCATATGTTCTTTGCGGGCGAGGCAGACTTTATCCGCTCACTCGGCATAGAAGTGGACGAGCGTGAGGACGCGAGCGAAAAGCGCGTGTACTTCGCGTTTGACAAGAGGTACGTCGGATACATTGCAATGAGCGACCGTGTAAAGGTAGGCGCCGATTCGGCTATCAGAGCGGCACGTGCGGCAGGTATCAAGCGTATAGGAATGTTCAGCGGAGACAGACGCGCGATAGCAGAGCGCGTTGCGGGTGAGCTCGGTCTTGACATATGCGAATCGGAGCTCAAGCCGGAGGATAAGCTCACACTTGTACGCGGACTTAAGGAAAACGGGGCGACAGTGCTCTTTGCGGGCGACGGTATCAACGATGCTCCCACTCTTTCCGAAGCAAGCGTAGGCATCGCTATGGGAGACATCGGCTCGGACGCGGCGCTTGAGGCGGCGGACGCGGTGATAATGGACGGCAGACTTGATAAGCTTGCCGATGCGGTAAACGTGTCGAAGTACACTGTAGGCATAGTAAAGCAGAACATTGCGCTTACAACGGGAATCAAGTTCCTTGTGCTCGTTCTGACTCTGATCGGTAAAGTTAATATGACAGCGGCGATATTTGCCGACGTCGGCGTTGCGCTTATTGCGATAATCAACGCGATGCGTGCGCTCGATCCAAAGCTTGACTGATATGTACGAATATAAGGGTGACAGATTTTTTGACCGCGGCGTCGGCTTTTGCATAAGCCGTATTGATGACAACGGTACCGAGCATACGCATACGCACGATTTTATCGAGATCGTGTACATGATCAGCGGCAGGCGTACGCATTATATCGACGGCAAGGCGGTACAGACCAAAAGCGGAGACGTGCTCTTTATCAACTACGGACGCACTCATTCGTACGACGCCGGAGATAACGCGATAATGTATAACCTGTTGCTCGTACCCGAGTTTTTGGACGGAAGCTTCAAGGAATGTCGCGATGCGATGCGGCTTTTGGATCATGACAGCTTTGAAAAGTTCAAGGCGCGCCTGGGACGCGAGGACTGCGTGTGCTCGTTCAAGGGAAGTGCGCTTCGGAGCGCACGCTCGATCATGTGTGCGCTCGAGGATGAGTACAAGAATGCAGACAAGCGGGTCGGCTCGGAGGAGCTGATGCGCGCATACATGACCGCGTTTCTGATACTTCTTTTCCGCGAGGTGTCGATCATAAAGGAAGCAAGAGCGAAGCCGCGTGCGATAGGCAAGGAAGTGTTTGAGTACATAAGGACGCACAGCGCTCAAAGGATAGAGCTTACCCATCTTGCCGACATGTGCCACTATAACCGCTCGTATTTCAGCCGCGCATTCAGAGCACACACGGGTGTGAGCTTGAGCGAGTATGTAAAGGCGATAAGGCTTGAAAACGCGTGTGCGTTGCTCATGTCGGACAGGGACAAGAGTGTTGAAGAGATCGCGCGTGAGGTCGGTTTTTCGGACAAGAGCGCATTCTTCCGTGAGTTCCGCGCGAGGATGGGATTGTCGCCCGGCGAGTACAGAAAATGTAAAGATCAAACACTCGATGCAAATGCGTAAACATCAAGTATTGAAGTGCGCGTGAAATAATGTTATCATAACCTCGGAGACACAGTCTCCGGGGTTGTTTTTTGCTTTGCTTGCAGCAGAACGAGATCGGTAGCAAGGCAGGGCGATACTCGCACTTTCTCAGATAAAATTTGCAGTGCTCGGCACATACCCCGAAATTCGGATGGGATCGTCTGCCAAGCGAACTCTTTTGACGACATCAAACAGAGTGATGATGTGAAAATTTATCGAACCCGTATCTTCAAAGCTTTTGCGCGGGAGTCCGAGGGGGCTTTGCAAAAGCGTGCCCTCGCAAAAAACGATCCACCCAACTAAATGAAAGGATAAACGACATGAAACTGAACAGAGAGATCTTACGGGACAAGATACTTGCCTGCTTTGTGGGCAAGAACATCGGCGGAACGATGGGTACGCCGTACGAGGGCAGACAGGAGATGCTGGACATCACGGGCTTTGTGACCGAGCCCGGCGAGGTACTTGCGAACGACGACCTTGACCTGCAGCTTGTATGGCTGTACGCGCTTGAAAAGGAAGGCCCGTGGAAGCTGAGCGAGCGAGTGCTTTCCGAATACTGGCTTGCGTACATATCGCCGTACTGGAACGAGTACGGTATCGGCAAGGCAAACGCGCAGCGCGGCATAGCTCCGCCTCTTTCGGGCGAGCTTCACAACGAGGCGTGGAAGCATTCGAACGGCGCGTGGATACGCTCTGAGATATGGGCGTGCCTTGCACCCGGACTGCCGTATGTAGCTATGAAGTACGCGTTCATGGACGCGTGCTGTGACCACGGTTACGGCGAGGGCACATACGCCGAGCTTTTCACGGCATCGCTTGAGAGCATGGCTATAGTAAACGAGGACAAGAGCATACGCGAGCTTATCGAGGCGGCGCTCGGCTTTATACCCGAGGACTGCCGTGTGGCAAAGGCAGTAAGGCTTGTCCTCGAGGAGTACGACAAAGGCACGGACTACCGCGTACTTCGCGGTATGCTCGTCAAGCAGAGCGAGGACATCGGTTTCTTCCAAGCACCCGCGAACATCGGATACGTTTCGCTCGGACTTATCTACGGCGAGGGCGATTTCAAAAAGTCGATGATATACGCGATCAACTGCGGAGACGATACCGATTGCACCGGCGCAACAGTCGGCGCATTCCTCGGACTCTACTACGGAAGCGCGGGAATACCCGCGGACTGGGCTGAGTATATCGGAGACAAGATCGTCACCGTGGCGATAAACGGACACATAACTTACCTTATGCCAAAGACATGTACGGCGCTTGCCGAGCGTACTATGCGAATGATCGTGCCGATGCTCATGGCTAACGGCATCAACTGCGAGATCGGCGACTTTGATAACGAGATATCCGCCGAGTGGGAGTACAGTAACAAGGACAACATCAGACATATAAACACTCTCTTTGATCGCGGACGTTATGTCCTTGGTGAGGTCAATTTTACATGGGCGACAGCACACGTCGAGTTCGAACGCGAGCCGTACATCAAGCCGGGTGAGAGCTTGAGCTTCAGACTTGTCCTGCGTAACAAAACCTTTCCCCCAAAGAACGTCGCGCTCGAACTGCTCCTGCCCGATGGCTTTACAGCATCGTATACGCACAATATATACCTCGAACATGACACTGGCGATCGCTTCGTCAGAGACGCAAAAGCCTACGCAAC
>JAFUMW010000159.1 GCA_017482465.1 Clostridia bacterium
AACAAGCACTTTGATCTGATGTTATTTAATATTAATGATCTCCTCATCCGCCTCACTACGTTCGGCACCTTCTCCGCTGGAGAAGGCTTTAAAACGAACGTATCCACCGTAAGGTGGTGCTGAGCGAACGAATTTCATCCCATAGAAAGGGATACACAAGGGAAAAGCCTTTCCCTTGTGCGCGTCTTTGGTCACTTTCTGCGCGTGCAGAAAGCGACTCCCCCGGAAGGGCAACAAACAATCTCAACAAACAAAAACAAGTACCATAAACCCACCCCAACATAAACTAATCACACCAATAACCCCAAACCAAACAAAAACACCCCCTAAACCAAATCTAAACAAAAAATAACATCCACGAAAGGACATTACAACCATGAAAGCAAGATTACCTCAGGGAATGGGCGGCGGCCCTCAGAATATGCAGGCTATGATAAAGCAGGCTCAGAAAATGCAGGAGGATATGGCTAACCTCCAGGCTGAACTCGAAGAAAAAGAATATGAGGTAAAAGCAGGCGGCGGCGCAGTCACTCTTACCATGAACGGCAAAAAAGAAGTGACCGCACTCGAAATATCGCCCGATATTGTTGACCCGGATGATATCGAGACCTTGTCCGATGTTATAGTCGCCGCTTTTAACGAGGCTATCAAGCGCGTTGAAAGCGAAGCGTCCGAAAAAATGGGCGAGATAACCGGAAACATCGGCGGACTCGGTCTGCCCGGACTCTTTTGATCATGGCGGACGAGTATCTGCCCGCCCTCGAGGCGCTTATACTTAATTTTAAGCGTCTGCCGGGCATAGGACATAAAACAGCGGCGCGTATGGCTTTCGCTCTGCTCGATTTTACACATGAGGAGGCGCACAGCTTTGCCGACGCTATTATTACGGCGAAGGAAAGCATCGTGCCCTGCGAAATATGCGGACACATTTCCGAGGGCGGTAAGTGCGATGTTTGCTCAAGCGATAAACGCGACCGCTCGGTCATCTGCGTCGTCGAGGACTCGCGCGCGGTGATGGCACTTGAAAAAGTACGCGAATTCAAAGGCCTTTACCATGTTCTCGGCGGTACGATATCGCCTATGAACGGTATCGGACCGGATGAGCTCAACATCAAAAGCCTGCTTGCACGCCTTGACGGGGTGGAAGAGGTGATCATCGCAACAAACCCGACCATTGAAGGCGAGACAACGGCGATGTACGTGTCGAAATTACTTAAGCCGCTCGGTGTAAAGACCACGCGTCTTGCTTATGGCGTGCCCGTGGGCGGCGATCTTGAATATTCGGACGAGGTGACCCTATTCAGAGCGATCGAGGGTAGGCGTGACATATGAAAAAAGCAAAAAAGAGACAAAAATGTCTCTTTTTTGCTTTTTTTGCGTTATAATGTTTGAGCTGTCACGTCTTTTGCGTTTTGAACCTTTTATTTGTGAAAGGTCGGGTCTTCGGTGCGCTCTAAAAGATAGTCTATCGACACATTGAAATAGTCTGCCAGGCGTATGAGAGTGGCGTAATCCGCCTCTCTTGCACCGGTTTCGTACCTGCTTATGGTATTCTGGTTCATGTTGAGTTCAAGCGCAAGCTTCAGTTGGGATATTTTTCGTTTTTTTCTCAAATATTCAAGACGCATTACGTGCGTGCCTCCTTGCTTTTGATAAAAATACACCGTCTCTGAGATCTGCTTGTACTCTGATGTCACGGTCTTCTCCTTGACTTTATTATACCTTTGCGGTATAATAAAAATATCCCGAAATGGTATTTCGAGTTATATTTTAAATAATGATAACAAGTTTTGTGCTCAACGACGCGCCGCCTTGTCCCGTACGAGAGGTTTGGCATACGCTTTGCGTCGTGATAACGTCAATATAAAATCGGTGATTGAATGATGACATAATAATTTATAGATAGAAAAACGAAAAAATTAGGGCATTCCCTTGTATTTTTGTTAATTATTTCGTTGTATTATTATTGACACAACTTTTTAATGTGTGTTATAATAATATAGAATAGACTGGATTAATATCGATTATGTTCCTACAGCACAATTTTATGGAAAGGGATCGCAAATGAACCGTAAGAAAATGAAAGCGATAAAAGCGGCGATAGTAGTCGTATCCGTACTGCTCGCGCTCAGTGTGCTTGCACTCGGTTGGACGCTGTTTTATAACTTTGTCCTGCTTGACAGCACGCCCGAGACGGTGGTCGTACCGAACAACTACATAAGAGACCGCGGCGCTGAACCGACCGGGGCGGTCGCAGAGCCTGCCGATGAACAAGCGGACGAAGAAGCGGCAGACCAAACGGTCGAGGAAGAAACGACGCTTCCCGAATGGGTGGCATCGCGTATCAACGCCGAGACCGATACTCCGGAGCAGACAGATGCCGACACAGATGCGTACTTGTCTGACGCACCGGACACAGCCGCGACCGAAGCTGACACGACCGAAGCTGACACGGCTGAGGCTGTTACTGTCGAGACCGATACGACCGAAGCGGTGACCGAAGAGTCTGCCGAAGCCGACACCGTAGAAGCGGTGACTTCCGCTGAAACGGGAAACACATATAAAGCGCTTACGGCGGCAGCAAGCTCGGGCAAAAAAACACTGACACCCGACAACAGATCAAGCACTTACGGCGGCGATGAGATCACACTTTTCGCAACACTTGCCGAACTTTCCTATTTCGATCCGGACATCAATCTCAAATTTGATGTAAAAAATATGTTCCCCGGAGACGCGGAAACACAGTACTACTGTGCGCGCGCAAAATTCATCGACAAAGCTGAGCTTTACTTCCAGGCGGTCGTCAGACCGGGATATGAAAAGCTTGCCGAGGTGTTAGAGATCACGGTTACACAGCTCAACGATGGCATAATCCTTTATGACGGACTTATGCGCGACATGCCGGTCGTGAGCGAAACAACGCTTATCGGTAACGGCAGATCGGTACAGGACGTGTTCTACGAGATCACGGTGTCGCTTGACACGAGCGTAGGTAACGAGTACATGCAAAAGGATCTTGTAGCCGACTTTTACTGGTGGCTCGAGGACGAAGAGGGCAAGGACGACGATGACGACACGCCCGATAGACCCGATAAGCCTCAACCTCCGAACGGCGGCCCCGGCCCGATAATCGGACCTGCGGAGACCGACGATGAGGACGAGACTACAAAGGGCGACGACACGAGTGACAGCACCGATACAAGCGACAGCGCTGACACAAGTGACGGCGCTGACACAAGTGACAGCACTGACACAAGCGACAGCACTGACACGAGCGACAGCACCGACACGAGCGACAGCATCGACACAAGTGACGGTACTGACACAAGCGACGGTACTGACACAAGCGACGGCGCTGACACAAGCGACGGCATCGACACAAGTGACGGCACTGACACGAGCGACGGTACTGACACGAGCGACGGTACTGACACGAGCGACGGCATCGACACAAGCGACGGCGCTGACACAAGTGACGGCGACGGCGGCAAGGACGACGGCTGGCGTGATCCGAGCGAACCGCCCGCGTCACAGACGAGTGACGAAAATATTGTACGAATCAGAATAGCGACATTCGCGGCACTTTCCGCGCTGTGGTTGCTGTTATTACTCTTACTTGTAAGATTGAAAGATGATGAAGATGAACAAGAACAGAACTAACCGACTTGAAAAGAAATTAAGCTTGGGTATAGTGGTGCTCTTCGTGCTGATCGGTTGCTTGTGCATAACGACCGTCGCACTTACGCGCACGGTGCTTGTGGTCAAAGAGAACTACTTTGAAACAGGTCTTGTGAAGATCAATCTTAACGATGGCGAGCCTGTCATCAGAGAGGATGAGTATATCTTTGAACCCGGCATGACCGTGGTAAAGAACTTCTTTATCCAGAACGAAAGCACAGATGATGTATACTACAAGCTGTATTTCGATAATGTTGACGGAAATCTTGCCGATATTATCGAAATAAGCATACTGTACGGCAACAAGAGCTTGTATAACGGACTTGCACAGGACATGACACGCGATCTTGCCGTCGCGGCGGACGATGTACTGCGAGTTGATGAAAGACGCGAGCTTGAGATATGGTTTTATTACCCGCCCACCGAAGGCAACAGAGGTCAGGCGCAGGCACTTGAATTTGACCTTTGTGCAGAGGCTGTACAGACAAGAAACAATCCCGATAAGCTTTTTGAATGATCATAGGAGCAAATGATGACATCTAAGGAAAATTATCCGGGCATATGTGTCTGTTGCGGACAGGTAATTCCCGAGGGAGATATGCTCTGCCCGAGCTGCAAGGATCTCGAGCAAGACCCTAAGTGGTCGCCGATGGATCCCAAAGAGAATAAAGCCCTTAAGCAAGGACTCATACGTTTGGTAAAGATCGACTTTAAGAGAGTTTTTTCAAAACAGACCAAAAATAAAAAGGATGACAGATCCGATAAAACAGGAGATAAGTGATGAAAAAAACGCTTAATATTATCAAAAACATTTTTGTTTGGATCGTGATGCTTGTTGCGATCTTCATGATGGTGTTCACCATAATCTCGGTAAACACCTTCAACCGTGACGACCGCAACCTCTTCGGACTCAGAGTATACATCGTACTTTCCGACTCGATGAGCGCGACCGACTTTGCTGCCGGCGACCTCGTGTTCGTACATGAGACCGACCCCGAAGATCTTAAAGCAGGCGACATTATAGCGTTCACCTCGCAGAATGATGAAAACTACGGCGAGACCGTAACGCATAAGATCCGCAGCCTTACAGTAACCGAAAACGGCGAGCCCGGCTTTGTTACATACGGTACAACGACCGATACAGACGATGAAGCGATAGTTACTTATCCCTACATTCTCGGTAAATACAGTTTCAGCATACCCAAGCTCGGCTCGTTCTTCCAGTTCTTGAAGACAACGCCCGGATACATCATGTGTATCCTTGTGCCCTTTATGATACTTATCATATTTCAGGGTATCAACTGCGTCAAGATCTTCAAGGTCTACAAAGCAGAGCAGATGAGCGAGATCAAGGCAGAGCGTGAAAAGCTTGAAGCCGAGCGCCTTGAAAGCCAGAAGATGATGGCGGAGCTGCTTGAGCTCAAGAAACAGCTTGCGGGCAACGCTCCTCCGACAGCCGAAGCTCCTTCGGAAGGACCCGCACAAGCGCCTGAGGCTGACGAAAGCGCAGATCAAGAACAATAAGCACATTCCCCCGGAAAAACCGTTTCCGAGAAGAAAGGTACGGTGAAAATGATACAAAAGCAAATGAAACAAACGCTTGTGATAAGCGTGGCGATGATATTCTTGTGCGTTGTGATGCTTGCAGGTACAACGCTCGCATGGTTCGTTGAAAGCGAGGAAAGCGCCAAGAATACCATTTACTCGGGTAACCTTAACGCGGATATACTGTATAAAACAGACTTATCCGACGATTGGCATACGCTCACGAGTAACTCCTCGTTGTTCACGGGCGAATGGATACCCGGCACAACAAAGACATTATATATAATGGTAGAAAACAGCGGCGACACAGCCTTCAACTTCGCTCTTTCGCTTGATAAGCTCAGTGAGACCCAGTCTGTAAACCTCGCAAACGAGGAGCTGTGGCTTTCAAACTATATAGACGCGGGCGTTGTGTTCGGAAACACCGATTCGGTACTCGATTCTGAACCGCAGAAATACGTAAACATAACAGAGTTTACAAGCACAGCCGTTAAGAATATCATCACCGACGGCTCAAATGAGTATAAGCCGGTGCTCCGCTCGGGAGATACATATTACGGCAAGATCGTTCTCAATATGCCGAGCGATATTAAAGAAAACGCGACTAACTACGCACAAGGCTCGAAAGTAAAAGTACCCGCGCTCCAGCTCGGTCTGACCGCGGTCGCGACACAGATAGAAGACATGCATAATGACGATTTTGGTGACGTAGGCGTTAGCGACACCGTTGAACAGGAGTAAATTCTGTTCAATATGAATGTTATCAGGCTATCGTTTGAGGGTTAAAGGCAAAAGCCCGGATAACCGTACGAGACATTTCGGAATTTCACTCGTACGTGTAAACGCAAATTCCGTACTCGCATCCGAGTAAACAAGTTTTTTGGTCGAAACTTGTGCCGCGGCAACACGCATATAAGCGCGTCGTTGCCCGGCAACAAAAGCGCATGAGAAAACTCGTACGTTTTTGTTGCCGCAGGGCAGAGCGTGTCGGCTTAAAGCTTTCCTTATATTGTATATAAGGGGAGATTTAAGACTGCACCGTGCTCACAGGCGATGCATACCTTAAGGTATGTGAAGATCATAACTTCGCAGAAATATAAATTTCGGAGGAAAAACAATGAAACTGAAAACATCGCATTCACTGCTCATTAGCATAGTGTCAATGCTTCTGACACTCGTTATGCTCGCGAGCACAACCTTTGCGTGGTTTACAGAGACCATCGAGAGCGGACACAACGTGATCAGTACAGGAAACCTTGATCTCGTTGTAAACTATTCGTTCGACGGCGAAACATGGAAGCCGCTTGATGCTACGACCGTACTCTTTAACGAGGATGGAAAAGCAACCTACGAGCCGGGTTACACCGAGTTTGTTTACCTTGAGCTTATCAATGACGGTGAGCTTGCGTTCAACTATCAGACAGCTCTCAAGGTTTACGCTGAAAACAAGGGTAAAAACGTAGACGGCGAATCCTTTGCACTTTCGGACATCATCAAGGTAGGTGTTAAGGAAGGCGCAAGCTTTAGTGATGTTAAGCTTGCAAGCCGCGAGGAGGCTGCAGAGCTTTCGACAGGCTCGTTTGAGGCAGGCAAGACCCTCACAACTTCTGTAGGTCCTCTTGCAAGCAAGGGCGATACTACATACGCGGATACTACATACGTAGCACTCGTTATCCATATGCCTACAACGGTTGGAAATGAAGCAAACTATGACGACAGCGACTCGTCCAATAAGCCCAGCATCGACTTTGCCGTAAATGTACTTGCAACACAGGCAGAGGTAGAGTCTGACGACTTCGGCACAAACTATGATGCAAGCGCTAACAAGGTAGTATCTTCTGTTGAAGACTTCATCGAAGCTCTCGGTGAGGGCGGCGACATCCAGCTTGCCGGAACTATCAACCGTGCAGAGGGCGAATACGATACACCCTGGGCAGGTACTGATTTGACCGCTGACTATTCGTATTATCACAGCGCAGGAGATCTTTCGATCACCGGCGGTACGATAAAGGCGGATAACGCTGCAAAGTTCGGCTTTGCCATTAAGGGCGGAAACGACATTGAGGTCAAGCTCAATAACGTAGCCTTTGAAGGTAACAGCCAGTCCTTGCTTTACCTTATGAACTATTCGTCGGAAACCCCCGCCGTTCTTAACAACGTAAAGGTAACGGCTGACGGCGGCTCCGGTATCTATGCGGAATATGCACCCGGCGGAGTTGTTATCAACAACGCCACTGTTAAGCAGTCCGGACTTGGTGACGGATACTACTCATGGTTTGAGACAGCTATAGCGGCTGCAAATGGAAGTAACGTAACTGTTAACGGCGGTTACTATGAGTCCTCAAAGTATGCTATCTATGCATTCGGCTCGGAGGGTAACGCAAGCACAATAACCGTAAACGGCGGTACGTTCGTCGGCGATATCATGGTAGGCGGTAAAGACGAGGTCATCATCAAGGGCGGTACGTTCACTGTTAACCCTGCAGACGTAAGCGGTGTTACGGTTATCGGTACTGTAGTTGACAACGGCGACGGCACATGGACTGTACAGTCCGAGACCGTTCTTGCGGCTACTGTTGATGAAGTAAAGACTGCTATCGAATCGGGTAACGACGTTATCCTTACATCCGACCTCGTGCTTTCAGCGGTGACAGAGTTCAATGCTCCTGCAAATGCAGAGGTAACTATCGACCTCAACGGTCAGACGATCAGTTCTGAAACCGTAACCTCTACTCTTATAAAGGCAGTAGGCGAAGGTACGGTCAACCTTGAAAACGGTACTGTTGAAGCTCCCAACGCTGCGGTTATCGGTATTTTTGACGATTCACAGATGTATATTAAGAACTGTGTGTTCGAGGGTAAATACGGCTTCGGTATGAACGGAAGTACGACAAGCGAGAATTCCTATGCTTACTTTGAAAACTGTGAATTCCGTGTAAGCTCCGGCTATAATGCGGCATACATAAGCGCAAAGGGTACGTATGAATTCAAGAACTGTATTCTCGAAGGCGGTGCAGGCGCGCTTGTACGTTCGGGTAACGTAAGCTTTGACGGCTGTAAGTTTATCGCAAACGGCTACATGGGTAAGGGCAACGAACAGTCCGATATCTACGTAAACTATGCCGGCGCAACCACAAGCGACGTTGTTAAGGACGGTATTGCATATTGGGATAAGGACGGCTCTGAAAAGAGTACAGGTGACGCACTTGTTATCATCGAGGATTCCGGAAGCGGCTATGATCTTAAGTCCGTTTCGATCAAGAACTGTAAGTTCGAGGTTACGCAGACTGTAGAGGTAGACGGTGAGACCGTTCCCACAGGCTACGCGGTACGTTTCCTCGACAGAGATCCGAGCAACGGTACTATGACCGTTGAATTCGAAAACAACACAGATCTTGACGGCAACGAGATCAAGACCGGAGACATCGGACTTGTATACTCGGCTTATCCCGCAAACTGATTTTGTTAAAATAACCGAGGTAACGGCGCTTGCCGCCGTTACCCGGTGACAAAAGCGTGTGATAAACGCAATTATTTTTATTATCGCACGTTTTTGTTGCCGAAACTATCCATTTACTGTGAAATTTTTAGGAGGAGATTGATTGAACACGAACAAGCAAAAATTCAATCTGTTCAAAGATAATAATAAAGATAGCCTCGGACTCATGAAGCACCTTAAAGCGCCGATACTCGGTATCGCCGTATGTATCTGCTGTGCATCCTTTGCAACGAGCGCGTGGTTTAACGAAACTATAAGCTCATCATCTACTGCTATGACAGGCGCACGCTTTGCCGCAGTGCTTACTCATGAGGGAAGCTCCGCATCCGAGATACTCGCCGGAGAAGCGGGTATACAGGCGTTTACTGTCGCGCAGGGCGAGGATGATTATGTTCTTGTTATAGAAGCGGCTGATGATTCAAACGGTATCGGCTATTGCCGTATAGCTACCCCCGACGACAGAGTATACTACACCGATATGATCGGACCGGGCGGCTCGGACACCGTAAAGATCGAGGCGTACATGAACGGCTCTGTTAAGGTTACACCGATACTCGGTATCCGTGAAACCCAAGATGAGAGCATGAGCGTTATCGAAACGCAGACTATTATAATAGGTAACAAAGAGCTTTATCTTGCCGAGCTTGAGGCAGAGCAGGCACGCATAGCGGCGGAAAAAGCCGCTCAAGAAGCCGCAAAGGCGGCAGAAGAAGCTGAAAAGGCACGTCTTGAAGCAGAACTGGCGGCAAGCAACGCAGAAACATCCGCCGAGTCTTTCATAGAAGAGGGCGGAAACTACGATCCCGATGAATGGGAAGCGTCCGTCACCGAAGGCGCTGATAAATCGGCAGACACAACAGCCGACAGCACCGAAGAATCGGGTGAGGTCAGTGACACAACGGCCGACAGCACCGAGGAAACGGGTGAAGTCAGCGATACAACAGCCGACAGCACCGAGGAATCGGACGAAGTCAGCGATACAACAGCCGACAGCACCGAGGAATCGAGCGAGGTCAGCGATACAACAGTCGACAGCACCGAAGAATCGGGTGAGGTCAGCGATACAACAGCCGACAGCACCGAAGAATCGGGTGAGGTCAGCGACACAACAGCCGATAGCGCCGAAGAATCGGGCGAGGTCAGCGATACAACAGCCGACAGC
>JAFUMW010000160.1 GCA_017482465.1 Clostridia bacterium
ACATCATATCTGCCGCAGACATCATTTTTGTTTTTTCGATATCAATAGTCGAATTTATTGGCGGAAGTTTTTTTGTGTTCATGATATCACCGTGCTTTTGTTTATCACCATAAGTATATCACAATAAGAATGAAAATGCAATATTTCTGTAAAATCCGGGTTAAAAACACAAAAATTCGGTGGGAATTACATTATTTTTGTAGTATACTATACTTAATAATACCTTTATGTCTTAACGGAGAAAATATGAAGAAGATAAACGAGATATACACCAAAAACAAGTATACAGAAAAAATAATACAGTTCGGAGAAGGAGGCTTTTTGCGCGGTTTTGCCGATCTGATAATCAAGCTTACCAACGAAGCATCAGACTTTGACGGCGGTATTACAGTCGTACAGCCGATAGAACAAGGGCTATGCGATACGCTCGAAGAACAGGACTGTATGTATACACACATCTCGCGCGGTATCGAGAACGGTAAGCTCATAAACGAAAAACATGTGATCGACGTAATCACGCACACGGTAAAGCCATACGACGATTTCAACTCGTACCTTGCACTTGCCGAAAACCCTGATTACCGATTTGTAATTTCAAATACCACCGAGGCGGGAATAGCATTTGACAGCACCGACACACCCGAAAGTGCACCGAATGTCACATTTCCGGCAAAGGTTACCCTTTTGCTTCACAAACGTTTTGCGCTGGGACTTAAAGGCTTTATCTTTTTACCGTGCGAGCTGATCGACAAAAACGGTACTACATTAAAAAAATATATTCTTGACTATGCGCGCTTGTGGAACTTTGGAGAAGGCTTTGTTCGTTTTGTCGAAGAGGAAAATATATTCTGCAACACGCTTGTTGACAGGATAGTAACAGGTTATCCAAAAAATGAGGAGATAGACCTCGGTTACAAGGATGCGATGCTCAATACGAGCGAGCAGTTCTTGCTTTGGGTAATAGAGGGTGACAGCACGATAAAAAGCGAGCTTCCGATAGATAAGTGCGGTCTCAATATAATATTTACCGATAACCTTGAAATGTACCGCACACGAAAGGTGCGTATACTCAACGGAGCGCATACGTCGATGATACCGTACGCTATGCTTGAGGGTATCGAAACGGTCGGAGATTGCATGAAGAATGATAAAATGAGCGCATTTGTTAAAAAATGCGTTTTTGAAGAGATCATCCCAACACTTGACCTGCCCGAGAAGGAGCTTACAGATTACGCAAGCTCGGTGTTCGAACGCTTTGAAAACCCGTACATAAGGCATCTGTGCGCTTCGATATCGCTAAATTCGGTCAGCAAGTTCAAGGTGCGTGTACTGCCGTCGATCATTGAGTATAATAAGCGCACGGGAAAGCTTCCCGAGAATCTCACACTTTCATTTGCGAAGCTTATAGAGTTTTACCGTACCGATATGCCGAATGACGACGCTGACGCAATAAAACGTATGAGAGCACCTAAAGTAAAGGATATCCTTGCCGACATCAACCTGTGGGACACAGATCTTGATCTGCTTATGCCCAAACTTGCCCAAGCGATAGAGAGGTGTCTTGAAAAATGATAATTAACAAGCTTGACAATGTAGAGGTAAGTACTGAAAACGGTCACAAATACGCATTGCGTGATATCAGCGCAGGCGAGCTGATCATCAAGTACGGAAGTCCAATCGGATCGGCTACATCATTTATCCGCACAGGTGAGCAAGTACATACTCACAATATGAAAACAAACCTCGGCGATAATCTTACATATACCTACAGGCCCGCATATAAAATAAACGAAAAGATAAATACCGACCGTACCTTTATGGGCTACGTGCGCGAAAACGGAGAAGCAGGCGTGCGTAATGACATTTGGATAATCAATACTGTCGGTTGTGTAAATAAGGTGGCAAAAAGGCTTGCCGAGCTTACCGGCGCAAAGCATTTCGAGCATCCTTTCGGTTGCTCACAACTTGGCGATGACATGAGGGATACGCAGTATATACTGCGCGGACTTGTAAACCATCCTAACGCCGGCGGCGTGCTTGTTCTCGGACTTGGATGCGAAAACAATAATATAGCCGAGTTTAAGAAGGTGCTTGGCGAATACGACGAGAGGCGTGTGAGATTTCTCAATACGCAGGACGTAAACGACGAGATAGAAGAGGGATGCAGGATAATATCCGAGCTTAAGGAATACGCAAGCCGGTATGAGCGTACCCCCGTCAGCGTCTCGAAATTAAAGATAGGGCTCAAGTGCGGCGGAAGCGACGGCTACTCGGGTATCACAGCAAATCCGCTTGTCGGCAGGTTTTCGGATAAGCTCATAGCTTATGGCGGTGCGTGTGTGTTGACCGAAGTGCCCGAGATGTTCGGTGCAGAGCATCTGCTCATGGAGAGATGCGAAACGCGTGAGCTTTTTGATAAGACAGTGAAAATGGTGAACGGCTTTAAGGACTACTTCCGTGCTCACGGGCAGGTGGTGTATGAAAATCCCTCTCCCGGAAACAAGGAGGGAGGTATTACAACGCTTGAGGAAAAGTCGCTCGGATGTGTACAAAAGGGCGGTCTTGCGCCGGTTTCGGACGTGCTATTCTGCGGCGACAGGGTTACTAAAAGCGGGCTGTCACTTCTTGACGGACCCGGAAACGACATAGTTGCAGTGACAAATCTGACAAGCGCAGGCGTGCATATTGTGCTGTTTACCACCGGGCGTGGAACACCGCTTGGCGGCCCTGTGCCTACAGTTAAGATCGCGACCAACAGTACACTTGCAAAGCGCAAGAAGAATTGGATCGACTTCGATGCAAGCCCGACGCTTGACGGACTTGAGCTTACAGACGAGCTTTTCGATTACGTTATAGACGTTGCAAGCGGAAAGCATACTCTTAACGAAATAAACGGATACGAGGAAATATCGATATTTAAGGACGGCGTGACGCTGTAATAAGGAGGAAAAATGAATTTCAATAACAATAAGGTTGAAAACCTGAAGATCGCGTACATAGGCGGCGGCTCACGCGGTTGGGCGTGGGGGCTTATGTCCGACCTTGCGCGTGAAGAGGATATGTCTGGTGATGTATACCTTTACGACATTGACTTTGAGGCGGCAAAGAACAACGAGATAATCGGTAACAGGATAAAGGAGCTTGAAAATTGCAGATCTGCATGGAATTACAAGGCTGTGGAAACGATCGGGGAAGCACTTAAAGGTGCAGATTTCGTTGTTATTTCTATACTCCCGGGTACATTCGACGAGATGGAAAGCGATGTTCATGCTCCCGAAAAGTACGGCATTTATCAGTCAGTAGGCGATACATCAGGCCCCGGCGGTATTATCCGTGCGCTTCGTACTATTCCCATGATGGAAAAGATCGCGCTTGCTATAAAGGAATATTCACCTAATGCATGGGTGATAAACTATACCAACCCTATGACAGTTTCGGTACGTACGCTCTACCGTACATTCCCGGAAATAAAGATGTTCGGATGCTGTCACGAGGTATTCGGAACACAGCACGTGCTTGTGCGTGCGCTTGAGGATACATGCGGCATCAAGGATGTGAAGCGCGATGAGATAAAGGTAAACGTTGTAGGCGTAAACCACTTTACGTGGCTTACAAAGGCACAGTACCGCGATATCGACCTGTTTGATGTGTACGAAAGATTTGTTGACAAATATTATGATGACGGTTATATCGAAAACATCGATAACAACTGGATGAATAACTCGTTTGCAAGCGCAGACCGAGTTAAGTTCGACCTGTTTAAGCGCTTTGGCTATATCGCCGCCGCTGGCGACAGACATCTTGCAGAATTCTGCCCGGGCAAGTGGTATCTTGAGTCTCCCGAGCAGGTACGCTCGTGGAAGTTTGGTCTTACAACCGTCGATTGGCGTAAGGATGACCTTAAAAAGCGTCTTGAAAAGAGCCAAAAGCTTGTGTCGGGTGAGATGCCCTTTGAGATACACATGACAGGTGAAGAGGGCGTGAATCAGATGCGTGCGCTTTTGGGACTCTGTGACCTTGTTACAAACGTAAACATTCCAAACCTCGGTCAGATCCCGAATATGCCGATTGGCGCGGTGGTTGAAACAAACGCCGTATTCAGAGCCGACAGCGTTACACCTGTATTCGCAGGCGAGCTTCCGAAGGAGATATGCCCGCTTGTATTACGCATTTCAAGCGAGCAGGAGCTTATAGTCGAAGCAGGTATCAAGCGTGATCTTGAGCTTGCGTTCAGAGCGTTTACTGTCGATCCGCTTGTTACTATTTCAATGTCCGACGCGCGCATGCTCTTTGACGAAATGGTAGAGAATACAAAAACATATCTCGGCGAGTATTTCAACTGAGGTGAATACAGTGAATTACAATTCTTACGAATATGAGCTCAAGCTTTTGCAAAATACAAAGCCGATAATGGCGTATGATTACAAAGAGGACTTTAGTGTTTGGCAGAAAAGGGCAGAAGCAAAGCTTAGCAAACTTCTTGGCATGGACAGCTTTGAAAGAAGCGAAGACCTGTTTGAAATAGTCTCTGAAAGCGATCACGACACATACAAGCGCATTGACTTTCGTTTCCAAAGCGAGAAGGAGTGCTTTGTGCCGTGTACCGTGCTTATTCCGAAAAATGTAATATTTCCTGCGCCGACCGTAATAAATGTACAGGGACATACCACGGGTATGCACATATCTCTCGGTGAAACGAAATTTGAAAAGGATAAAGACTCTGTCGCTTACAGCGATTTCGGATTGCGTGCTGTCAAAGAGGGCTGTGTGGCTTTTTGCATAGAACAGCGCTTTATGGGTGTGCGTGGAAGAAACCCGAAGAACGGAGCACCCGACTGTCTTGACAACAGCTTTCATGTTATGCTTCCGCTGTTGCTCGGACGCACCGCTATCGGCGAGCGTGTGTGGGATATATCACGCCTTATTGACGTTGCGATCAAGTATTTCGGAGATTACGTTGACACGGACAGGATCGTCTGCCTCGGGAATTCGGGCGGCGGTACTGCGACCTTCTATGCATCCTGCCTTGAAAAGCGTATTGCAGTTTCTGTTCCGTCATGCGCTGTATGTACCTATGATGCATCTATACTTGCGATGTTCCACTGTACCTGCAATTATGTGCCGGGTATCAGAAAATACTTTAATATGGGCGATCTCTGCGGACTTATACTTCCGCGAAGGCTTGTCATCGTTTCGGGTGATAAAGATGCTATTTTCCCGATAGAGGGCGCAACTGAAAGCTATGATATCGCCAAGGCAATGTATGCACACGCGGCAAGTGCCGAAGACTGCGTACACGTTATCGGAGACGGCCCTCACCGATCATACCCCGATGATTGGTGGCAGGTATTACATAGCTTTTTGGATAAATAATTTGTCAATATATTGAAATATCCTCCGTTTAGTGCTATAATGTACAAAACGGAGGATATTTTTATGAAGCTTACATTTGAACAGATAAAAAGTATAACACTTGGCGCTGTCCGTATCGAAGAAAAGGACGGACTTGTATATTTCTACCGCTTTACCAAAGCAGAAGAGGAGATGTATGCTCGTCGCAGTCCCGACGACTTTTACAAGAAGACCTTTGGTACTGCAGGTATAAAGCTTCGCTTTAAGACAGACAGCAAAACACTTGGCTTGGCGGTTGACGTAAACTACGGCTCGTCACGCAATTATTTCGCCTTTGACATTAGCGTAAACGGCGATCTTATCGGAAGCATCAACAATTACGAGGGCGTTGACTTTCCTGTGGCGTACGCGCAGTTTGACGGCTTTAATAAGGACACTGTCTACAGCAAAAGCTTTGAGCTTGGAGAGGGTGAAAAGGAGGTAAGCGTTTATCTCCCGTGGTCGTTTGCCGGCAGGATAACCGAAATGACACTTGACGACGGCGCTTCAATTATCCCCGTGAAGTGTGATAAAACAATGCTTGTGTACGGAGACTCGATAACCCACGGCTACGATGCGCTCCACCCGTCGGCATGCTATATAACGCTTGTTGCCGATGCGCTCGGAGCAGAGCAGTATAATAAGGCTATCGGCGGCGAGATATACGTTCCCGAGCTTGCCGCGATCAAACAGGATTTTACCCCCGATTACGTGCTTGTCGCCTACGGCTCAAACGATTGGAGCCGTATTGGTGCGGATACCTTTGAAAACAACTTCCGCGGCTTCTACACATCGCTGTGTGAGCATTATCCGCAATCGCGTATCTTCGCTGTGTCGCCGATATGGCGTAAGGACTGTGAAGAATACCGTGAATTCGGAAGCTTTTCGCGTGTCCCCGAGATCATGGAGAGGGTTGCGTCCGAGTTTGATAACGTCACTTTTATAAAGGGATATGATTTTGTACCCGAGGACGTGAGCTTCTTTGCCGATCTCAGGCTTCATCCAAACGACAGTGGCTTTGCACATCAGGCGAAAAATCTGCTTGCGAAATTGAAAGAAAATCTGTGATTTAGCCGGGAGAAAAATATGAAGGTATGTATAGTACAGCCGCCGTATTCGATGGATGCAGCGCCGGCAGAAGAAAATTTTGCGAAAAAACTTGAATATCTGGCACAATGCGACAGCTCGATGGACGTGATCGTTCTGCCCGAATACAGCGACGTGCCATATGCCGCCGCATCAAAGGTGGAAAACCTTGACGTACATAACAGCAATATCGAAGTGCTTTTATCTGCGGCGCGTGATACTGCTATCAGGTGCGGCGCGGTCGTCTTCGTAAACGCGCTTTGCAAGCTTGAAGAGGGCTATCGCAACACGACCTACGCCTACGGACGTGACGGTCAGCTTATCGGCAGATACTACAAGCGCCATCTGCCGCCCTCCGAGCTTTACACGCTCGAGCTTGACCACAGCTACATAGACGAGTTTTCCGAGCCGTACGTGCTTGAATATGAAGGCGTGCGCTACGCGTTTCTTACCTGCTACGATTTCTACTTTTACGAGGCTTTCCCGACTATAGCGCGGCAGAATGTTGACATCATAATCGGCTGCTCGCTTCAGCGCAGTGACAGTCACAGCGCGCTTGAGATAATCGGACGCTTCTTGTCCTACAACACAAACGCTTATCTTGTACGTTCGTCGGTCAGCCTTGGTGAGGACTCGCCTATCTGCGGTTCAAGCATGGTGGTTGCACCTAACGGCGACATACTTGCAAATATGCTCAGCCGCACCGGACTTGAATGTGTTGAGATAGATCCGAAAAAGAAATATTATAAGCCTGCCGGCTTTGGAGGCAGGGAAGCGGCACACTATGAATATATCGAATTCGGCAGACGTCCGTGGCTCTATCGCCCGGCGGGAAGCGCGATCGCTCTTACCGATGACGCGATGCCGTATCCGCGTATATGTGCTCACCGCGGCTTCTCGTCTGTTGCACCCGAGAACAGTATGCCCGCATTCGGCGCGGCGGTCGCTCTCGGCGCACATGAGATCGAATTTGATCTCTGGTGTACCTCGGACGGCGAGATCGTTTCCTGCCACGATGATACTCTCGACAGAGTAAGTGACGGCACGGGTAAGATATACGAGCACACATACGATGAGCTGAAAAAACTCGATTTCGGCATAAAGTTCGGCGAAAGCTACAGGGGACTTCGTATCGTTCGCTTTGAGGAGATCCTCAAAAAATTCGCCTGCCATGTCGTAATGAACATTCATGTAAAAACGCTTTCGGATGAATACGACATAGCTGCTATCCGGAAAATAGTATCGCTTATCCGTAAGTATGACTGCGAAAAATACGTGTATTTCATGATAACTCATGACGGCGTTATAAAGCAGTTTCTCGAATATGCTCCCGATATTCCGGTGTGCGTCGGTCATGATGATAAACATCCTTGGGAGATCGTGGAGCGTGCGATAAAACTCGGAGCGAAGAAGGTACAGCTTTTTAAACCATACTTTGATAAGAGCACTGTTGACAAGGCTCACGCAAACGGTATCCTGTGTAATGTCTTTTACGCGGATGAGCCTGATGAAGCGAAAAAGTACATTGACATGGGTATCGACACTATACTCACAAATGAGTACAATATAATTTCGCAGGCAGTGTTGACAAATGAGTGAAGTTGTGGTAAAATATCGTCATATTGCGTAAAACTCATTCGGAGGCTTAAATAATGTCAGAGATAATGAATATAATCAGATCGTTCAAGGAAGGCTGTACATGCGGCGTTGAGCACGAAACTGCGATAAAGGATATCCGCATAGCGTCAGGTCTTGTACACAGCGTCGGAACGATATTGAAAGAAAACGGATTTGAAAAAAATCTTCTTTTTGTTGCAGATAATAATACACTTAAAGCATCGGAGGGTATCATTGAAAGCCTTGCCGGATTTGATATTACATACAAGATATACGACGAGCTTCGCGTGGCTGAAATGAAGCATGTTGAAGAGATCGAAAATATGATAAAGGGCAGAGATATCTCTGTACTTTCGGTAGGTACTGGTTCGCTTAACGATCCCTGCCGTCTCGCGTGTGCGCGTCAGAACAAGATGTTTGCTATATTTGCTACAGCGCCGTCAATGGACGGGTTTGCATCCTACAGCTCGCCGATCGTGTCTGACGGCTTCAAGGCAAGCTATGATGCAAAAAGTCCCGAGGTAATCATCGGCGACACAAAGATACTCGCAGAATCGCCTGTTTACCTCAAGAGCTCCGGCTTTGGTGATATGATCGCCAAATATGTCGCTCTTATCGACTGGCAGATATCACATCTGCTTATTGACGAATACTACTGCGAGCGCGTGGCAAAGCTTACGC
>JAFUMW010000021.1 GCA_017482465.1 Clostridia bacterium
CCGATGATGATAAACACAAACCTTGACCAAAAGGAGTTAAGGCTGAGATATGCAGACAGAATTACCTCAAGACTGTTCGGCGAGTTCTCGGTAATGCTGTTTTCAGGCGATGATATACGTATTAAAAAGCTCGATGAAGACGAGTAAGAAAGGATAGATTTATGAGAAAGCTCAATATGACATTTCGCTGGTACGGCGAAAACGATCCGGTAAGCCTTGAGTACATATCGCAGATACCTGCTATGACAGGCATCGTGTCGGCTGTGTACGACGTTCCCGTAGGCAAGGAATGGAGCGATGATAGCATCGCGCGTATCAAGAATGCGGCTAATGCCAACAATCTTGCTTTTGAGGTCGTTGAAAGTGTACCCGTGCATGAGGATATCAAGCTCGGTAAAAGCTCAAGAGACGAGTATATCGAGGTATACAGACGTAATATAAAAAAGCTTGCAAACGCTGGCGTAAAATGCATCTGTTATAACTTCATGCCTGTGTTCGACTGGCTCAGAAGCGACCTCGCACACAAAAACGCAGACGGCTCGACCTCGCTTATCTACAGAGATGCGGAAGTCCTCGCTATGGATCCCAATGCCAAGGAGCTCTCGCTTCCCGGCTGGGACGAAAGCTACACTAAGGAAGGACTTCGTGCTCTGCTTGATGAATACAAGTCTGTAGACGAGGAAAAGCTCTGGGAAAACATGAAGTATTTTCTTAACGGCGTTATCCCTACCTGTGAGGAGTGCGGCGTAAATATGGCTATACATCCCGACGATCCGCCGTGGGGCATTTTCGGACTTCCGAGAGTTATAACAAACGCAAAGAACCTTGAAAGATTTGTACATCTTGTAGACAGCCCTAACAACGGACTTACCTTCTGCACAGGTTCGCTTGGCGTGGCAAAGGAAAACGACATCGTGGATATGGTGCGCCATTTCACCGAAATGGGCAGACTTCATTTCCTGCATGTTCGTAATATCCTTATTACGGGCGAGCGTGACTTCAATGAGACCTCTCATAAATCCGAGTGCGGCTCGCTTGATATATATGAGATAATGAAAGCCGCTTACGAGGCGGGCTTCAACGGATACGTGCGTCCCGACCACGGACGTATGATCTGGGGAGAAGAAGGACGCCCCGGCTACGGTCTTTATGACCGTGCTCTCGGTGCCGCGTACATCAACGGTATCTGGGAAGCGATAGACAAGTCTCATAACGCATAAATAAAACGATATAGGGGCACTTGCGTGCCCCTATAAGTGATAAATAGGTGGCAACTTATGAAAGAGATAAAAGGATTGCTTAAGACTCATCCCGCGGTGTTTTCCGTAGGCCGTGATTATCAGATAATGGTTCCGGTCAAGGAAAAGTGCATCATGTGGGTGGAGGTTGACGGCGTACGTTATTATGATTCCTCAAACGGAATAAACCGCTCGGAAACACCCGTACACAGAATGATGCTTCCGATGGCGGTGCTTGATAAGGCTAAAAAATATACGCTCGGCTACAGAAAGATCATCAATCGAAAACCGTATTTCCCCGAGCTTGAGGACGAGGTGTGCGTCGATTACGGTTTCAGACCGATCGAAAGTGAAAATATCAATATCTATCATATATCGGATACACATAATTTGATAAAATCACCTGTTGAGGCGGGAAAATATTTCGATAATAAAGGAGAAGCCCTCGATCTGCTCGTCTTGAACGGTGATATTCCCGATCACAGCGGAACTGTTGAGAATTTCGATACCGTGTACGAGATCGTGTCAAGACTGACACAAGGCGGTATACCGACCGTGTTCTCGCGCGGTAACCATGATCTGCGCGGGCTTTGTGCCGAGGCGTTTGCCGACTATACACCAAGCGACAAAGGCGCGTCCTATTACACTCTGCGCGTCGGTCCCATATGGGCGATACTCCTTGACTGCGGCGAGGATAAGCCGGATACCAACGCCGAATACGGCGGAACTATAGACTGCCACAGCTTCAGACTTGCACAGACCGATTTTCTTAAAAAGGTCATCGAAAACGCAAAGGATGAGTACGAGGCGGACGGCGTAAAATATAAGCTCGTTATCTCGCACGTACCGTTTTCACATAAGCTTGAGCCCCCCTTTGATATCGAGCCCGAGATATATACCGAATGGTGTAAGCTGCTTGGCGAAAGCGTAAAACCCGACCTCATGATCTCGGGGCATCTGCACAGATGCTTTACAGCAATGCCGGGAAGTGGCTTTGATACTTATGGACAGCCTTGCCCGGTGATCGTCGGTTCAACGCTTATAAGACCGAACAAGGAAAAGGACATAGACGAGGGATTTGTAGGATGTGCGCTCACGCTTGAGAAAAAAAGCGCTAAAGTCGTATTCAATAAGAATGACGGCACAATATCGGGAGAAGAGGCTATAAGCTTATGATAAAAGCTGTCGTATACGATCTTGACGGAACACTGCTTGATACTCTTTCCACGATTGCGTATTACGCGAATAAGGCTATGTCGGAATTCAGCCTTGCAACATATGAAAAAGACAGATACCGCTATTTTGTCGGCAACGGCGCTAAGGTGCTAATCAAGCGTTTGCTTGAAAACAACAGCGTTAGTACAGATGAATATTTCGAGCGTGTGTTTGCTTATTATAATGAGATTTATGACGCCGCACCACTGTATCTGACCGAGCCGTATAAAGGAATATGCGAGCTTGTAGGTACTTTGTCGGAAATGGGCATAAAGCAGGCTGTGCTGTCAAACAAGCCGGATTTCGCGGTAAAAAGCAACGTAGCGCACTTTTTCGGCGATACATTTGATAAGGTCTATGGCGCAAGAGAGGGAGTCGCCCTCAAGCCCGACCCCGCAATGCTGCTCTCATTACTTGATGAGCTTGGCGTAAGACCGGATGAGTGCGTGTACGTGGGCGACACCGACGTGGATATGCTTACGGGACGCGCGGCAGGCGCGCTCACGGTAGGCGTGCTTTGGGGCTTTCGTGACAGGGAAGAGCTTGAAGCAAACGGCGCGGACCGCATCGTGACCGAGCCTGCGGAGGTATTGGAGATATTAACGAATTTGATATGAGCTATATAACCTGATCCCCGAGCATACCGTGGTCTACTCAGCTGATCAGCTTACGGGCGGCAGACCTGTAATCCCGGGCTTCTACACCTAAAAATCACGGTCGGGTGAGTTGGAAAGGATACGAAAATATGCCGTTCGAAGGATGGTAAAATAACAGGACCGTGAGGCTTTTGCCTTACGGTCCCGCTTTTTATATTTCCGGTAAAAACTCACGTATATCTGTTTCGCTTGCACTTATTCCGCCTGACACCATTGTGTCCGAGCCGCCGCCCCGTGCACCGAAGCGCTCCTTCAGCCGTGCGGCGATATCGCGTGCGGTAACAGGCGCACCCTCCCGTGCCGCGAGTATAAAATTGTATTCGTTTTCAGACTTCTCGCAGAACACAGCGCAAAAGCTGTCGGTGAATCTTGCCGCCGCATTTGCAAACTCGCGCATCATGTCAACTCCCGCGAGCTTTTCAAACACGATAATGCTCGCGTCTGTCTGTTCAAGCGCCGCGATATGACGCTGTACTATCGCCTTTTTCGTGTCGGTCAGCTCGCCTTTGAGCCGTCCGTTTTCATCAAGCAGACGCGAAACACCTGCGCTCACGTCGGTCTGCTTGACCGATATGAGGTTCGATATCTCGCGGTTACGCTTGTATCGCGCACCGTAGTCACGCAGGGCGCGCGCACCGCAGAGCATATGCACGCGTATACCGCCCTTGTAATGGATGAAGTCGAGCAGCTTGATGATACCGATCTCGCCGGTGCGTGATACGTGGGGGGCACAGCAAGCACATACGTCAATGTCGCCTATGGTTACGATACGCACATTTTCGGTCAGCTCAAGCTTGCTCCTGTAGTCGAGCGCGGCAAGTCGATTCGGTTCGGGAAACTCGCAGGTTATCTCGATGTTGTCATAGACCGCCTTGTTTGCGAGCCGTTCGATCTCCTCAAGCTGTTCGGAGCTGAGAACTCCGTCGAAGTCGAGCGTTACGTCGTCGCGTCCGAGGTGGAAGCCGACATTGTTTAGCCCGTAGTGCCTGAGTATAAGCCCCGATACTATATGCTCGCCCGAGTGACACTGCATCTTTTCAAATCTGTCTTCAAAGTCGATCCCGCCGTGTACACGCGAGCCGACCTCGAGGGGCATATCTGTGAAGTGGGTGATTATTCCGTTCTTTTCACGAACATCGAGTACATGAGCGTTGCCGAGCATGCCTGTGTCGGCATACTGACCGCCCTCGTCTGGGAAGAACGCGGTCTTGTCAAGAACGACCGCATATCTGTCATTCTCGCTCTCGCAAGAGAGAACTGTTGCGTCAAACGAACTCATTTTGCTGTCTGTATAGTAAAGCTTTTGTGTCATTGTTATTATTTTCCGTTTTTTCTTTCTATTGTACCAGCAATTTTAATGAAAAGCAAGAGCGAGTGTGTAAATTTATTCTTACACTGCAACAGAATTAATGTTTTACTATTGATAAAAGAGAAAAAATATGCTAAAATATAAATTACCGTGAGTGTTTGTTTTCACTCATGCGTATAAATCATGAAAACGAAGGAAGGTGCCGCAGTGCCTCGTGGTAACGAGCTCTTTCGAGCGTACCTTGACGGAAATGATCGGGCATTTGATGAGATCATAAAAGAATACAGGGAGAATCTTATTTTTTTCATTATGCGTTATATACGATCGGTGTCGGTAGCCGAGGAGATAGCGCAGGACGCTTTTGTCGAGCTTCTTATACATAAGCACAGATATAATTTTTCCTGCTCGCTTAAAACGTATCTTTTCACAATAGCCAAGAATAAGGCGATAAATTATCTCAGACGCCTGAAATTCGTGAGCGATGACGAGATAGATCCGAATATCCAAAGCGATGAGGCAACTCTTGCCGAGCATATTATCAAAAACGAGCAAAACGAAAAATTATACAAGGTCCTCGACAAACTCAGCGAGGACTACAGAAACGCGCTGTTTTTAGTCTATATTGAGGACATGTCCTACGAGGACGCGGGTCGCGTAATGGGCAAAAACCGTAAGCAGATAGAAAATCTCGTATTCCGCGCAAGAGCGGCGGCGAGAAAAGAACTTGAAAAGGAGGGTGTGTACAGTGAGAACGGAGAATGAGTTTATATCCGGTGTATACGAAAAATACGCATGCGAACAAGAAAAACGCCGCAAAAAAGTACGCACTCTTTCGTTGTGCGCGACGCTTTCTGCATGTGCATGTGTTGCCGTGTTCATTTCGGTAAGGACGATCCCCGCGCTTATGAACGCTAACGCCGAGGTCGCAAATGATGCCGCGTACGTGTATACTGCAGCAGGAACGCAAGAGGATGCCGTGGAATACGAGGCAGCAGAAGCAAGCGCATACTCGCTGTATTCGGATGAGGAAATTCTTGACGCCGATGCGCCAAAGATGCAGACAAAGATGAAGTCTGCCAAGGGTGAAAACGGTGCCGTGCAGTACGATGCAAAAACCACCTCTGAAGACATGCAAGACGCGCCGCTTATGTGCGCGCAAACGCAGGCAGACACAGCAGAGCCGTACGGCGCGGTAGATTACTTTGACAAAGAGTCGATGATGGATGTTTACGCAGAAGCGCAAAGCGCAAAAGCGGCAAACGGAAGCTTTGAGTGGGCGATCTCTGACGGTATTGCCGCCGATGCTTACACCGTAAACGGTGAAAGCAATTACGAAAGGCAAAGTGAGTACACGGCGGACAACGGTGCTGTATACGGCGAGTGTGAGAGCGGATATTACGTGTATTTCACGCATGGAGATGAGGATATCCTGCTGATACTCGATGCAGAGGTGTTCACGCTTGAAGCGGTGAAAGCCATTGCCGAGTCGATGAAGTATATTGAAGAATAAAACAAAGCCGCGAAAATTCGCGGCTTTTGCTTTCTTGTTAGAGTCTATGGATAAGAAAAAAGCACTTGCATACGCAAGTGCTTTTTTTCATGGGGTGAGATATCGGATTCGAACCGACGGCCTTCAGGGCCACAACCTGACGCTCTAACCAACTGAGCTAATCCCACCATATGGCGTGCCTTGAGGGACTCGAACCCCCGACCTACTGCTTAGAAGGCAGTTGCTCTATCCAGCTGAGCTAAAGGCACGTATTAAGCGCAGTCAACACAAGGTGATGTGTTGTCAACGCAAGATATTATATCATAATAAAGGCGCGTTGTCAATAGTAAATTTGACTTTTTTTGAATTATTTTCGCGCTTGGAGATCAACACCTTAACATAAATCACGCACATACTTGCAATTAATTAAAAAATGTGCTATACTATAGCGAGTGCGTGTAACCGCGCTGTATAAATTCGCATATAATAGCACAAAAATATAACGGAGGAAATTTTATGTCCGTAGAAATTAATTATAAGGATGCTCCCGTATATAAATACTTTGAGAGCATATGCAATATCCCGCACGGCTCGGGTAATGAAAAGGCTATAGCCGATTATGTAGAGGGATTTGCGCGCGAACGCGGTCTTTACGCTTACCGCGACAGCTTTGATAATGTTTTTATAAGACGCGAAGCCTCGGCAGGCTATGAACAGCGTCCCGCGGTGCTTCTTCAAGGACACCTTGACATGGTGTGTGAAAAGATACCCGAGCTTGAGTTCGATTTTCTGAAGGACGCTATTCAGATCGAAGAGCGTGACGGCTGTCTTTACGCAAAGGGAACGACTCTCGGTGCTGATGACGGCGCCGCTGTTGCCGTAATGCTCGCAATTCTCGACGACAAAGATTACAAAGGTCCGGTTATCGAGTGCCTGTTTACAACAAGCGAGGAGACAGCGCTTGTCGGTGCTACCAATTTCGATTACAGTAAGGTAACAGCCCGCAGGATGATAAACATAGATACAGAGTGTGAGGGAGAAGCAGTTGCGGGAAGCGCCGGCGGAGTAAGATGCAGGATAACACGTGACATCGAGACCGAAGACATAGGTGAAGGCGTTAAGACCGCGCTTATTACTGTCGGAGGTCTGAAAGGCGGACACTCGGGTACTGACATAGGATTGGGCAGACTCAGCGCCTGCGTTGCCATGTCAAAGCTCTTAAAGCTTTTGGGCGACAGGATCACGCTTGTAAGCATCGTCGGCGGTAACATGGATAATGCAATAGCGCGCGATTGTACGGCAGAGGTGGTTTGCACCGATACTGAGGCTGTAAGAGCGGTTGCGTCCGATTTTGAAGCAATGCTAAAAGCAAAGATAAACGAAGAGGATAGCGGGCTTTTCATTACGGTCGACGAGCTTGAAGATGCAGAGTGCGCGTACACAAAGGATAGCTCGGACGCGGTGATCGCTTTCGCAAATGAGCTTGTACACGGAGTATACGCAATGAGCCGCGATAGGGAGGGACTTGTCGAAAGCTCGGCAAACTTCGCTTCCTTCAAGAAAAAGGACGGTAAGCTGCTGATAACAATGTCGATGCG
>JAFUMW010000161.1 GCA_017482465.1 Clostridia bacterium
CTAAAAAAGACAGCCGCACGTGAGCGGCTGCCTGTGAGTGTAATGCGTTGTCAAACTTCAGTGGTCCCTTTCAGGGATGAAGCCTGTATTAGCCCCTTATAGGGGCTGTGCAAACCACCAGTTTACTGGTGGTTATGATTATTAAGCTTTAATGACATCGTAAGATTTATCCGGTTTCACGTACGATCAGATCGTATTCGATCACGACCTTTTGACTCGGAGCATCAGGCTCGCGGATACGTCTAAATAAAAGCTTTATCATTTCCAAAGCCATATGTCGGTAATCGTAGTTCAGTGTAGTAAGTCCGAGGCGGTATGCGGAGGCTGCCTTGAT
This sequence comes from Clostridia bacterium, assembly GCA_017482465.1. Classification (GTDB taxonomy): domain Bacteria; phylum Bacillota; class Clostridia; order Oscillospirales; family CAG-272; genus UBA4717. The sequence continues at coordinate 335 of JAFUMW010000161.1, forward strand.
ATCGTCAGCTCCTATGACTGCCAAATTGCCGGGAACATCTATCCCCGCCGCTTCGGCGGCATTCAGGACACCGAGAGCAATGTAGTCGTATCCGCATATTATCGCATCGGGTACGACTGACGAGGAAAAAAGTGAGTCAAAGCCTTCGGCGCCTGCTTTTGTGGAGTAGGAATCCGAACGGTAGATCATATTGTCGCCGCAGGGTATGCCAAGCTCTTCCATCGCGTGACGGAAACAAAGCTCTTTTTTTAATGTCTTGTTTTCGCCGATGAAAGCGATATTTTTTCGTCCGTGTTCCAAAAGGTGCAAAATAGCCTTTCGGTATCCGCTTTCTAAAGATAAAACAATGCTGTCAAATTGACCGTACCCGATAATAGGAATACGCAGATCATAAAATGACTGCAAAAATTTTTCGGGCAGTGCGTCAAGTAAGATAATACCGCACACGTTACGTACCGACCTTATGAGCCCGGGCAGCTTTTTTAACATATCCTCATCATATTCCCAAGACATTGCCGCCATTTCCATGCGGTGCTCGTAAAGCTTCAAACGCATGTGCGCGAGCGGACGAGTGTACAGCTCGCTGTTATATGTTGGAGAAAGCACTATTACTGTCCTTCCGCGTACTAACTGTTCGGTGCTGACGGTAATGCCGTATAGCTTTGCTGTATCAAGTATCCGTTTTCTTGTATCCGGATGCAGACCGGATCCGCCGCGGAATGCCTTTGATACCGTAGACGGGGTACATCCGCACAGCTTTGCAAGCTCTGTCAGATTCATATATTATTACCTCGCTTTCATGCTATAATTGTATCACATACCGTGTTCACAGTCAAGACATAATTTGTCGAAGAAAAAATTGTTTGTTATTACATAAATGAATACATATAAATTATGGATGTATCCAAACTTAAACCACTTGCCTTGACAGCACTGAAATGCGGATTTATAATGATGGTGAAATTATAGACCCACCACTGAAAAAGAACGGAGAAAGCATATGAAACTTACAGTTGATTTTGATGAAGCTACAGGTAAGATCAAACCAATGAACGCTGTCAACAACGGACCCGTTTACAAGAAAAATGCCAATGCGACGTTTAACACGGGCAATATGGGCACGTACACTGAGGCGAATATTCCCTTTGCACGTACACATGACGCATCATTCTGCGCGGATTACGGCGGAGAGCATACTGTTGATATAACCGCTGTTTTCCCGGATCTTGATGCCGACCCTTATCTTGCCGAATCCTACGATTTTCACTTTACCGATGAATACTGCGAGACTATTATGACGGCGGGAACAAAGGTATTTTTTCGGCTCGGTCAGAAGATCGAACACGGAACCAAGAAATACGGGATCTATCCGCCGAGGGATTTTAAAAAGTGGGCGGTGATCTGTCAGCACCTTATCGCTCATCTTAACGAAGGTTGGGCAAACGGACATCATTACGGTATAGAATATTTCGAGATATGGAATGAACCCGACTTGTACGGCAAGTGTTGGCTCGGTACGCCCGAGCAGTTTTATGAGCTGTACGCTGTCACGGCAAGGCATCTTAAAAACTGCTATCCGAATCTTAAAATCGGAGGCCCGGCTGTGACCGGATATAATGAGACATGGCTTCGCCCGTTCTTTGAAAAGATACGCGCCGAGTATATACCGATGGATTTTTTCTCCTGGCACGGATATGCAAAAGAGCCCCGTGAGGTTGTGGACGCGGTGCGCAAATTCCGTATGCTGCTTGATGAATACGGTCTTGAGAATGTTCAAAGTATTCTTAACGAATGGAACTATGTTATAAGCTTCAAGGGTGAGGAATTTATCAAAACGGTCGAAACAGAGACTGGCATAAAGGGCGCCGCATTTATCGCAGCGGTCATGGCGGCATGTCAGGCTGAGCCTGTGGATATGCTTATGTATTATGACGCACGTCCGTGCCGCATGAACGGGTTGTTTTCATTTTATACCTACAGACCTCTCAAGGGATATTTTGCCGTAAAAATCTGGGGAGAATTTCTGAAAATGGGATGTTCATGCAAGGTAGAGTGCGATGTGCCGAATATATACGCGGCAGCGGCAAAGGATGAAAGCGGCGAAAAAGCAGTGATGGTTTCTTATTACACCGATAACAACTCAGCCGTCACACAGACCCTGGAGATCGATCTCGCGGGAACAGACGGTCAGACCGACGTTTATTTGCTTGATGAAAAGCACGACATGACAAAAGTATTTTCCGCAGAACCTGAAAACGGTTCATTGAAGCTTGTTATAGAGCCTAATACCGTGGTTTTACTTAGAGCAAAGTAATTCTTATTGGGAGAAAAAATATATGAGTGCATGTATTGGCACGGATACAAAATGGATCGGAAAACGTGCCGGGGAGACTCGGAAAGCAGCCGCACCGAAGGACGCTGTTATAGAAACGTCAACAATTCTTTTCCGCAAAGAGGTCACTTTAAAAAAGAAAGTCAAAAGTGCAACGGCGGCTTTATGCGGTCTTGGCTTCTATGAGTGGTTCATAAACGGCAAAAGGGTATCCGATGCGGTTCTTGCTCCGGCAATATGCGATTACTCCAAGCGCGTTATTTATGATACTTATGACATCCTTCCATTTCTCTCTTCGGGAAGTAACACATTTGGAGTACATGTTGGGAACGGATGGTTTTGTACACAGGCAAAATACGAAGACTGGCGGATGTCATGGTATGGGAATCCGCGCCTTGCTGTTGATATAGAAATAATCTATTGGGACGGTTCGGCAGAGCGGATATGCTCTGACGAAACATGGAAGCTGTCCGACGGAGACATTACATTTAACTGTCTGTATGACGGAATAAAGCGCGACTATCGGAAAACACAGGATGGTTGGAGCTCTTGCGGATTTGACGATTCTGCCTGGACTTTTGCGAAAGAGACAGAGCCGCCGTGCGATATATTCGTAAATAACAAAATTCCTTTGGTCAAAGAATGCAGAAAAATAAAACCTGTGTCTGTGCATAAGATCGACGGTAACCGTTATCTGTACGATTTCGGTGAAAATGTATCCGGCTATGCCAAACTCAGAGTAAGGGGAGCAAGGGGAAGTATAATAACGATCGAGCACGCCGAGTTTACCGACAAAAACGGCAATCTTGATACTTTTACCAATCGCAATGCTCTGAATACGGATGAATACATTTTAAGCGGGGATGAAAGTGAAATATGCGAACCTAAATTCGTGTATCATGGGTTCAGATATATCAGGGTCACACTTTCGGACGAAAATACGGGAATCTTATCGGCAGAAGCTTTTTTCGTACATAATGACCTTAAAATTACAGGCGGTTTCCGTTGTGACAATGAAGAACTTAACCGTCTGCATAACGTTATTCTGCGCACACAGCTTTCGTGTACGGTCGGACAGCCGATAGACTGTCCCCAGCGCGACGAACGCCTCGGTTGGCTTGGAGATGCGGCTGTTACCGCACAGGTCAGTATGTATAATTTTGATGCGGGAAGCTTCTATGAACAATGGCTTGATGATATCCGTATCGGACAGAAGCAGGATGGTAATATTCCGTTTATAGCATATAAGAATAATTTTAAATCCAATCTGTATAACCCCGATTATTCAGCATCATATGTGCTAATTGTATGGTATCACTATATGCATTACGGAAAAAAAGAGGTGCTTTCCCGCCATTATGACTCAATAAAGCTCTATACCCAGTATTTGAAGGAAAATTCGGAAAATTATGTTCTGAAAACGAGTAGCTACGGCGACTGGCTGAGCCTTGTTGATGGGTGGAAGCGGGGTGACCCCGAATGCTCAAATACAATTTATTTTTACTATATCGTACGAATCGCACAAAAAATCGCCGCAGTGCTTTCACTTAATGATGACGAAGCATACTACTCCTATATGTCCAAGGCTATGAAAAGCGCGATACTTGATAGGTTTTACGATAAAAGCTTAAAAAGATTCGGTGACGGTACACAGTTTTCATCTGCGTTTGCACTTCTTTCGGGAATCATTCCCGATGAAGATGCAAACGATGTTCTAAAAGCACTGGCATATGATATCGAGGTGACAAATAATTGTCACCTTACGACCGGAATTTTCGGAACAAAGTATCTGATGGATGTTCTCACTGATATGGGCAGAGAGGAATTAGCTTACAGACTGATGGTTCAGAAAAACTGTCCGAGCTTTCTCGACATGATAAACGGACGCACAACGCTCCCCGAACGGTGGGACAAAGGCGGCTCGGGAAACCACTGTATCTTCGGGAGCGTCGATTACTCGCTCTATCGGGTGCTTTGCGGAATACGTATTGATTTTTCAAAGGAAATAAGTATCGTTATAAAGCCCTATGTACCGAAAGACATGTCATTTGTTTACGGACATGTCCAAACTCCTATGGGAGTAATTGTATCTGAATGGAACAAAGAGGGCGGCACAATAATCTTCAAAATAAGCGTTCCGCAGAATATGATCGCCGAATTTGTTTTGGACGAGCGTAATGTCGAAAGAGAAGTGTTCATCGATAATACAAAAACCGATCTGAAAAGTATACGCTTAACAGGCGGAACGCATATTATCAAAGGTTTCTTAAAATAAGCAAAATTAAGGGGGTTGTTTCAAACAGTCCCCTTTACTTTTATGTGTTGTGTGTTAATAATAAACGTACTAATTGTCAGTGGTTACTTGGTTGATATTCGTTATATCGATCCTGATTTTCTTGGTACGTTGATTGATTTTGAGGGCAAAGATGCACTGTTCTTGTACAGCGCATTGATCCTCAATCCAAAAGCATTTAAGTGAGAAGGATTTTTGATAAATTTAAGTAAACATAGAAATTTATTTGCAGGAGGAGACCGTATAGATGGAAGGAACAAGAAAGTTATCGTGGCAATACATCCCAAAGCCCGTCTATTCTGTTTTTAAGTTCGCCTGTGATCATTTTTCATTCAAATATATGATGTGTAACCAAAAAAACAGCCGAAGCGTTACGCTTCGGCTGTTTTTATATCAACTACTTCTATTTTATCATTTGTGTAGGTGAATTTTATCTCATACCCGGAGTATTCCATGCCGTAGATACGGTCATCATGACGGTACGACGGCTTGGGATCATGCGACAGTATCGCTTTTACGGCTCTTGCAATGTCACTTGGGAGCTTGTTATACAGCTTGTCCGGGAATATGACCTCGGCAGAATGAGACCGTGTTGAGTCGGCAAAGCCTCCGACCGCGTCCGGTATGCTGTCAAATCCGGGTAGGTATGGCTTGATATCGTAGATCGGTGTGCCGTTTTTCATGTCCGCGCCCAGCACGGTAAGCACCGGTCCTCGCTCGGGATCAAAGGTTATCTTCTCAAGCTTTAACGCTGACATTCCTATCGAGTTCGGGCGGAATGGCGAGCGTGTAGCAAATACGCCCATTCGCTTGTTGCCTCCAAGTCTCGGCGGGCGTACGGTCGGTGAAAATTCCCCGCATATCGCTTCGGAAAACGACCACAGCACCCATATGTGTGAAAAATCTTCAAGACCGCGGAACGCTTCGGGGATACGGAACTTTTTTTCGAATACGATCTCCGAGACCACGTCGTTTACGATTCCGGCCTGTCGCGGCACTCCGAACTTTGTCTCGAAGCCGTTATATATATGAGCTATTATTTCCATCTTTATTACCTGTTAAAGCAGAATATGTAAAAACAGTATACCACAAAAGCATGCCGTGTGTCAATCGACACGGGCGTGCTTTTTTTGTGATTTGGAAGAAAATGGAAGGGCTTGAAGCATACTTCAAAAAAAACGAATTTTAATTCAAAAAAAAGGGCCTTGCCTGAGATGTTCAAGCGCGGCGAAATAAGGTATACTGATAATGCGAGGCCGAGATATCGGCGCAGTTAAAAATAAAACCAAAGGAGGTGTGAATATGTGGTACGCAATCGGTGGAGCTTGTCTCGGATGGGTTCTCGGTACTAAGGTATTCTGGGGATATTGATCTGCTGACCAATACCCCCGGGGTGACGTCAGGGTATTATAAATGATACCTTGACGTTGCACCCGAAGCACTTGTAACCAATTAAAAAAATAACAAAAAGATATGGAGAAAAACGATCATGAAACCAACGATCAAAACCGAAACAATCAAATTCCTTCTTGTATTAGCAACCGTTGTGGCAGCCGTTATGCTGTCGATGTATTATGTTCTTATAGCACCTGCGGGAGAGCTTGCGATGCGCTTGATAGCGACCGCAATCATCCTCATTCAGTTTTTCGGACTGTTTGTCCTTTATATGCCCGCTGTGCGTACACATCCCGTCATATCACGGTGGAGTCCGCTTGCGGGACTGCTTTCCCGAGTTTTGACAGACCTGCTTTTTATATTCGTTTATCTCGAATGCGAGCGCAGCTTTTCGATCAATTTTATAACACGTTTCTATTCACAGATTGAGTGGTACTTGCTCGGACTGCTCATTATGGCGCTCGTGTTTATTCTGTTCACAAGAAAGACCTTTTATGCCGGCAGCATAGTTGTTTTGGCCTATTATATCTATGTGATCTGCATGACGGTGAATACCTTAAGTTATTTCCAGATCGCATGGAGCGTTGTTCATCTGATGTGGTTTGCTTCCTGGACGCTTTCCTCGGCAGATGTGCTTGAAGAGAGATCCCTTGCATGGGAGCTGTTCTGCAAATTTATGAAAACGTCCTTCGGTGAGGATGTCGATGAGGACGAAGACTTGCTTAAAGAAGATGATCAGTTCTAAAAATCCGACATCTTAATTCAAAAAACACACCGTGCTTACACATTGTGAAAGTGTACGGTGAAATGGTACAATACAATCAAGAGATCACACAAGGAGATCGCGACATGAAAATACATACATACAAACGAAACTATGTGCCGCCATAGAGCGAGCCAAAAATCAACTCCTTTCTGAACTTCATGACTCAGAAACAGCCCTTTCCCCCATGACAATCATGCTTAACTCCTTTTCCCCCCATGATAATCACGCTTAACTCCTTTTCCCCCCATGATAATCACGCTAAAATAATCTTCCTACTAAACATGTAATCTCCCCCTCCTACAAACATATTTACCCATAACTTAATTATTTTATCTGAAAGGAATACAACCATGAAAACTACCGTTAAAAAGAGCATATCGATATTGCTCACAATCGTCAGCCTTTTTACCTTTTGCTTCTCAGTAATGCCTACCCCTGTTGCAGCACTCAGCAACAACGTACACGATATCCTCTTTTCGTGGGAATACTACTACGCAGCGAATCCTGATGTCGCCAAGGCGTTTGGAAAGAATCCCTCCTCCTTAAGATCACACTACGACCGTTACGGCAAGGCAGAGGGCAGAGCCCCCTCCGAGCTTTTTGACCCTAAGGTATATCTCGGTCTGTATTCCGATCTCAAGGCAGCATTCGGAAACAACTACACAGCTGCTTACAACCATTTTGTAAGCAACGGTATCAACGAGGGCCGTCAGGCAAGCTCGAAGTTCTCTGTAAGCGTCTACAAGGCAAATTACTCTGACCTCAGAGCAGCCTTTGGCAACAACAACCTTCTTTACCTCAAGCATTACCGTGAATACGGTATCAAGGAGGGCCGCAACGCGATATCCAAAATCGCTACCTCCTCTTCTACAAGCAACAACCGCAACAACATTAACATCAACGCATCCGTAAGCCCTATCATAAAGACAGGCTACTATGTGATACGCAAGGGCGACTATGCGTGGAACGTACAGTATGCGCCCAAGACCGGTATTGGTAACTTCGTCCTTGACGGAATATCAAACGGTAATTACGAGCCTAACGAGGTCTTCTACATCGAATACATTTCCTCAAAGAAGGCATATTATATTACTCCCGTGTACCGCCAGGGCGAGGCGGCAGCCAACGCCCTCTACGGTAAGTCATGCACCCCCGGCAGTCAGATGAAGCTTCATCCGTCGAACACGAGTGATACGGCAAGCTTGTGGTATATAACCGCAGGCAACGACGGCTTCCGTTTTCAGAATGTTGCAAGCGGACTTTACGTAACAATGCAGTCGAGCGCAAGAACAGGCACAAAGCTTTTACTCAAGCATCAGCAGAGCACACTTCAGGGCTTTAGTATCACAGAGGTCTCCTCCTCCAAGGTGGCAGAGCTCAAGAGCGAATACCCGAACGGACTGCTTTACCCGCTTAAGGGTGCTGTCACGAGAACCTCTCAAAGTGCAAAGACTAACGGCTACTACTGCGATTTTAAGGCGGCAAAAGGTACACCCGTGTACGCTCCTGCAGACGGTACGGTCAACTACAAGCAGACTATCTGCAAGGGTCAGCTCGTATCATACGGCAACTGGGTTGATTTCACCTCGAGCGACGGAGTGTACAGAGTAAAGATGGGTCATTTAAGCTCATTTGTCGGAGTCAGCTCCTCGGTGACCTCAAAACCTACATGGAGAATATCTGCTTCGAAGGTTGAAGGAGAATATTCGACGGTCGTGCTCAGCAAGAAGGTCAAAAAGGGTGAGCTTATAGGCTATTCCGGTGAGACCGGCAATGCTCACGGTGCACATATTCACCTGGAGGTATATAAGAATAACAAGGCAATCGATCCTCTTAAGAATCTTGCAGCTTGGTAAGATAAAAACACGTCACTCTCCTCAAAATGAGGAGGGTGGCGCATTCATATAAAAAAGATTGAATTGATACTTGATTTGTGATATACTATATTCAGAATATTATAAAGGACGGTAATTATAATGCCAAAACAGGAGTTTACTTTATCACATAAAGCATACAGAAGCTGGCTCGAGGAAGAAAAGGGCATGAAAGACAGAAGAACAGCCCTATCAACCTATTACGGATCGGTCGCAAACGGTGCGTCCACCGGAGTCTTCGGCATATGTGTAAAGAATGATATATGCTCTCCCGACGATGATCTTATAGATATGGATATTGTCGGATATTTTGATGTTTTAAAGCAGTTCTTTTTCTTGAACGAGGATGATGCCGATATCAGCAAGAGCGCTTTCAGCTCTGCCGGTTCACACGCAAGATGTCTGCTTGAGTACAAGAAGACAAGACTGTATGAAGAATATAAGCTGCTTGGCAATACAGGCGGAAATGAGCTCGCATTTGATGTTGTGAACACCTTGACAGATACGTTCGGATTTTCCGACAAATACTATGCGCTTGAGGCTATAAGAGACGAGCTGTTAAACAGTGATATCCTGCCCGGTATAAAGAGCAAGGACGATATAAAGCGCGATTTCGGGCTGCCGAATGACGGTAATTTCGCCGACAGCAATTATCTCCTTATCGCCGCTGTTGTACATAATGAGTGGGCATACAAGCGCAGTGCTCTGCTCAAAAGAATGAAAAAGATAATTATTTCTCAGGTAAAAAAGGTACATGCGGACTGCCTTGAGCCGAAAAAGGAAATGATCCTTACCTTCCGCGAGCTGACACAGAAGCTTGCACACGGTCTTATTTTGAGATCGGGCAGTGACAAGGGCTTTGCGGACAGTGCTGTACAGGCGCATCTTTACCGTATGAACTCGGCTGTAAGCTGTGGCTTTGAGTCCTTTGACGAGGATAAGCTTTGTGAGCTTATATGCGAACTTATAGTCATGGCGCTTGCCAACAAGGGAAGAGCGTTCTCGCAAAGCTTCGTCCTTTATCCAAACAGCAGAAAGGACAGAAGCCTCATCGCTTTCTTAAAGCCGTTACTTGTCAAGATAAACAGAGATGAGCTTAAAAAGGATGTGTTATATAACAGCGAGTATGTACAGCGTTTGCTTAATGTAAAAGCGATCTACCCGTCATATGACGGCACTGATATCGAGATCGCACACAATCTGCGACTTGAGGTATGCCTTGATGACAAGGGAATGGTTGTGGCAAATGAGGTCTGGAGCGATACCGAGGAGCTCGAGCTTCTTACAGCGATGCTTCGTACCGTCTACACGGGTATGAAAGCAAAGCTTGAGATGAAGTATACCGATGACTCGCTCTTTGAGTTGTCCGATGAGATAAGAGTGCTTCTCGGAGCGAGATTCGATGTACGGCAGGAAAGCAAGGAAGGACATGATGTACAGGCATTGCTTGTCAGTATATTCGTTTTGTGTTATCTGCACAGTGTCTACATAAAGGATGCTTCCGCCGAAGAAAAGCTGAGAAGCACGGAACAGCTCATATATATGTACGGAAAGCATAAAAACGATGTTATTATCGCGGTGAAGGATTTCTCCGAGATTGCGTGTAAGCTGGTTTCGGACTACGGAAATAATGACGTACATCTTATTGTTGCGGAATGGCAGCTTGATGCCGCAGAAGCATTTTTCGCGTCGGCTCTTGCCGACGGTGAAGACGGAGCTGACCCGGAGCACACAAAGTCGCTTTTGAACCGCGCGATCATAGCCGCACGCGAGGCACTCAGGATCTCCGATGGCTGTGACGGTGCGCGTGCGTTAGATTCGGCATGTGTGCTTGCAAGGTCACACGCACTTTTGGCGTCGATGCTTGAGGGCGGTTACGAACAGAACGGTATCACCGACTATTATTTCGCGGAGCATATAAGACCGTTAAGCGAGGCGTTGGAAACAGCCAAGAAGCTTAAGGCTGTCTGCCCTGAAAGATACGTACAGGCAGAGGCATTTTGTAAGGAGAGATTTCAAAAACTTGCAAAGTACGAATCCGAGTATGCACAGAAAAAGTCAACACTCGACGATGAGGTCTCGGCAAGGATCGCGTCCACCGAGCTTCGTGACAGTCTGCGTGATATGAAAACGCCCGGGCTTTTGATATATATCCCGCGCGAGATAGACAGGACACAGCTTTTCCGTTCTTTCTACGTTGCGGACTTTGACAGTGCCGTTGCCGCGCACAGAAACTTCCGACAAAGCGATATACAGCTTCCGATAATGAATCTGCTTTTGTCGGCAAAGCCTGTGATACTTTCGCCGAACCAGATAATCGACCATGATATTCTTCTCGGACTTGCGGCATTCCCGGGATACCTAGATTTTTACAAGAGAGGGTATATCAATCTCTCGTTCTACAATACGCCTAACCTTTGCAAGTACGCTGCAAAACAGCTTGAACGTCCCGATTTTGAGTGGAGCTCGTCGTTGTCATTCCTCAACCTGTGTGACAAGCCGGATGTGGATGCAAAGATAATGGCATGCCGTAATCATATAGCCGCGTATCTGAGGGGCGACAGTGCTCTTGAGAGTGCTTATTTCACCGCGATAAATAAAGGCGGAAGCGAGTATCAGCAGATAAAGCAGTATAAGGACAATCTCCGTCTTATCGACGAAAACCTGCCCGCAGTATCCAGAACGCTCTACTATCAGCACAATGAAAATATCGGAAACAGTGATATTCTGCTTACCGAATGGCTTGACAACATGTATCTGCAGAAGAGAGACGGCTTCTCGCTTCAGCGTACTGTGCACGATGTTATATCAAACACACTGCCGGATGTAAAGGCAAAAGGATATAAGCGTACACACTATAAGACCAAGCTTGACAGGATACTCCACGGTAATCTTGACGGCCTTGTCATGAATAAGATACAGGAAAACGAGATACTTTCCATGGTTGACTCAAGCGAACGAGCAAGTGCTCTCGATCCGATGTACGACGCGCTTCATGACTGCTATAATTATGTGGTAGGCTCGCTTATCTCGGCTGATCAGTTCCGCAACTACAGCTCGGACAGTGCAGTGCCGACTCTTGACGAGCAGTTTGTTTCGCTAAAGAATAATCGCTTTGAAAGCAAACGCCATGACAGCTATATCAGCATCAGCGAAACGGGTACGGCTATCAGATTTGATGATCTGAGCGAGTATCTTTCGGGTATCAGAGCGATAATAGACGAGAGTAAGAATATAATCGAGCTTTCCTCAAGGCTCAACAATAACCCGGATACAAGGTCAGAGCTCGGCTATGAGATCGGAGAAAACGGCGTACAGATCGCCCATGCTTCTTTTGAGCTTACGACCAGAGAAAAGCTTAATATGGACTGTGAGGGCGACGGTATGGCGCTTAAGCGTATCAGCTTTGAAACACAGGAAAAATAATTAATTGAAATTTACCGCTGTAAATGCGGAACGGAGATGTATATGACAGAAAAATTCAAAAAAAGCAATATGGACGAGCTGAGAAGAATGCTCGTAAGGTACGTGTGCTCCAATGCTGTAAGCGAGGAGCAGTTCAAAAGCTATAAGCCGAGAAAGAACTGCAACAAGGAGGTTCACGGTCCTTTGATGATAGCAAAAAATTCAGAAGATTATATGTGGGTACACGAGTGGATCGGCAATAAGATAAAAGAATACCCTGTATTTTTGTCAGGCGAGCTTGATGTGAGAATGGCACGATATAAAAAGCTCGCCGAAGACCGCCCCGAGCTCTTTGCACACATTGACTCTGATCATTACCCGATAACGACAGACGTAAAGCGGATGTTAGAGTATGAGGAAGAAACGGGACAGAAGCTCGGAATAGTGTTTGACAACTACCCCTTTTACTATATTATAGCCGATCTGATAGAACCGAAAGGCAAAAAAGCCTTCAGGTATGTCCGTGTGGTGTATGCCGAGGCAAGATCAAACGGAACGGTCATGATCCCCTGCCTTGAAAGAGAGGGCAAGGAGCCGCTTTTCGGTATTCTCGATGTTTTCAGACACTGTATACGCGAGTATTCGGGAGGTGAGTTCCCCCGCGGCTTTATGGCGTCGGGTGTGTCGGAGGAGGATAACGCGGCGCGTGAGCTTAAGGAGGAGTTCGGTATTGAGCGTTCACAGATAAAAGAGAGTGTGTGCATAGGCAGAACACGCGCGGATACAGGGCTTTCAAGCGGAAGCGCGGGCGTTTATCTTATAAAGCTTACGGGAAAGCCGAATGAGGCATGTATCGGTCACGAGGGAATAAAGGTGTCTGCATGGGTAAGCAAAAGCGAGTTGCTTGAAATGATAAGCGACGGCAGGATAACCGACGGCTTTACACAAAGCGCGCTTCTTTTATACGAACTTTACATGTCAAAGCAGTAATATGCCCGTTATTTCACAGATATGTGAAATTTTAACATTAAAATTCTGACTAAAAAACCAAAATATGTGTTTATTCCTATATACAAACGGATAAAAATGTGATAAAATATAATAGTTAAGATGGGAATCCATGAGTTAAGGAGAGATAGATTTTGGTAAGAGAAGATTTGAGAAACATCGCGATAATCGCACACGTTGACCACGGTAAGACAACGCTGGTCGATGAGCTTTTGAAGCAGGGCGGTATCTTTCGTGAGAATCAGGCAACAGATGACCGTGTTATGGACTCAAATGACCTTGAGCGTGAGCGCGGTATTACGATCCTTGCAAAGAACACGGCTGTTCACTACAAGGATAAGAAGATAAATATAATCGACACTCCCGGACACGCAGATTTCGGCGGCGAGGTCGAGCGTATACTCAAAATGGTAAACGGCGTGCTTCTGCTGGTCGATGCGGCAGAGGGCCCGATGCCGCAGACGCGCTTTGTTCTTCAGAAGGCGCTTGAGCTTAATCACCGTGTTATCGTTGTGGTAAACAAGGTGGACAAGCCCGACGCGCGCCTTGACGAGGTACAGGATGAGGTGCTTGAGCTTCTTATATCGCTTGACGCAAGCGACGAACAGCTTGACAGTCCGATGGTGTTCTGCTCGGGACGCGCCGGTACAGCATCGCTTACTCCGGGTAAGCAGGACGAGGATCTGAAGTGTCTGTTTGACCTTATTCTTGACTATATTCCCGCACCTGAGGGTGATGAAAACGGTGATCTTCAGCTTCTTGTTTCCTCGATAGACTACAACGATTACGTCGGACGTATAGGTATCGGACGTATCGAGCGAGGCTCTGTAAAGATGGGACAGGAGGTCGCAATATCGAACTTCCACAAGCCGGGCGAGGTAAAGAAAGCGAAGATAGTTGCGCTTTATCAGATCGACGGACTTAAGCGTGTACCGGTAAATGACGCAAAGGTGGGCGACATCGTATGCTTCTCGGGCGCGGAGGAGATCAATATAGGTGATACGATCACCTCGCTTGAGCGTGTTGAGCCGCTCGAATTTGTAAAGGTGAGCGAGCCGACGATGGAAATGACGTTTATGGTCAACGACAGCCCGTTCGCGGGACAGGAGGGTAAATACGTTACCTCTCGTCAGCTCAGAGAACGTCTTTACAAGGAACTGCTCAAGGACGTTTCACTGCGTGTTGAGGACGGTGACAGTACCGACAGCTTTAAGGTGGCGGGACGCGGAGAGATGCACCTGTCAATACTTCTTGAAACGATGCGCCGTGAGGGATACGAGCTTGCTTGCAGTACGCCCCGTGTACTCTACAAGGAGATCGACGGCGTAAAATGCGAGCCGATGGAGCGTGTAACGATAGATGTGCCCGACGGTTCGCAGGGCGCGGTAATAGAAAAGCTCGGCTCGCGTAAGGGAGACCTGCTCGAAATGAACATGCATGGCGACAGATGGAGAATAGAATACAGTATTCCCGCGCGTTGCCTGTTTGGATACAGAAGTGAATTTCTTACCGATACCAAGGGCGAGGGAATACTCAACTCAATATTTGACGGATACCAGCCCTGCCGCGGGGATATCACTCTTCGCTATACAGGCTCGCTTGTAGCAAGCGAGGACGGAGAGTCTACATCCTACGGACTTTTCAATACACAGGAGCGCGGACAGATGTTTATCGGTGTCCAGACCCCCGTATATGAGGGAATGGTCGTAGGCGAATCGCCGAAGGTCGGAGATATCGCGGTAAACGTGTGCAAGAAGAAGCATCTTACGGCTATCCGCTCGGCAGGTGCGGACGAGGCGCTCAGACTTGTAACACCGAAGATAATGAGCCTTGAGGAGGCGATAGAGTTTATCGCAGACGATGAGCTTATCGAGATCACGCCCAAGAGCTTACGCGTAAGAAAGCGTATACTCAACACGGCAAACAGACTCAAAGCACAAAGCAAGCTTAAAAAGGGCGAATAAAAAATGCTCCCTGCGAGAAGCAGGGAGCATTTTTGTGTTAATTGTCGATAAATGAAATTTTATCACAAAATCGCTTTTTGTCAAGTAGGGGCAAATCACGATTTGCCCGAAATAAGATTGAGCAGATACGGCAAAATAGTTGATGAGATCATAAATTTTCTCCCGGAACGCTTTGATATAGACGTCGTAGATTATGTAATAATGCCAAATCACATACACATGGTGGTGTTTATTACGAATTTCGATGGATGGGCAAATCGTGATTTGCCCCTACGGCATTCGATGCTCTCAAATATGGTGGGGTATTTGAAAATGAATGCTTCAAAGAGGTTTCACTCCTTTGATAATTCTCAAAAATTTTGGCAGCGTTCATTTCACGACCATATAATTCGCAACCAAGACGAATATCGAAAAATTCTGATGTATATTGAAAACAATCCGAAAAGTTGGAGCAAGGATCGTTTTTACACCTCAGGTGAATATAATGCTTAATATAAAACAGGGAGGTATTTGCCTCCCTGTTGCTATTTGTATTTGCTTAAAAACTCCTTGGCAAGGGTGATAAGCCTGTCTGTGCTGTATTTTATAAGCTCGCTGTTTTGCCAAATCAGTATGCGGCAGGACTGTGAGTGCCGCATACTGACTGATGCATTACGGTATTAGTTTTTTAGGCTGTGTATCGGCGCGGGAATACGTCCGCCGCGTGCGATGAATCTTGCGGGAGAACAGGTGTTGACCTTTATAACGGGTGCGTGGCCGAGCAGACCGCCGTAATCGACAACGTCGCCGACATTCATGCCGTATGCGGGAATAACGCGTACTGCTGTCGTTTTTGTGTTTGCGACGCCGATCGAGATCTCGTCGGCGATGATACCGCTTATCACATCTTCGCTCGTGTCGCCCGGTATGACTATCATGTCAAGTCCGACCGAGCATACGGCTGTCATAGCTTCGAGCTTTTCTATAGTGAGCGCGCCGCAGGTGACTGCGTCGATCATGCCTTGATCCTCTGACACGGGTATGAACGCGCCCGAAAGTCCGCCTACGCTGGAGGATGCCATTACGCCGCCTTTTTTTACTGCGTCGTTTAAGAGTGCGAGTGCGGCCGTTGTACCGCATGCGCCGCAGGACTCAAGTCCCATCTCCTCAAGGATATGCGCGACCGAGTCGCCGATAGCCGGAGTCGGGGCAAGCGAGAGGTCTACGATGCCGAACGGTACGTTGAGTCTTTTTGAAGCCTCAAGTGCAACAAGCTGACCTACTCTTGTTATTTTGAACGCTGTTTTCTTTATCGTTTCCGCAAGCGATTGGAAGTCGCAGTCGCCGGCACGCTTTATCGCGCTTGACACAACACCCGGGCCTGATACACCGACGCTTACTACTGCGTCGCCCTCGCCGACACCGTGGAATGCGCCCGCCATGAAGGGGTTATCCTCGGGAGCGTTTGCGAACACGACGAATTTCGCGCATCCGATCGAGCCGTTGTCGCGTGTGAGGTATGCGGCGCGCTTGACGATCTTACCCATTCTCGCAACGGCATCCATATTGATGCCCGCTTTTGTTGTTGCTACGTTTACCGATGAGCATACGAGACTTGTCTCGGCGAGTGCCTCGGGAATAACAGATAAGAGCGTGTCATCAGCCTTTGTCATGCCCTTGTGTACGAGCGCACCGAAGCCGCCGATGAAATTGATGCCGAGCGTGTTTGCCGCACGGTCGAGTGTTTTTGCTACGTTTATAAAGCCCTCGGGCGACAGGTGTCCGCCGATGAGCGACACAGGAGTGACGGCAACACGCTTGTTGATGATCGGAATACCGTACTGCTTTTCGATGTCCTCGCCTGTTTTTACAAGGTCACGGGCATATGTTGTGATCTTGTTGTAAATGTTCTCGCACAGGCGCTTTTCATTCGAGTCGGCGCAGTCTAAAAGCGAGATGCCCATGGTTATGGTTCTGATATCGAGGTTCTCCTCGCGTATCATGCTTATTGTTTCAAGAATATCTGCGGTGTTCAGCATATGTATCTCCAATATTTTACTTATTTATATGCGGTGCATCGAGTTGAAAATGTCCTCGTGCATGGTGTGGATGACAAGCCCGCGAGTGTCTCCGTGGCGCTTCATGCTGTCAACAAATTCTGTAAATGGCATATTGAGTCCGTCTATGTCGACAAGCATTATCATGGCGAAGTAATCGCGCATTACGCTTTGTGAGATGTCTACGATATTTGCTCCGTATTTTGAACATATTCCCGATACGTCGGCGATGATGCCGATAGTGTCCTTTCCGGTTACGGTTATAACAGCTTTCATTTTTGTTTTCCTTTCGAAAGTAAATATTATATATGCATTATACAACATTTGTACCGTGATTTCAATATTAAAAGCGAAAAATACTTGAAAAATTGACCCTAATGTCTTGTAATAATTATTTTGTTGTGGTATACTTAAAACAAATATGCTTCTATATACGGAGGATTGTACCAATGAACGAATATGCAAATTATTTTGAATATTGTGTTGAAGCAAAAAACGAGGGTAAATTGAAGCTTAAAAGAACACTTTTAATACTTGTATACATACTTTTTCCGATAGTGTTCTTTTCCGTGCTCTGTATGCTCAAGCTTTACGTGCTCGGCTGTTTTATCGTACTTTTTACAGCTATAATTTGGTTCTTCACATGGCGTTACGTGCAGATCGAGTATGAGTACACGATCGTCAAGGGCGAAATGACCTTTACAAAGATATACGGAAGAAAATCCAGACGCGAGTTTCTTAAAACGAGAATACAGGATATGTCGCTTATCGCTCCATATAAGGACGAGTATAAGGCACGTGCGGACGCCGCTCAAGAAAAGTACTATGCCGTGTCGTCGATGAGCTCGCCCGATGTCTATTTCGGTATATTCAAGGACGAAAAGACAAAAAAGAGCGCTGTTGTTTTCTTTGAAGCAACGGAAAAAATTGTCAGAATTTCGAAATTCTACAACAGCAGTGCCACTGTTGAATATTCCGGTCTCAGATATTGATCTGATGTAATATTAGACCTGTCCTCCAAATAAAATGGTACTAAACGCCTTTTGTTTGGAGGTCAGTAATGAAAAGACACATACTAAAAACCGTTCTTGCACTGCTTTGTGTGACTTTGCTTGTTTTCGCAGTCTCCTGCAAGGAAAAACTCGATGTCGGGAAAATGCTTGGGTATCAGTCGGGTACGCCCGAATATGATCTGATACTTCGTGTGGGTGATGCCGTGTATCCAATGCATATTACTCTCAAAGGAGAGGGAGAGCAGTCCGTTCGTGACGGCAGTGCCGCGATCACAGGCGGTGTGCTTGACGGTGTCGGATTTGAGATGACAGGCGGCAAGCTTAAAATGACCGTCGGTGAGCTTGAATATATGCTTGAAAAAAAGGACTCCTCCCCGCTTTATTTTCTTTTTGAGGCGTTCGCCTTGAAAGAGGACGGCTTTATCGGTGCGACCGAGGAGACAGGAAGCGGTGTCCTCGTTGCGCACTTTGACGGCGGAGAAGAGCTTACACTGACGCTAAGTGCTGATACATATGAGCCGATCATGATCGAGAGCTTGTGTGAGACGGGTGTTTGCTCGGTGGATTTCGGATCGAACGTTAAGGAAAACTGAAATGAATATAGTAGACGTGTTAAATTCGGAGCTTGAAGGACGGCGCCATAAGGTTTGGGCGCAGATCGATCTTTCGGCTCTGGTACGCAATTACAAAAGAATAGAAAAGATGAGCCGGGGCGCAGATGTGATACCTGTCATCAAGGCGGACGCGTACGGTCACGGTGCTGTCAGGTCGATGCTTGCATTAAAGCAAGCGGGTGCGAAATGCTTTGCTGTAGCCAATGTCGCCGAGGCTATAGAGCTCAAAAGCTCATGCGCTGATGATATTCGGTTGCTTATTCTCGGGTATACGCCGCAGGATGAGGTTGATCTTTTGAGCAAATATAATATCACGCAGACCGTGTTCTCGCTTGAGTATGCAAAAAAACTCGATGATGCGTGCGAGAGCCTCGGTATTGATAAGATAAGCGTACATATAAAGCTTGATACGGGAATGAACCGTCTCGGATTTTGTGCAAAGGACGCGCGTGCGGCGGCTGATGAGATACGCTCGGTGTCCCGTCTCAGGCATTTATGCATTGAGGGCATGTTCACACATTTCGCATGTGCCGATATGCTTGCCGATCCGCTTACGCGGGTACAGTGCGAACGCTTTGAAAATGTTCGGCGCGAGCTTGGAGAGCTTGATGTCGGAGTCTGCCATGTGTGTAACAGTGCAGGCATAATAAGAAGTGAGATACCTGCCTACAACGCTGTGCGAGCGGGTATAATCCTTTACGGTCAGATGCCGTCGGATGATCTTGAAATTGACCGATTTGAAACGGTAATGTCGCTAAGGGCGAGAATTGCTCATGTGCATGAGCTTGAAGAGGGCGACGCGGTCAGCTACGGCGCGACATTTGTTGCCGATAAAAAAATGAAGATCGCAACTCTGCCTATCGGATATGCTGACGGATTTATACGCGCTTATAAGAATGCGAGCGTCACCGTAAACGGTAAAGAATGCCCGATAATCGGGCGGATATGCATGGATCAGTGCATGATAGATGTCACCGGGCTTGATGTAAATCCGGACGATGAGGCTATCCTGTTTGACAGCCGCGAAAAGATCGAAAGCCTGGCTGAAATGTCGGATACGATAACGTATGAGGTGCTCTGTTTGATCGGCAAGAGAGTTCCGAGAATATATGTTGAAAATTGAAAATGGGAAATTGAAAGGAAATTAAACAATGAAGGTTTTGGTCGTAAACGCGGGAAGCTCTTCGCTCAAGTATCAGCTTTTTGACACCGTCAGCGGAGATGTTCTCGCAAAAGGAATATGCGAAAGGATCGGTATCGGTGGCGCTATCACGCATAAGGTGCCCGGACGGGATCCGTACTCTGCCGACATTGAAATGAAAAATCACACGGTAGCTACTCAGATACTCGTTGAAACGCTCTGCTCACCCACGCTTGGCGTGATAAAGAGCATGGACGAGATCGAGGCTGTCGGACACAGAATAGTCCACGGCGGCGCGTTCCTTAAGGAAAGTGTACTTGTTGACGATGAAGTGCTTGCAAAGCTTGAGCAGTGTCTTGACCTCGCGCCTCTCCACACAGCGGCTCATCTTATGGGTATCCACGGCTGTATGGAAGCGATGCCGGGCAAGCCTCAGGTTCTTGTTATCGACACGGCGTTCCATTCTACTATGCCCGCAGAGGCGTATACATACGCGCTTCCCAAGGCTATGTGCGAAAAGTATCACATCCGCCGATACGGCTTTCACGGCACGTCGCACAGATATGTGTCGGGTGAGATGACAAAAATACTTGAAAAACCCGTACAAGATACGAAGATCGTTACCTGCCACCTCGGAAACGGCTCGTCTATCTCTGCCGTAAAGGGCGGAAAGGTCATCGACACGAGCATGGGCTTTACGCCTCTTGACGGCTTTATAATGGGCTCGCGTTGCGGCTCGATAGACCCTGCGATAGTACCGTTCATAATGGAAAAAGAGGGCATGACACCCGAAGAAATGAACAATTTTATGAATAAGAGCTGCGGACTTTTGGGCGTGTCGGACGGACTTTCGAGCGACTGTCGTAATCTCGGCGAGGCGGTAGAGGCAGGCAATGAGGACGCAAAGCTTGCAATAGACATACTCTGCTATCAGATAAAGAAGTATGTCGGCGCGTACGCGGCGGCTATGAACGGACTTGACGCGCTCGTGTTTACCGCGGGTATCGGCGAGAACCGTGACGAGATCAGAAGTGCGGCTTGTAAGAATATGGACTGGCTAGGCATTAAACTCGACGAGGAAAAGAACGCGGCGACCAAGCTTCAGGGAGATAATGTTTGTATCTCAACACCCGATTCCAAGGTCAAGGTGTACGTTATTCCGACAAATGAGGAGCTTGTTATTGCACAGGATACCGAGAGAATAGTATCGGGCGTGAGCAAATGAGAAAGCGTATATTTGCTTTGGTGCTTGCGCTTTGGCTCTGCCTTGCGATGCCGCTTGGTGTGTTTGCGGACACGGAGACCCAAGCCGCCGATGTCGAAGAGAAGACGGTAGAACAGACAGAGGAAAGCGGATTTGAGAGATATTTTCAGGTATATATTCTCGCCGGTGCGGTCATCGGCGCGATGGTCGTTGTGACCGTTCTTTACAAGAAAAAAGACGAGATCAGATATTTGTGAGATTATCGGATCGAAGCGATCGTATCCCGATTTTTACCAAACGCCGC
>JAFUMW010000162.1 GCA_017482465.1 Clostridia bacterium
ATCTCTAATCCGATCAAGGCGGCATACGGTATATCTGACGTAGCCCTTGAAAACGGAAAGCATACCTTTACTACAACCGTCTCCACCGAAATCACAGACGTACACCGCATCAACGTTTCTTTCATGGGAGAAAAGGTAAATGTACTTGAGTATCCCTATTGCGTAGCGGATATCAATGTGAGCGGTACTGCCGGTAACTATATAGATTTTGACACAACTACTACCACCACGAGAATGTGGGGACGTAAGATCATAGCTCAGGGAAAGACCCTTATTGATTTTACCGACTATGTTTCAGGTCAGAATGGCGGATACGACTCTAATACAGCCAAATCTCTGTATAGCAGGTTCGAGTTCAGACTCGGTGCTAATAAAACAACCGCACCTCAGAACATTAAGGTTGAAATAGGTGATCTTATCTTCTTCGCTGATAAGTTGGAGGCGCAAATTTACTTGAATAACGCGAAATAAGCGTATAAGTTAAAAGGGGACACGCAAAAAATGCGTGTCCCTTTTTCGGAATATTTTGTAAACAATTTGCAAAGATGTTGACAAATCAACATCTTTGCCTTATAATACACTTGTTGACAAGTCAACATTTTGGAGGGAAATATGATAACCAGATTTGAACAGTTTACTTCGGTCATATCCGAGATATACCGTTATGTCAAGAAGCTCGAACGTGAGGAAATGATAAAATACGGTCTTAAAGGCGCGTTTGCCGAATATCTTGTAGCGATGAACCGTTATACCGACGGCATTACAGCCGCGAAGCTTTGCGAAATATGCGACAGAGACAAGGCGGCGGTATCACGTATCCTTTGTGAAATGGAGCTGCACGGACTTATCGTGCGTCAAAGCGGTTATCGTGCGCTTGTTACACTTACAAAAGAAGGACGCAAGGCTGCGGAATTTGTACTTGACAGAGCCTGCATAGCTGTGGCAAAGGCAGGCACAGGGCTTAACGATGAGGACCGTAAGGTCTTTTACGATACGTTGGCACTGATTTCTTCGAATCTCCAATTGATAAGTAAGGAAGGTATACCTCAGACATGAACATTGTAAAGAAGATATATTGCAGAATATACCAAACAGCGTTTCACGCGGCGCTTCCGTTTCTGCCGTACAGAGAGCCTGAGATAATCGGCAGTATAAATGAGCTTGCAGACATGCTTGTTCTGCGCGGGGTAAAGTCGCTGTTGCTTGTTACCGACGCGGGAATAAGAAACGCGGGCGTAACACGCGGGCTTGAAGAAAGTCTTGCCGATAAGGGCATAAATTGTGCCGTGTACGACAAGACATCTGCAAATCCCACAGTACACAATGTGGAAGAAGCTCGTGAAATATATATAAAGGAAGAGTGCGAGTGCCTTGTAGCTTTTGGCGGAGGTTCGGCTATGGACTGTGCTAAGGCGGTCGGTGCGCGAATCGCTTATCCGAACAGATCGCTTGACAAGCTCAAGGGTACACTGCGTATTTTCAGAAAGATTCCAACCCTTATAGCAATACCCACCACCGCAGGTACGGGAAGCGAGGTCACGGTCACTGCTGTTATTACCGATGCTGTAAAAAAGCACAAGTATACGATGAACAGCTTTCCGCTCATTCCGTCTTATGCAGTGCTTGATCCGTATGTAACCTTTACGCTTCCGCCTCATCTCACAGCGACCACGGGCATGGACGCGTTAACACACGCGGTGGAAGCGTATATCGGAAACTCAACATCAAAGCAGACTCGCAAGCTGTCGCTTGACGCGGTCAAGCTGATATTCGAAAATATAGAAAAGGCATACGCACAGGGAGATAACAGAGAAGCTCGTGAGAATATGCTCAAGGCATCCTATTATGCAGGGGCTTCGTTTACAAAATCGTATGTTGGTTATGTCCACGCAGTAGCACATTCACTCGGCGGTCAGTATAATACCCCGCACGGACTTGCAAATGCGGTGCTTATGCCGATAGTGCTTGAGGAATACGGAAGCGCGGTATATAAAAAGCTGTATGAGCTCGGTATCAGCGCCGGTGTTGTAAATACAGGTGACACGTATGAAGAAGGTGCAAAAAAATTCATATCGGCGATAAGAGTGCTCAATACATGCATGGGCATACCGCCAACGCTTTCGGGCATAAAGAAAGCGGATATACCGCTTATGGCACGTCATGCGGACAAGGAAGCAAACCCGCTTTATCCGGTTCCGGTTCTGATGGATGCAAAGAAGCTCGAGGAGTTTTATTACAAGGTCGCAGACAGGAGTTTTGATGATGAGTGAAAAGAATATAGACAGGATACTTGAATGCCAGCGCGAATATTATCACAGCGGAGCAACGCTTCCCGTGAAATTTCGTATTGAAATGCTCAAAAAGCTCTATAATACGGTGAAGAAGT
This sequence comes from Clostridia bacterium, assembly GCA_017482465.1. Taxonomy (GTDB): domain Bacteria; phylum Bacillota; class Clostridia; order Oscillospirales; family CAG-272; genus UBA4717. Next base: position 2,387 of record JAFUMW010000162.1, read on the forward strand.
ACGAAAAAGAGATATGTGACGCACTGACAAGCGATCTCGGAAAAAGTGATTTTGAGGGCTTTATGTGTGAGGTCGGACTGACGCTTACCGAGATAAGCTATATGATCTCGCACACAAAGAGATTTGCCTCGAAAAAGCGTGTTTACACGCCTATCGCTCAGTTCGCCTCGTCAAGCTATAAGCAACCCTCACCGTACGGAAACGTGCTTATCATGAGCCCGTGGAACTATCCGTTCTTGCTTACCATAGATCCTCTTGCAGATGCGATCGCCGCCGGCAATACGGCAATAGTGAAGCCGAGCGCGTATTCACCGGCAACAAGTGCGATCATCGAAAAGATAGTGACCGAAAGCTTCGATGAGAGATACGTGGCGGTGGTAACAGGCGGCAGAAAAGAGAACGCGAGCCTGCTTGAAAAGAAGTTTGACTTTATCTTCTTTACCGGAAGCCAGAATGTAGGAAAAGAGGTGCTCAGACATACCGCGGAAACGCTCACACCTGTTGTACTTGAGCTTGGCGGAAAGAGTCCGTGTATAGTTGACAGCTCGGCAAAGATAAAGCTTGCCGCGAAGAGGATAGTGTTCGGAAAATATCTTAACTGCGGCCAGACATGTGTTGCCCCCGACTATATTTTGTGCGAACGCTCGGTCAAGGATGAGCTTGTACGTGAGATATGCGCTCAGGTACGCGCCCAATACGGAAACAAGCCGCTTGAAAACAAGGATTACGGAAAGATAATCAACCAAAAGCATTTTGAAAGACTTTGCGGGCTTATAGATAAAAGTAAGGTCGTAATCGGCGGAGAGATCGATGAAGCGTCCTGCCGCATCGCACCTACTGTGATGGATAATGTCACATGGGAGGACGCGGTTATGGGCGAAGAGATATTCGGCCCTGTAATGCCGATACTGACATATGAGAAATTTGAAGACCTGTATCCGATGCTGTCAAATAAGCCGAAGCCGCTGGCACAGTATATATTCTCGGAGAATAAGGCGCATATACGCGAGGCTGTAGAGCGTTTCTCATTCGGAGGAGGATGTGTAAACGATACCATAATCCATTTGGCAACGAGCGAGATGGGCTTCGGCGGAGTGGGTGAAAGTGGAATGGGCGCTTATCACGGCAAGGAAGGCTTTGATGTTTTCTCGCACACCAAGAGCATAGTTGATAAAAAGACCTGGATGGATCTGCCGATGAGATATCAGCCGTACAACAGCTTTTTTGGCAAGCTGTTACACATTTTCTTAAGATAATGCAAATATCACTTTTTCATAGATTTTTCTCTCAAAGAAGGGGCGGCTTGTTTAGCCGCCCCTTCGACTTATCTGCAGCATTGGTAGTGTTGTTATAATGCCCAAAAAAAGCTGCTTTTTTTGTCAAAAATGACATACTATTTTTCGTTGAATATGTAGAAGTAATATGCTATAATAATACAAGAATTAATGGTGGGCGAGTTGATCTTGAGGCACTTAAAGGTCACAGATGAGAAAATGGCGGAGTGCAGAGAATAGGTTTACGACACACAGATCGGATCACGGTCTGAAGTGAATAATATGTTAATTATATAAGTCCGGAGGGGAGTATGGCAGTTATATATTCAACACTTGATGATGCAAAAAAATACTTGGATGAAGCCGAAAAGCTGAAAAACGAGATATTCTCGACCAAGACGGATGTAAAGATCAAGGGTAAGACCTACTATGTCAGCGCAGATGGCGATGACAGCAATGACGGTCTTTCGCCCGAGCGTGCGTGGAAAAGCATGGATAAGCTAAATCATGTAACCTTTGAGTACGGTGACGGCGTTCTTTTCAGACGCGGTGACAGATTCAAGGCAACGCTCGTTGAAAACGCATGGAGCTCGATAAAAACTCAAAGCGGTGTTACCTATTCGACCTACGGTGAAGGTCCGAAGCCGATACTCGACAGCACGATAGATGCTTCGGGTGCAGACAAATGGGTCAAGACCGAGTGGGAAAATGTGTGGGAGTACACCGAAAAGGTTTCGGGACGTGACGCGGACATCGGCATTATCATATTTGATGACGGTAATGCATGGGGTATAAAGGTGTCTACAAATCCACAGAAGCAGACGCGTATTTTTATCGGTAAGACCTTCAACGGCATCGATAAGAACGACGCACCCGAGGAGGCGTGGATACTTCCGTACAATGTAAAGCGCGAGCTTGAATTCCATCATAACTGGGAAAACGATACTTTGTACGTGTATTCGGCAAAGGGAAATCCCGGAGAAAGATTTGAAAAAATAGAGCTTGTGCCCAGACGCCATTGCTTCTGGGGCGACGTACACGACGTGCTTATAGATAATCTTGATATCTACGGCGCGGGCGGTCACGGTTTTTCTACCGCGCACTGTGACAATCTTACCGTTCAGAACTGTTTGTTCAGATGGATAGGCGGCTCTATTCAGGGAAGAAGCTACCGCACCGACGGACTTGATCCGATACGCTTCGGTAACTCGGTCGAAAACTGGTCCGAGGGTAAGAATTTCACGATCCATCATTGCTTCTCGACGCAGATATATGACTGCTGTTGGACTATACAGTGGTGCGGAAAATCAAACGAGGGTGATATGATATTTGAAAATGTCGAGTTCCACCACAATTACACCGAGTACGCTAACAACGGCCTTGAGGTGTGGAACGGACCTGCCGAAAGTAACGACCCCGAGCTTCACTTTGAGATTAGAAATATGCACCTTCATGATAATTATACACTTTACAGCGGCTATGGCTGGAGTCACCAGCGTCCGAACAAGGATGCCAACTTCTTCTACGGCGGTCTGCCCAAGAAGACAAGGCTTAAATTCTTTGATTCTCACATCTGCAACAACGTAAATCTGTTTACTACGGCGTACGTCACATGGGCTTCACAGATAGGACCGGATCAGTTCAATTTCCACGATAATATCTATTTTATGACGGGTGATAAGAGATTCGGGCTTGTTCCGATCGACCGCGTAAGTTGCGAGGGCGAGCAGGAGTTTGTTCCATATACCGAGGAAGCACTTAACAAGCTTCAAAAAGACGGCATTGAAAAGGGCTCTATCTTCCATATCCTCCCTGCAGGCAGTGTGCCGACAAGCTTTGACTGATACAGGAGAGTAATATGGGAAAGACCGTAAAAATATTCTGTATGGGCGATTCTCTTACAGAGGGCGACGGTAACCCGAGCGCATACAGATATCCGCTTTTTGAAAGGCTTTTCAAGGCAGGTGCAGACTTCAGATTTATCGGTCCGTCAAGCAGTCGCGATGATATAAGGCTCCCCGCATTGTACAACCATCACGGCGGAAACTGCGGATATGTCATCGGCACGGATTCGGATGAGGGCGGCGGAAGCTTAAGAAAAAATCTGAGAAACCCCGCATATTCAAAGTGCCTTGAGGGTGCTGATATCGTACTTTTGTGGATAGGCACGAACGATTACGGACAAAAGCTTGATATCGAGCATATCGGTGACAGATACTCTGATCTGCTTCGCGTTATATGGGGCTTTGCACCGAATGCCACGGTATACGGAGCTAAAATGCTCAGAGGTATGGGGCGCGAGGAAGGCACTCTTGATAAATGGATAGATGCCGATCCGCAGATCTTTGAAGCAGAGGGACACAGATTTGTCCCGGTAGAGCTTTGTCCGCCGGGTAAGCCGATCAGCCGCATGCTCGGAGATTTTCCCGAGGATGATGGACATCCGAGCGAAGAGGGCAACTGTAAGATAGCTGACGCATGGTTTGACGCGATAATCGACGAGGTACGCGAAATAAACCAAAACGGTACTGACGACGGCACAGAGCCGCTTATAAGAGCCGAAGGCATCGCGCTTGACTCTGACAGTCGCACGCTTGAGCTCGGTCGGTCGCTAACACTCAGGGCACGGGTGTATCCGGAAAATGCATCTGTAAAAACAGTGTTGTGGAAGAGCAGTGACGTGTGTGTTGCGGCTGTGGACGGATACGGCCGCGTGTTTCCGAAAAGTCAAGGCGAAGCGGTAATAACGGCAGAAACTCTCGACGGTGCTTTGACTGCCGAATGTAAGATCATCGTTTCGGGCTTCAGCGATATGACGCTGGGCATGACGAAAATATTTGTCAGTGATCTTACAAGCGAAGCGAGCTGGTCGGGTGCTGTTGATAAGATATCAAAGAAGTTTAATAAATTCCATGTACGCTATCAGGGCCAAAGCTTTGAATTGACTGCCGAAAACCTAAAAATCAACAGTGAGCGGTTGCTTCTTAAGTTTACGCACCGCACGGCAAATCACGGAAGCCGTGACCGTGCAAACTACAGCAGTGTAAGGCTCGGTGCGCTTGAGCTTCGAGTTTGCGCTCTTGCATCTGTGCTTGAGCTTTATGAAAACGGAAAGCTCAAGGGTGAATACACCGGTGCTCCGATCGCCGCGATGAACGATGAGTTTTCTCTGTTGTGCGAGCACAGAAAGGCAAGCGTATTCAGAAACGGCGAGCTTATGCTTGAAACAGAGCTTGAAAATAAAAATGTAAGCGGTTTGCTTACTCTTTGCTGGCATGAATTTTATGCAAAATCCGATCTCAGAGATATAAAAATATATGTTTGAAAGGGGTGAAAACATATGAAAAATTTTTATCATGACGATGGAACTGTGATGAAAGAGTATCTTGATCGCGCGAATGCTCTTAAAAAGTCGATACTCAACTCTCCAAATACCGAGTTTGATATCAATGGCACAAAGTATTACATAAGTGCTGACGGAAACGATGAAAACGACGGTAAGTCTCCCGAGACTGCGATTGCTACGATCGCGCACCTTGCGGATATTGAGCTCTTGCCCGGTGACGCTGTATATTTCAGACGTGGCGACACATGGCGTGAGCTTCTTACCTTAAAGGAGGGCATTACATACACAGCGTACGGTGAGGGCGAAAAGCCGAGAATACTTGGCTCGCTCGACGGTGTCGGTGGTGAAAAATGGTCAAAGACCGATAAGGAAAATGTGTGGGTATTCCATGAGCTTATCCCCGAGGACCGTGATATCGGCAATATTTGTATCAACCACGGTAAGTGCTGGGGTATAAAGGTGTCGAGAAACGGACTTAACAGAGCACCCGACAGCAAGGTGGTGTTTAACGGTATAGAAAAGTTCTATTCGGGCGGACACGATTTTTACGGTTATCAGGATCTTAAAAACAACCTCGAATTTTTCCACGATCTCAGAGAAAAGAAGCTTTATCTCTACTGTACATACGGCAACCCCGGCGAGTACTTTGAGCATATGGAGCTTGCGCGTAAGCGCCATGTAGTATCGGGCTGCGGAAAGAACGTAATGATAGATAACCTCGCTGTCATGCACGGCGGAAGCCACGGTATAGCGGGCTTTGCGGGAAGACTTGAGAACTTTACGGTTCAGAACTGTTATCTTGCATGGATAGGCGGCTCCATCCAGTTTGAAACCGAAAATCACACAATAGTGCGTCTCGGTAACGCTATTGAAAAATACGGAAGCACCGGATGCGACGGCTATTATATCAGAAACTGCTATTCGTATCAGATATACGACTGTGCATACACGGTTCAGTACCAGGGCGACGCTGAAAACAGAGAGGATTGCATTTTCAAAAACGTTGAATACGCTAACAACGTAGCCGAAAAGTGTAACACCGGTCTTGAGGTATGGCAGAGAAATACAAATCCGTCTAATAACAAGAGGTTTGTTATCGAGAACATGAATCTCCACGATAACTATTCTCTCTATCTCGGATACGGCTGGGGTAATCAGCGTCCGAACAAGGACGGCAACTTCTTCTACGGAGAAACTGCGTTAAATACTACCGAGTACATAAACTGTACGGTTGAAAGACATTACGGCATCCTCTCGAGCTGTTATGCGCTTTTAGTTCGCAACATCGCGCCGGACAAGTACAATTTCCATGACAACGTATACTTCCTCGAGGAGGGAAGAAAGATCGGCGGTGTTTGTGAAAACCCGAACGATGGCACAGGAGCAGTATGGCAGCCCGATTTCAACGAGGAGAGCGTTGCCGAATTCACACGCCGCGGCGGTGAGCCGGGTACTGTATGGTACTCTCTCAAGAAACAGAACATAGAAGGCTACGGACTTCAGTGATATATCAAGGAAAGGAAAAAACAATGAAAAAATTATTATCACTTATTCTCGCAATTTTCATGCTTGCATCGGTTATTGTACCTGTAAGCGCAGACGAAGCAGGTGTTTACACCTACAACGCATATTCAAGCGCGCTTTTCGCTACGGGAGAGAGCGTTACACTTGATAAGGCGGACGAGCTTAAAGGTGCACTTGATGATAATGAGGTAAAACTCGTTACTGTAACAAGCGAAGGCAAAAACAAGCTTGATTTGAGCATTTCTAACGCAGTTCTCGACGTTCTTGTTGAAAAGGAGCTTGCGCTCAAGTTACTCGCAGGAAGCGCAACACTTGTAGTAAAGAGTGAAACTGTTAAGGAAATCTCGGACAACACAGACGTAAGCTTTACGCTTTCTGTTGACAGCACCGACGGTATCAAGGCAAGCCTTAAATACGACGGTATTCCCGCAACTCTTGAAAACGCTATCACGGCGATATACGCAGGAAAAGAAGACGGCATTAACAATGTCGTATCAAACGGCGTGTCTGTCGGAATGGCGTACATCAACGGCAAAACCTGGTACATTCCCGTAAAGGGCGACATTGATGCAAAGGCAACTGTTTCCGTGTCTCCCGAATTCACCGATATTAAGAACCATTGGGGCAAGGACAGCATAAACTTTGTTGCCGCAAAGGGCTATTTCAACGGCGTTGAGCCTACAAAGTTCAAGCCGGATAACAGAATGACCAGAGCGATGGTAGTAACGGTGCTTTCACGTATAGACGGAGCAGGTGATCTTGGCGCAAGATATATGTTTACCGACGTTAACGCAAACGATTGGTATTCTAACGGCGTAAGCTGGGCTTCTGTAAACAAGATCGTTGAGGAGTGCGAAAGCTTCCGTCCTAACGATGATGTAACACGACTTGAGCTTATGGAAATGCTTTATAACTACGCTAAGGTGCTTGGTGTAGCTACAGTAAACGAAAAGGCAAGAGAATTTGTCTTCGTTGACTATGACCTTGTTACCACCGACCTTGCTAAGGAAGCGGTACGCTTCTGTACCTCAAACGGTATCGTAAACGGCTACAGCATTGGCGATGGCAGCACACACAGACTCAGACCTGCAGGACAGGCAACAAGAGCAGAGGTTGCGGCAATGATTCAGCGTTTTGTTACGCACGCGGCATCTTCCGGATATGATTTAGGAGACATTATGGGAACATATTCTGATTTTATCACAGTAAGAAGTGATCTTAACAACCTTTATAACAAGCTTAATAGTGACGAAGAGATAGTTGTGTCTTACTTCGGCGGTTCTGTAACAGCAGGCTACGGTGCAACTTCCGGAAACTCCTGGAGAGAGCTTACATTCAAATGGCTCGAGAACAATTTCCCGAACGCAAAGCTCGTTCACAACGCAGTTGCTATGGGCGGCTCGGGTTCACACCTCGGCGCGTTCAGAGTAGGCTATGACGTTATTAACACAAACACAGATCTCTTGTTCATTGAATTTGCTATAAACGATAATTACAGCGGAACTACCGCAGAAAAGAAGGTAGAGCTTTACTTTGAGTCTGCGATAAGACAGATAAGAGAGGCTCTTCCCGATTGCGATATCATCGCGCTTTACACTACCGACAGCGGTCAGGTTCAGAAGTACGGTGAGGGCACGATGCATCCTTCGGCGGCATCGCAGGATGCAGTCTGTGAGCATTACGGTGTAACCTCCGTTGACGTTGGACGCGCGCTTGCTCATCATATGGGCGGATATAACTCATCCTGGGGCACCTACTTCAAAGACGGAGTTCATCCGCTTGACCCCGGCTATAAGGTATTCGCAGATGCGCTTATCGAGTATATGGGTGAATATTTACTTGGCGCACAGACTCTCGGATATGGCGAAACAAAGGCGTACACGATCCCCGAGGGCTACGTTGACCAGCGCAATGAGACATTCAAGCCGATACACATCCCTGTAAGCGAGGATATATTCGATGAGGTAAAGGGCTTTACCTTCTCGACCGACGGAGAGTTCTTCTCTTGCACCAAGACAAGAGGCTATATGTACCCGAGCGAGAACGAAAACAGCTTCACCTATACGTTCGAGGGCACAGGCTTCGGTATGTACCTTGAATACGGCGGAGGCGGATACATGATCGAGTATTCGATCGATGGCGGTGAGCCTAAGAAGCTTTCTGTATCCAACACCAACCACCCGTTCAAGCTTGTTGATAACCTTGAATACGGCAAGCATACGATAACCTACTCGTATAAGGGTGAGAGAGGCGAAGGCGGAACAAGCACCGCAAGAAAGATCGGCGCGCTTATGGTAAGCGGCACAAAGTAAGTAAATAAGATAAAAGCACGGCACATCTTTGATGTGCCGTGCTTTTATCTGTTCATATTATCAACAAAGCTGTCAGGCTTAGCTGTTAACTCCACCCAAGCGGGACGGAATCCGCTTTTAACAGCGTTGCGTACAGAGCCGATATTAGACCATGCCGCACAGTAAAACGGCACTTTTCCAAACTCGAGTATTTTTAAGGCAAGCCTGCTTGTCAGCGCACTTGCGATACCCTTACGCCTGTATTCGGGCAGGACATCTATACCTATCTGGAGCATCGTGTCACAGTCGGCGGATGCTGCGGCGAGTGCGATAAGCTTTCGGTTATCATACGCACCGATGCCGATAACATCAAGCTCGCGGCGTTTTTCACAAAGCGCGTTGCTCCATTCGGGCTTGTACAGATCAGTAAAATCATCGGGTACAAGCAGCTTAATTTCATACCCGCAGTCAAGTGGTTTTAATGCCGAAAGATCGGGCAGAAAGTATTCAGCCATAAAGCAGAGCTTTTGTCCTAAAGGTGCAAGCTTGTCTGCAAGCACATTCATATTCGGTGTTTCAAAGCAATGCTCGCGCGGGAATTTGTTTATATAATCGGACACAGCAGACTCGCATTCCTTGCTTACCGAGGCGACGATGTTGTTGCCGTAAGAGACGAGGTTGCATGAAAACGGAAGCTCGAGATATCTTCGCGCTCCGTTACTTTTGTACGAGATAACGGTGATATTTTTATCGCGCAAAAAGTCATCGGGTGAACAGCTTAAATCGGTTGCCGACTGCCGCATGGCGATATTGAGTATGTCTTGATTTGTCATAGTATCTTTTCTTCTTTCATAAAGTAAAGTATAAAATATTTGAGGGTGAAACGGTCATGGCAAAAGCACATGCGAGAGAAATATTTATCAGCGGGGTGGTATTAAGTGCCACCGCGCTTATTATGCGTACGGTGGGAGTGGCTTTCAACGTATATGTGTCCGGCAAGATCGGCGCCGCCGGAATGGGACTTTTATCGCTTATCATGAGCGTTTACTCGCTTTCGGTCACCTTTTCCGTGTCGGGAATATCGCTTGCTGCAACAAGACTCACCGCAGAGGCGGTCGGCTCAAGTAAAAAAGAGGATATACGCCATGCTATGCGTCGGTGTCTTATATATTCGCTGTCATTTGGCATGGCGACGTTTTTGGTGCTGTTTAACTTTGCCGAACAGATAGCCGTATCCTGGCTCAACGATGTGAGATGCACTTCTTCTGTCAAGCTTTTTGCCGTGAGTATGCCGTTTATCTCAATGTCATCGGCGATGCACGGTTATTTTAACGCACTGAGACGTGTCGTGAAATCGGCATCTGCACAGTTCTTAGAGCAATTTATCAAAATAAGTGTTACATCGCTTTTGTTGACGCTTATCGCACCGCGCGGAATCGAATACGCCTGTATGGCTGTTATCGGCGGCGGAAGTGTCGCCGAAATAGCATCATTTTTCTTTACATATATAGTATACAGGTACGATCTTCGCAAAAGCGGCGGCTCTTACAGAGGAAGCGGTAAAGGGCTTACACGCAAGATGTGCCGCATAGCGATGCCGGTCGCATTTTCGGCATATCTGCGTACAGGGCTTGTGACACTTGAGCATATGCTCATACCGCGCGGGCTGAAAAAGTACGGAGCGTCAAGCGAACATTCGCTTGAGACCTACGGTGTTTTGCAGGGAATGGTGCTGCCGATCATACTGTTTCCGACAGCGTTTCTTTCTTCGTTCAATACGCTTTTGATCCCCGAGCTGGCACAGGCATCGGCAGGAGGTGAGAAGCGTCATATCGACTATATCGGAGAGCGTTTTCTTCGTTTTACGCTTATGTTTTCATTCGGTGTATGCGGTGTGATGATATGCTTTTCTCACGAGCTTGGTTATGTTATTTACAACAGCCACAGTGCATCAGATTATATAAAAACGGTAGCCCCGCTTATTCCGATAATGTATTTTGACAGCGCTGTCGACTCGATGTTAAAGGGACTTGATGAACAGCTTTTCAATATGCGGATAAATATTATCGACGCGGCATCAAGCGCATTTCTGGTTTATATTCTTTGTCCGAAGATAGGCATTATGGGTTATATAGTCACGATCTTCGCAAGCGAGATATTCAACCTGTCCTGCAGCTTTGTTAGATTGATGAATGTAACAGGTATCAGACCTCGCGTGATCACGTGGATAGTAAAACCTATGATATGCGCGCTTGCGTCATGTACTCTTGTACGTATCGCACTCGAGGCGGTGCGCGGTATTGCGTATTCGTACGTGTCTCTCTTTGTTCATATCATATTGGTGCTCGGGGTATATGTACTTTTGCTTATCCTTACGTATACGCTTGACCGCGAGGACAGAGAGTGGATATGCTCTTTGTTTCGCAGGCGGTAAAAAAGACGGCGATTTGCCGTCTTTTTTGTCAAAAGCCGTATCTTTCAAGCTCGCTTTCACCGATAACGGTAATTCCGTTTTCTTTTAGGAGTCGGGCACATATCCCGTCGCCGTCTGTGAGCGATCGTGAAAAACTGCCGTCGTATATCAGTCCGCTTCCGCAGGACGGCGAACGCTCTTTAAGTATTGCAATATTTGCGCCGTACAGCTTTGCAAGACGCAGTGCTTCATGCGCTCCGCGTGTATAATTATCGGTAACATCAACACCTGTTACTGTGAGTACTCTTCCGCCAATTATTTCTGCAGGGGGGCGAGGGGTGGCGAGTCCGCCGAAAACTTCGGGACAAACGGGGATGAGCGTGTGTTGCTTCATCAGTGCGGTTATTCTTTCGTCTGCTTTGCTCTTGCCGTCATATCTGCAACCGACACCCAGCAGACACGCGCTTACAAGTATTATCATTATACTCTAAAGGTGGGCTCGCCGGTTTCGGGATTGTACACATCTACCCATTGATAGCACTCACCTGCCTTGGGAGTGATACCCTTTATCTCGAAAAGCTCACGCAGGTTAACGAATGTATAGCCATCTTTGGAGAGCTTGTCAAGTGCCTTGTCGAGCGCCTTGGGAGTGATATGATTGCCTGCGTTGTCGTGCATGAGCATGATGTGACCGTCGTGGGCAACTCTGAGTATGCCGGCTACACGAGTTTCAAGATCTGAGGTAGCGGGGTCGTCCTCGCGTGAGTTCCAGTCGGCAGAGCCGCAGTCACCGATCATGAATGGCAGGGGGATGGTCTTGTAAACAAGCTCGTTTGCTCCGCCCCCGGGTGCGCGGAAGTATATCGGCTCCTCTCCAATAACCTTGTTTACGACATACTGTGTTGCATAAAAGTTTGCAAGCAGATCATCGTAGTCCATATCGCGCAGATTTTTGTGTCCGTAGGTGTGGTTTTCTATCGTACAGCCCATCTCTACGGCACGGCGCATCGTATCTGCGTTTTCGGGATATCTGAATACATTGTGTCCGACAATGAAAAATGATGCGGTAGCATTATATTTTTCAAGAACGTCGAGTACAAGAGGGGTTATCTCGCTCGGACCGTCATCGAAGGTCAAAGCGCATACCTTATCGGTTATTTTTGAAAGATCGCGTTTTTTCATGTTTTTTTCCTTCCTTTTCTCGCGATTGTAAAAAAATTGAAAAATCGGTTTACAAAATTCGGTTTTGGATATATAATATCATATGAAACCTTAGGTATCGCCGCAGTGCGGCAGAATGGAGATCATATGAAAAAATCAGTTCTCAGAGAATATGCCCGTCTTATCGCGGGTACGGGAGCGGGCATCGTCAAGGGAGACGAAGTCATAATACGCGCCGAGCTTGACCAACCCGAATTTGTCGCAGTTCTTGTTGACGAATGCTACAAGGCGGGAGCAAAAAAGGTAGAGGTCGACTTTACTTATCAGCCGCTTACAAAGCTGCATGTACGTCATCGCAGTGTAAAGGTACTGTCAACCGTTGAAAAGTGGGAGATAGAAAAGCTTGAGCTGCGTGCACAGCGTCTGCCTGCGATGATATATCTTTTAAGTGAGGATCCCGACGGCCTGCGGGGTATCAACCGTGAGAAGCAGGCTAAAGGCGAGCAGGCGAGGTACAAGGTCATAAAGCCTTTCCGCGACAGAATGGAAAACAGATATAAGTGGTGCATCGCCGCTGTGCCGGGCAAAAAGTGGGCAAAAAAGGTGTTCCCGAAGGAGAGTGTCGGAAAAGCGGTCGAAAAGCTCTGGGAGGCGATACTTTACACCTCAAGAGCCGATCATGATCCTGTGCTTGCATGGCGCGAGCATAATGCCGACCTTGCTTCAAGATGCGATTATCTCAACTCAAAGAATATCCGTACACTCGTTTATAAGTCGTCAAACGGAACAGACCTTCGCGTGGGTCTTATCCCGGAGGCACAGTTTTTAGGCGGCGGTGAGTATACGCTTTCGGGTGAGTTTTTCAACCCGAACATACCCAGCGAGGAGGTCTTTGTAACACCTAAGCGCGGTGAAGCCGAGGGTATCGTATATTCGACAAAGCCACTGTCCTATAAGGGCGAGCTTATCGAGGATTTTTACGTTAGATTTGAGGGCGGAAAAGCCGTAGAGGTCTGTGCGAAGAAGAATGAGGAGTTATTAAAAAAGCTTATTTCGATGGACGAGGGTGCCGCATATCTCGGAGAATGCGCTCTTGTTCCTTACGATTCGCCCATAAGAAATTCGGAGATACTCTTTTATAATACCCTGTTTGATGAAAACGCCGCGTGCCATTTGGCTTTCGGCGAAGGATTTACGAACTGCATAAAGGATTATGACAAGTATACAGTCGAAGAATGCCGCAAGCTCGGTGTCAACGATTCGATGGTACATGAAGACTTCATGATAGGAAGCAGTGACCTTGATATCGTCGGAATATGTGATGACGGCACTGAGATACAGGTCTTCAAAAACGGAAACTGGGCATTCTGATGCTTAGTTGATGGCGCACCCGCGGGTGCGCCATTTTATTATTTGCCGAGAGCTTTGCGTATATCGTCAAGAAGCGCGTCGACGTTTTCTTCCTTTGTAGCCCAGCTTGTACATATTCTTACCGCTGTACTGTTTTCATCGGGCGTACACCAGAAGCTGAAGGAATATTTTTCCGAAAGCTTTTCGTACACGCTGTTTTCAAAGATCGGGAACTGTTGATTCGTCGGTGAGTCAAAAAGCATTTTAATACCCATGTCAAGAAGCGCGTACTTGATCTTGATCGCAAGGCTCATCGCATGCTCGGAGATCTCGAAATAAAGTCCGTCCTCAAAGAGCGTTTCAAACTGAATGCCGAGCAGCCTGCCCTTGGCAAGCATTCCGCCGTGACGCTTTATCATGTATCTGAAATCGCGTGCGAGTACTCGGTTTGTAAAAACGACAGCTTCGCCGAAAAGCGCACCGACCTTTGTACCGCCGATATAGAAAACGTCGGCAAGTCTTGCAAGATCGGGAAGAAAAACATCGTTGTTTTCGCTCTTTAAGCCGTATCCGCAGCGAGCACCGTCAACGAAAAGGTACAGCCCTGTTTCATCGCACACGCTTCTTATAGCCTCAAGCTCGCTTTTTGAGTAGAGCGTGCCGTTTTCGGTGGGCTGTGATATGTACACGAGCACAGGCTTTACCATATGCTCGTGCGTCGGGTCGTTGATATGAGCAAGGTACGCATCCTTTATCTGCTTTGCAGTGATCTTTCCGTTGTCGCTTTCAAGTCCGAGTACCTTGTGACCTGTGGCTTCCACCGCACCGGTCTCGTGCACATTTATGTGTCCGCTGACAGCTGAGAGCACGCCCTCATAAGGCTTGAGAACAGATGCTATGACGGTGGTGTTCGCTTGTGTGCCGCCGACTAAAAACTGCACATAAGCGTCGGGCGCTTCACACGCTTTTTTTATCAGCTCACGTGCTCTTTCGCAGTGAGCATCAACGCCGTATCCTGCGCTCTGCTCGAAATTTGTTTGTGTGAGCTTTTCAAGTATTTTAGGGTGAGCCCCTTCCAAATAATCGCTTTCAAAACGTATCATTTATGATCCCTTTCATAAACCTTAAGGTTGAAACCTGTTCACAATGCGAAAAAGCTCCAACCTTAAAAGTGGTATTATATTTTATCCCTTGATCTGCGAAGCAACGAGGCTTTCGCCGCAGTATATCTTTCTGAGCTTCGGCTTTTCGATCTTACCTGTGGGATTGCGCGGAATATCTGCGAATATTATCTTGTGAGGACGCTTGTATCTGGGAAGCTTCAAACAGAACTCATCCATTTC
>JAFUMW010000022.1 GCA_017482465.1 Clostridia bacterium
CGCGTGATTTTTTTGAAGCGCGTGAGCGGATAAAAAGGGCAAATGGACTTGCAGTGCTGGCGCACCCGTATGAGCGTGTGCGCGATACACGCGAAACGGTCGATAAACGTATCGCAGAAGTGTTTTCATTGCTTGACGGACTTGAGGCGGCAAACGCGCGTGCAGATCAGTTCGTTTGTGAAGCTAACACATACGCGCGCTCAGCGGCAATGATAAACCGAATGCGTACCTTCGGCGGAAGCGATGCACATCTGCCGTGTGAGATAGGCGGCGCGTACACAGAGATCGACGTTGAATGTGACGGTATAAACGCGCTTACGCTTGATAAGCTCAGAGAGGCTTTTTTGACAAACGGTGCAACGGCTGTACTTAAAGCACGTTCAAAACGCATAAATACTGCAAAGAGTCAGTATATACGAATGAAAAAGATAAACGCCGATACAAAAAAATGGTGTAAATATTTCTTGTATGCCGTCAAGTGCGTGTGCTTTGATATCAGAGACGCGTTTACCGGCAAACGAAAGGATAAAATATAATGTCAATAGTCGTGAAAGCCGGAAAGGTTGCAAAAAAACTACTTAGATCAGCCGGCCTTTTGAAAAGCGAGCACAGAGTAAGCTATGTCCGCCGCATTGAGCGGATACATACAGACAAAAGAATATGCGCGATGACATTTGACGACGGCCCGATGAATATGCCCGCGTCTCCTGACAGATCCGGCGGACGGGCGATGACCGATCTGCTTCTTGACGCGCTTGCGAAATATTCGGCACACGCAACCTTTGATATAGTAGGATCGACCGAGGAAAACTATCCCGATAAGTCGGGAGCGCTCGGATCTGCCGCGTGGGGAGGAGTGAAGTTCGACCATTATCCCGATATCGGCTGTGACGCTCTCGGAGGTGCTGTACATGCGCCCGAGCTTGTAAAACGTATGCTCGACGAGGGACACGAGCTTGCGAATCATGGATACAGACATATTATTTTCGGCAAAAAGCCGTTTGTTTACGGTGCACGAGAGCATTTTGAGACCATTGACGAAGCAGTAGCCGATCTTACACGCTTACATAAATATGTGCGCGATAATTTTGGCTACGAGATGAAGCTTTCGCGTCCGCCTCACTATGTTGACAGCATTGCAAAGGGTCTGACGAGCTATGATGCGTACGCGCTCATGGGTTACGGATATATGGCGGCTTCGTATGACGGCGGCGGGTGGCTTCCCGCACAGTCGGCAGACGCTGAGATCGACGCAATGGTGAATGTGATCAAAAACGCACTTGAAGCAGATCCGGACGTTTTCAAGGGACAGATAATATTCGGCAAGGACGGCTACAATATGGCAAAGCGTACGCCTGTTGCGTACGCGCTTGAAAAGCAGCTTGACCTTTTGTACAAATACGGCTACAGAGTCGTAAGCGTGAGTGAACTTATAAGCGAGTCACCGTTTTCCGACGTCGGACGCGAGTGCGAGATCTTTGAAAAGCTCTGCAAGCTTGAAAAAGCTCACGCTGTGGCATACACCGATAATATGCTCAGACTTGATAAGCCTATGACGAATTTTGAGTACGCGATGCTGATGTGTCCGCGTGAGATCACGGTGAATGAGCGCATAGAGAAGATCGTGCAAGAGGGAAGATACATAAGCGAGTACGACACCGCGCTTGCGTGGGCGAAAGCATCCGGAACGATCGACGCGGATGTACGAGGCGGAGACAGTGTAAAGCGGATCTTAGGCGAGGATGGAGATATCACACGCTCCGACGGCTTTACACGGTATGAGGCTTTAGCAAGAGTGAATGCAAAGACATTGATCGAGATAAAGGCGTAAAAAGCCTCTCAATTGGAAGTCTGTTTAGTTTTTTTGTATCTGCATTATAAGAGCCAAAAAAAACAGGGACTCAACGCGTCCCTGTTTTGCTTATGTTTTGTTATTTTTATGCAAATTATATGGAGTCTTTGTGAATATCGGCTGATTTCCTAAAAATATTGATAAACCCCTTGTTTGGGACAATAATGTACGTATAGTATGAATTTATACTCACATTACAGCAGAAAAGGGCAAACAGGGACGCGTCTGAGTACGCTCGCAGCTGTTGAAAACTTGTACATGGTGTGGAAAAACTGTGGATAACTGTTGAAAACTCACTTTTCAAACTCGGCGGCGATCTCTCTTAAATGCTTGCGTATCTCGATATTCTGCGGACAGGCGCGCTCGCACTTTCCGCATGAAATACAGTCGGATGCTTTGCCGTTGTCTTGTGTCATTGTCATGTAGTACCATGGTGCGTTGTACACCGAGTATAGCTTTTTACTGTTCATACATGAGAAAAGCGCGGGAATGTTGATGTTCATCGGACAGTCAGACACGCAGTATCTGCAGGCTGTGCAGGGAATAATGTCAAGTCCGCGGAATACGGAGCAGACCTTTTCTATTGCCTTGAGCTCGGTCTCATCAAGCGGCTTGAAGTTTCCCATGCTCTTGATGTTGTCCTCAAGCTGTTCCATATTGCTCATACCCGAGAGCACCATTTCCATGCCGTCAAAGCCGGCGGCATAGCGAAGCGCGTAGCTGGCGTAACTGCCGTTACCGAGACCGTCAAGCACAGCTTTTGCGTCATCAGGCAGGTTTACAAGGCTTCCGCCCTTTACAGGTTCCATTACGATCACGGGCTTGTTGTGCTTGCGGCATACCTCATAGCACAGACGCGCTTCTATGCTCGGATCTTCGTAGTCGAGATAGTTAAACTGTATCTGCACAGCTTCGATCTCAGGGTACTCGTTTAGTATCATGTCAAGTACCGTTGCCTTGTCGTGGAATGAAAGTCCGACGTGCTTGATCTTTCCCTCACGCTTGAGCTCGAACGCAGTTTCATACGCGCGGCATTTTTTGTATTTTTTAAAGAAAGCAGTATTCTGTGCATGCATTAAATAGAAGTCGAAGTATTCTACACCGCACGCCTTGAGCTGACTTTCAAAAAACGGACGGATATCCTCCTGCGAATTGAAAAACGGGTATGAAAGCTTGTTGGTAAGAATGTAGCTTTCTCTGGGGTAACGCGCGGCAAGACAGTCGCGAAGCGCGGTCTCGCTTTTGCCGTCAAGGTATCCGTGAGCTGTATCGAAATAGTTAAAGCCGGCGTCTAAAAATGTGTCGATCATTTTATTGAACGCCGCGTAGTCTACATCGCCGTTTTCAAGCAGAGGTAAGCGCATACATCCGAAGCCGAATTTCTTTTTTACATTTTCAAAGCAGTTGTTCATATGTATATTTCCTTATATTATTTTCTTATATTTTACTATAGTCTTAAAAGAAAGTCAAGTTATGTAATCTCCGGGCTTTTTGCCGGTCACGTTGAAAAATATCTTATAGAAATTTGACGAGCTCGTAAAACCGCATTTTTCGGCGATCTCCAGCTTGGTAAGCTCGGTAGAGCGCAGCATCTCTATCGCTTTTTCAACGCGCTTTATCATTATGTACTCCCAGGGTGATATGCCGTTAAATTTTTTGAATACCGAAGAAAAATATGTTTCTGTCATGCACGCTGTTTCGGCAATATCGTGCAGCGTGAGCTTGCTTTCGAGATTTGCGTCGATATATACCATAGCGCGCTTCAGGCTTTCCGTCATGGTGGCTGAAGTCTGCAAAGCTCGCTCTTTCTGTACGCAATCATAGGTACGCACGATGTGGACAAGCGCTGAAAAAAGCGTGTACTTTGTCTGTATCCTATATCCGGCAGAACGCTCGCTCATTTCTTTTTCAATGCCAAGTATCAGCTCTTTAAGTCTTGTATCGGACGCTTGAAACCTGTTTTCGAAGCCTTTGCCCCTTGAATTGAAAAGCGAAAGTAACTCAACATTGTCTGAGTGCTCCCAGAGCAATCTCGGCTCGAAATGTATATTGAGCAGATCAAGCTCCTCGTATATATCGGTTATGCAGTGAGCTTCGTTGCTTCCGAAAAGAAACATATCGCCGTGGGAAAATCGGTACTGTTTTTTACCAACCGAGTATATGCCGCTTCCTTTTATAAAAAGAGAAAGCTCGCACTCGGTGTGGTGATGCTCATTGTACTCGCGTTTTGTGGGCGGTACACTCGAATGAAACGCTTTTATAACTGCATTTCCTGTATCAGTATAAATAATACTTTCGTTAAATCGCACTTAAAGACCTCATTTCGTAAAATAGTGGATAAAAAACATAAAATAGCGGTTGTATTTACACATACTTTTGTGATATACTCGGATTGTAAGAAACTATAGCACAAAAAGCGTACAAAGTCAAGGAGGAATTTGTGAATACGTCGTTTAATGAATTGGTTTCCGAAAACATAAACATATCATCAAGTCCGTCTGACCTGAAAATAACGGATATCCGAGTGGCGAACATAAACGGTGCGCCCAAGCACTGTCCGCTTATCAAGGTATACACAAATCAAGGGCTTATCGGTTACGGTGAGCTGCGTGACGCGTCAAGCGCGACATATGCGCTTATGCTCAAGTCAAGGCTGGTCGGTGAGAATCCGTGCAATGTTGACAAGCTCTTTCGCAGGATAAAGCAGTTCGGCGGACATTCGCGGCAAGGAGGCGGTGTGTCGGGCATTGAGATAGCGTTGTGGGATCTCGCCGGCAAGGCGTGGGGAGTACCGCTCTGGCAGATGCTCGGCGGTAAATTCCGCGACAAGCTCAGAGTATACTGTGATACCGATGTTGACGGCAAACACACGGGCACTGACATGGGCAACGCATTGAAAAAACGAATTGATCAGGGCTTTACATTCCTTAAAATGGATCTCGGCATTGAACTTATGCTCGACGAGCCGGGATGCCTTAACGCGCCGCTTGGATTTCTCGAGGATATAAAGAAATATTCCATGAAGTCTATGAATCACCAAAAGGGTTCGATAGACATGGACATTATGCTCGGAAAGAACTACGAGGTCTTTACGATACCGCATCACGCCACAGGCATTCACCTTACGCAAAAGGGAATGGATTATCTTGAAAGCTACGTTAAAGAAGTCCGTGATGTGATAGGCTATAATGTCCCGCTTGCGATCGACCATTTCGGTCATGTTTGCATTGAGGATTGTATCATGTTTGCCAAGAGACTTGAAAAATACAATATCGCTTGGATAGAGGATGTAGCGCCATGGCATTACACCGATCATTATGTGAAGATCGCAAATAGCTGTAATGTACCTATATGTACAGGCGAGGACATATATCTTGCCGAAAGCTTTGAGCCGCTGATGAAAAGGGGAGGTGTTTCTGTAGTACATCCCGATATACTTACGGTCGGCGGTGCGATGGAGATGAAAAAGCTCGGCGATATGTGTGAAAAATACGGCGTTGCTATGGCGATACATATGGCTGAGAGCCCGATCGCCTGCATGGCGGCGATACATGCGGCGGCTGCAGTTCAAAACGTACTTGCGCTCGAATTTCACTCAATAGATGTGCCGTGGTGGAACGATCTTGCGCTCGGTATCGACGTCCCTTTATTCAAGGACGGCTTTGTAAGAGTGCCCGACAAGCCTGGACTTGGTATCGACGGGCTCAACGAGGAACTGATCGCCGAGCATATGCACGAAAAATATCCCGGTCAGTGGGAGCCTACCGATCAGTGGAATAACGAGTGGTCAAACGACAGGCAATGGAGCTGAAACGATAAAACAATATTTGGAGGTAAAAATATGTTGAACCCGAAGGAAAACAGAGAAATTTGGATGAGAGCCGCCGAAAAGCACCGCGAGCTGCTGGAGGGACGCGCCGCCGAAGCGATCGAAAAGCACCGCAAGGGATACGCGAAGTTACGTATCGTTGACGGTGAAGGCAATCCCATAGCCGGAAAAAATGTAAGGGTAACGCAGGATACGCACGACTTCAAGTACGGTGCTAACATTTTTATGCTCGACGAGTTTGAGTTACCGTCAGACAATGCGACCTATCGCAAAAACTTCAAAAAATACTTCAACCTTGCGACTGTGCCGTTCTATTGGGACGGTCTTGAACCCGAGCAGGGTAAGCCGAGATATGACAAAAACAGCCCTAAGGTCTACCGCCGTCCCGCCCCCGAGCTTTGCGTGGAATACTGCGAGGAAAACGGTATCGACGCTAAGCTTCATTGCCTTGTGTACGACAAGTTCACGCCCGATTGGCTTCCCAAGGGCGACATGGCGAAAATGGAGGCTTACTATGAAGAGCGCTTCCGCCAGATATCCGAACGCTTTTCCGGCAGGCTCATGGAAGTCGAGGTTGTAAATGAGCTGTTGTGCGCGTACGGATGGACAACGCAGTCGAAAATAAGCGAAAAGCGTGATATCGTAGAGTGGGCGTTTGCGCTTGCACGCAAGTATTTTCCCGAGGACGTGCTTGTTTTCAACGAGGGAAATCCGATAATTAACGCATCTGTCGCCGATTACCGCGATCCTTACTTTATGATGCTCGAAAACGCTCTTTTAAAGGGCGTTGAGATAGACAGGATCGGACTTCAGCATCACGATTTCTGCGGCGCACTCGCTCAGAATGACGCAGAGTATGAAAACAGCGTGAAAAAAGGCAGCACGATGTTTGATCCATGCGCGCTTTTCAAGGGGCTTGACGTCTTTGCCGAGCTTGGTCTGCCGCTTGAGCTGACCGAGGTTACAGTGCCTACCTTTGGCGACTCTGCCGAAGATGAAAAGTTACAGGCAGACTTGCTCGAAGTGCTCTATACCGTCTGCTTCGGACATCCGAGCGTTGACGCGGTCGTATATTGGAACGTACCCGACGGATACGCGTACGCGCTTGCTGACAGAATATGGGATGAGAACAAGTGCCGCGGTGGCTTGTGGCATCACGACCTCACGCCGAAAAAGTCGGGCGAACGCTTGTGGGAGCTGTTCAACAAAAAATGGCACACCGAGCTTGAGCTTACTACCGATGAAAACGGCTACGTGGAATTCCGCGGCTTCTACGGCGATTATACCGCTGAAATCGACGGCGCATATGCCGCGTTCGGAATACACAAGCATGAGGACAATGTTACGGAAATAGAAGTGTGAGGTCATCATGAAAAAGGTCTTCTTGCGTCGGGCGGGCTTATGATCGTCAACAGTATGCCTGATAATGTACTCGTTTTTACACGTGAATTCGGCGAAGACCGGGTTACTGTTGCGCTGAATACGGGAAGAGAGGAAAGAAAGGCGGCTGTTAATATCAGCGATACGGACGTGATAGTATCAGCAAACGCGGAGCTGACTGTTGACGGAATTTGTCTTAAAAAGTATGGATTTGCCGTACTTGCAAATAAATAAAAATATCGGGACTCTTTTGAGTCCCGATATTTTTGCCTTACGGCAGATATGAAAGATAGTTGTTATCGCCGAGAACCTTGAACAGTTCAAATAGGGCGAGTATGTTGTCGTTGTAGTTATAGTATGAATATCCGCCGCTGGTTTGCGCGAGGTTTCGACCGATCCTTGCAAAAACAGTGTCATATTCTTTTACGATCGTGTTATTCATCCAGATAAAGCCTTTGCCGTAATTAGAAGCTGTCGGTACTGCGAGAATAACGAGGTTACGTATATCCCACATCGTATTGTTACGGATAAAGGAGTTGGTCATAACGGCGTTCGTTTCTGTGCCGCCATAGAACATATTGTTGTCTGTTTTAGTGTGGATATATCCGCCAAAGCCCCAGCCGGAGCGTCTGCAGAGGTTGTATTCAAATACTACGTTATTCATGTACATGAATGTGTCCTCACTCGGTTCATCCGGATGAGATATCCATGATTCGAGAGGGCTGTTGCAGCGCTCAATGACGTTATCGTAAAACCGACAGTCGAGTTGCTGTACTGTCGTACCGCTTGCAACGCTGCCCTGACGCTGCACCGTAACGCCGCAGTCAAAGCATTCGTACACATAGTTGTTGTACACATAGAAGCCGTTAGCGCTTCCATATATCTCGATGCCGTTGCCGTATCGGCCTGTAACATCGCTGTTATAGCTCTGTATAGCACCGCCGATCCAGCCTACCTCGCAGTTGCGTACGGTAACATTTGAAACCGAGCCAAGTCCGATACCGTGGCTTGAGCCGTATTTTATCGTGAGGTTATCAAAGGTGCATCCGCTTCTGCCGCTTATAATGTTACCCTTGGTCGAGATCTCGATCGAATCAAAGCGTACTGCGGGATTTACTTCGCTGTATACGAAAACGTATCCACTTGAGGGGTTGAGAAATTATTCAAGGTCATGTTAGAGTGTGGTATCATCAGCGAAAGAACAGGATTTTCTGTACCATTGCTCAAGACCGTTTGAGGTGATTCCGTCGGTTCCGACAGATACCATGTTACCGTTTGCGTTGGTAAGCACGCGTGCGCCATACGCCTCTCCGTGGTTAAAGATGATACATCCAACGTCCTCTGAAGCTATTTTGAACGTGCGGGGCGTAAACTTCCACACGTTGTCATATACCTCACTCCAGTCGCTTTCGTTTGCTCCGTCCACAGAGCCATACAACGCGGGCTTTGGACCTGTGCCGTAAGCTGAATAGGTAACGCCGCTGACGGCTGTGAATTTTTCTCTCCATACGCCGCCGCGCTCAAAGAGGACAACGTCACCTGAGCTTATCTTGGAAGCTTTTATGTTTGCCGTTGTTTTCCACGGTGTGTCTTCGCTTAAGCCGTCGTTTGAGTCATTGCCGCTTGGTGAGATGTAGAAGACATCTCCGCCTGCTTTTACAGACCATTCGCTCTCTGTGTTGAGAATTTCATTCTTTCTTGACTCGAACTTTTCATTCAACTCTGCAACGTACTTTTCTGCATCTACGTACGACGTGTACAGGCTCTGATTCTTTTTCCAGCCTGCTATGTGTCTTGCAAGAATTACCTGGTCAGCGGCACTGATAACTCCGTCTCTGTCGATATCAAGATGCTCGGTCTCATTGCTGTAAGTAAGCTCGGGGTCGGTCAGCATACGTGCAAAGGTGATCTCGTCAGCGGGATCGACCAAAAGATCACCCGTTGCGTCTCCGCGATAGTTTGAAGACTCGGGCAGAGTCGGGACGTATGCTTGCGCTTGCTCTACACTGTCGAAAAGCCCGAAGTAGAGCACATCGAAATACTCGCCCTCAAGCGATACCTTTCTGTTGTACGGCTTGATACGTATGTATGTAACGTCGTTTACAAGACTCCAGATTGTCTGTCCCTCATCGGGCGCATAGTATCCCTCGCCGCCACCTGTGTAGCCGAGCGCCGAAAGGTCAACGAGCAGGGTCTTGAATTCATCGCTTGACGTAAAAGACAGCTTAGGTCCCCAAAGTCTTGCCGAGCCTGTGCCGTAATCCACGCCTAAGTTGAAGTCGATAGTGTTGGAGTTTTTTATATTTGTTCTGTAGCAGAGCAGGAAATACTTGCAGGTATTTATGTCCTCGCCTGCTATATTCGGTGTGTTGAGCTGTATAGCTGCCGATTCGGGTGCAGCTACTCCCGGTGTGCATGTGGGAGTAAAGCGCAGATAAGGGAGACCGTCGTCGTTAGATACGATCGAGCTTTCAAAATAAGTAGAGGTTATGTTAAGATCAAACGCCGCCAGGTGCTGGTTCTTAACCTTAAAATCATACTTTGCAGTTGAATAAGCCTCGGCTTCTGCTTTTGTCTTGAAGAACGCGATATATTCTATTTTGAAATAATCGCCTTCGGTACGCTCGACCTGTGTGGCAGAGTGAGTACCCCAAGGCTTGAATCTTATATTAGTATATACAGAAGTGTCCTTTACACCCTCGTATCCGGGATTAGCTTCTCC
>JAFUMW010000163.1 GCA_017482465.1 Clostridia bacterium
ATCGCTTGATATGGGCGAGGTAACGCAGTATGATAAGTCCTGGGCGCTCACAGGTACAAAGTGCGAACGTAAGCCTAACATTGTAAACTCACTCTTCTTAAAGCCCGACGAGCTCGAGGTATTTAACTTTGAGCGTTACAAGAGATATGAGCTCATTGAGGAAAACGAGGTCATGTATGATGAATACATGATGGAAGACGCCGAAATATGCGTAGTCGCTTTCGGTGTTGCGGCACGTGTTTCGCAGAATGCTATTGATGAAGCGAGAGCGCGTGGAATAAAAGTCGGCATGATCCGTCCGATCACTCTCTGGCCGTTCCCGAAGAAGCCTCTGCTTGCCGCGGCTGACAAGGTCAAGGCATTTGTTTCGGTAGAGCTTAACATGGGTCAGATGAAAGAAGACGTTGAACTCGCAACAAGATGCAAGAAGCCTGTTCTCCTTGCTAACCGTACAGGTGGAATGATCCCCACTGTCGAGAACATTCTTGACAAGATCACCGAAGCCGATAAGATAGGAGGTTAATTATGGTAGTATTTGAAAAGCCTAAGGCGCTTACCGACGCTCCGCTTCACTACTGTCCCGGATGCACTCACGGTATCATACACAGACTCGTTGCCGAGGCTATTGACGAGCTTGATATTCAGGGCAGAACTATAGGTGTTGCACCCGTTGGATGCTCGGTATTCGCATATAATTATTTTAATGTTGATATGGTGCAGGCAGCTCACGGACGAGCACCTGCTGTTGCTACCGGTGTTAAGCGCTCTGATAAAAATAATATCGTATTTACATATCAGGGCGACGGAGACCTTGCAGCTATCGGAACTGCTGAGACAGTGCACTCTGCGGCACGAGGAGAAAACATCACAGTCATATTCGTAAATAACGCTATCTACGGTATGACGGGCGGACAGATGGCTCCTACGACCCTGCCGGGTCAGGTAACACAGACATCCCCTTACGGACGTGATGTTAACACTGTAGGTTACCCCGTAAAGGTATGTGAGCTCCTTTCAAACGTTGACGGTGCATATTATCTCGAGCGTGTGGCGGTAAACAATGTAAAGAATATAAAAGCGGCTAAAACTGCTATAAAGAAAGCGTTCCAAAATCAGATAGACGGAAAGGGCTTCTCGCTTATCGAGGTCATATCTACATGTCCCACAAACTGGGGAATGTCACCTACCGATGCGCTTGCATGGGTCGAGGAAAAGATGATCCCGTACTATCCGCTCGGTGTTTATAAGGATAAGGACAAGGAGGAAGCAAAGTAATGAACAAGCAGATACTCATCGCCGGATTCGGCGGACAGGGAATACTGTTTTCGGGCAAATTCCTTGCTTACGAAGGTCTTATCGACGGAAAAGAGGTAAGCTGGCTTCCGTCCTACGGCCCCGAAATGCGTGGTGGTACAGCAAACTGCAGTATCATTTTAAGCGACAATAAGATCGGCTCACCTATAGTTGATAAGCCCGACCTTCTTATTGCTATGAACGCTCCCTCGCTTGACAAGTACGAAAATGCGGTAACTGTAGGCGGAGAAATATATATCGACAGTTCACTGATCGAAAATAAGGTCGAAAGGACCGATGTTTCAGCCTACTACATTCCTGCAACACAGCTTGCGGTCGATAATAACCTCAAAGGTCTTGCAAATATCATAATGATCGGTCTTATGGCTAAGAAAAGCGGTATAATTCCTTTTGAAAACATCGAAAAAGCGATGAAAAAGGTCGTTTCCGCAAAGAAACCCGAGCTTTTTGAGCTTAACATGAAGGCTATTGAGATCGGCTATAACTATAAGGAGGTATGATCATGAACGATCAAATAAAGGATATCGGTATGCGTCTCGGCTATCTCAGAGAGGATCTTGAGATACCGGTCGAAGAAATGGCAGAAAAGCTTGGCGTAGACGTGGAAACCTACAAAGGTTATGAAAGCGGAGATATTGATTTTGCATTTAGCGTGATCTACAATGCGGCTGAGATACTCGGCGTCGATGTTCTCGATCTTATCAGCGGAAGCGCGCCGACGCTGTCTATGTGCTCCATGGTAAAGAAGGGAAAGGGTTACTCTGTAAAACGTGAGGAAAGATATGACTATAAACATCTTGCTTATACGTTTAGAAACAAAAAGTCTGAGCCTTTCCTTGTAACTATAGCTCCTAATGCAAAGCCTCCTGTTATGAACGAGCATGAGGGTCAGGAATTTAACTACATCCTATCCGGCAAAACAATGTTCTATATCGGCGACATTTCTTATGAATTAAACAAGGGCGACAGTGTTTATTTTGATTCAAGCGTTCCTCATGCGATGGTAGCGCTCGGCGATAAGGAAGCACAGTTTATCGCTGTTGTAATCAAGTAAAAAAGAGGTACACACCAATGGCAATATACGAAAAATTTGTGGGCGCGTCGCGAGATGATTTTATCTCGCTCAAGGACGCACAGAAAAACTATAAGCTCACATATAAGGATAACTTCAATTTCGCATATGATGTTCTTGATGTGCTCGGCAAGACCAAGCCCGAAAAGCTTGCAATGCTCTGGCTGTCAAAGGATAAGGAAGAGAAGAGATTTACTTTTAATGATATGATGGTCGGCGCGAACAAGGCGGCGAACTACTTAAAGTCACTCGGTATTGAGAAGGGCGACCGTGTAATGCTCGTTCTCAGACGTAATTATTATTTCTGGTTCTGCCTCATGGGCCTTCACAAGATCGGAGCTATTGCCGTACAGGCGACCGATATGCTAAAGGCGAAGGATTATGTTTACAGATGCAATGCCGCACAGATCAAATGCATTATCTCCACCGACTACGGTAATGCTACCGAATACTTTGACGAAGGCGGAGACAAGTACGAAACTGTAAAGATCAAGTGCGTTATCGGTCATAAAAAGGTCGACGGCTGGCTTGACTTTGAAGAAGGCTTTGAAGCTGCAAGCGATAAGTGGACAAGACCTACGGGCAAGGCGGCTATCAAAGCAGACGACACAATGCTCATGTCCTTCTCGTCGGGTACATCCGGATACCCCAAGATAATATCCCATAACTTCAAATATCCGCTCGGACATATTATGACCGGCGTATTCTGGCACAGAGTCGTTGACGGAGGTCTTCATTTCACTATCTCCGACACAGGCTGGCTCAAGTCGCTTTGGGGCAAGATGTACGGTCAGTGGTTCGGAGAAAGCGCGATACTTGTTTATGACTTTGAAAAATTTGACCCGTCCGATATACTTTCTGTTATTGAACAGACTAAGGTGACTACATTCTGTGTACCGCCCACAATGTACAGAATGATGCTCGAGCAGGATGTAAGCAAATACGATCTTTCATCGCTCAAGCATTGCTGTTCAGCAGGTGAGGCGCTCAATCCCGAGATATTCAACAATTGGTACAAAGCAACAGGCCTTAAAATCTATGAAGGCTTCGGCCAGACCGAGACCTGCCTCTGCGTTGGTACGCTTTATCCTTGGACAGAGCCCGTGCCCGGTACACTGGGCTACCCGATTCCCGGATATGACGTGCATATCCTCGACGCTGACAATAACTCAACACAGCGCGGAGCTACAGGCGAGATATGCATACGTGTACTCAGCCCGAAGCGTAAATCCTGCGGTCTGCTTGATTCATACAATATGAATAAGGAAGATACCGAAAAGTCCATGTATGCCGGCTTCTATCATACAGGTGATACAGCATACAGAGATGAAACGGGCGTGTTCCGCTATGTAGGACGTAACGACGACGTTATCAAATCCTCGGGTTACCGTATCGGTCCGTTTGAGATCGAAAGCGTAATGCTTGAGCACGCATCGGTAAAAGAGGTTGCTGTAATAGGTGTACCCGACCCGATACGCGGCTTTGCGGTCAAGGCTGTGGTTGTGCTCAACAACGGATTTGAACCGAGCGAAGAACTCACAAAAGAGCTTCAGAAGTATGTTAAGGACAATACCGCACCTTACAAATACCCGAGAATAATCGAGTATGTGGATGAGCTTCCCAAGACCTTCAACGGTAAGATCAGAAGAAGCGAGATCCGTGAAAAAGAAGCGGCTAAAGCATAAAACAAAAGAGAGCCAAATTAATTTTGGCTCTCTTTTGTTATCTTTTGATGACCTGTGCTATAAGATTGTAGTCGTTAGTAAGTATCGTGTCGATGCCCATATCAAGAAACTCGGATGTTTCTGCGGGATCATCAGACCAGAATAAGTTGCATCTGATCCCGTTAGCATGGGCTTTGTCTATCATTTCTTTGTTAAAGAAGCCTTTAACAAGCTGTACCTTTTCGCAATCATATCTGATCGCGCGCTCGA
>JAFUMW010000164.1 GCA_017482465.1 Clostridia bacterium
ACACCGAAAACGGTGAAACAAAGACGCTTTACGCCGATACTATGACAGGAACTGCAGAGTAATCATTTAATTCAACATTTATCACTAAATTTGCTTTTTACACAACAATGTCGGTGATTTCAGGCCGACAAAGCGACCGGGTGGCGGCGCAGGGTATACTTGCGCCGCCATTTTAACAAATCGTACAGCAAAGGAACAAAAAATGGAAAAAATGCTTGGTGTAATGCTTGATAACTCGCGAAACGCAGTCATGAAGCCGGACACAATAAAAAGATTTGCCGACATTATTAAAAAAATGGCATATAACACAATCATGTTATATATCGAAGACACGTATGAAATTGATGGTCACCCATACTTTGGATGTTTCAGAGGAAGATATTCCAAAGACGAGCTAAAGGAGATAGACAGATACTGTTCAAGTATCGGAATAGAGCTTGTCCCTTGTATACAGACGCTTGCCCATGTTAACTCGATGTTCAAATGGAAGAATGAATACGCGGATATATATGATTGTGACGATATACTTCTTGTTGATGAGGCGAAAACGTATGAGCTGATAGAGGCCATGGTCTCTTCGGTTGCCGAGTGCTTCAGCACAAGAAAGATTCATATCGGTATGGACGAGGCAATCCATGTCGGTCTTGGTAAGTATAAGAAGCTTCACGGAGAAAAGGACAGGTTTGAGATCATACGCGGCCATCTCGAAAAGGTTTGTGAAATAGTCAAAAAATATGATTTTGAACCTATGATATGGAGCGACATGTTCTGTAAGCTCGCGTTTGATATCGATGACCAGTTCGCGGAGGCGGACACATCTAAGATACATGAAAAGGCAAAGTTGCCCGAAAATGTTTCGCTCGTATATTGGGATTATTATTCGACAGACTATGAGCGTTATGCCCGCAATATCAAAACAAACAAACTTTTTGACAGAAAGGTTTATTTCTCGGGCGGTGTCTGGACCTGGCGCGGTATTTCTCCGGATAACACATACAGTATTGAAACTACAAAGGTTGCGATCAGAGCATGCAATGACTGCGGTGTGGACGGAATCTTCTTTACTCTTTGGGGAGATGACGGTGCTGAGTGCTCGAAATTCTCGGTTCTTCCCGCACTTATGTATGCTGCGGAGCTTGTTCGCGGTAATACCGATTCAGAGCTTATAAAAAGTAAGTTCAAGGATATTACCGGATATGATTTTGACAGCTTTATGCTGTTTGATAAGCTTATACATATCGGAGGAAAGCATCCGTCAACTGCGGATCCGAGTAAATATCTTCTTTATAATGACCTGTTTTTAGGAACACGCGATTATCTTTGCTCAGAAACAGATTCCGAGCATTATAAAGCTCTCTCACAGGAAATTTTGAAATTTGCAGGCAAAGATGAGTACGGATATTTATTTGAATTTTACGGTAAGCTTGCGGATGCCCTTTCTATAAAATGTGATCTTGGAAAAAAGATCAGAGAGGCTTATCAGAAGAAAAATCTTGAAGCACTAAAAGAATTGACATCTGCTTGTACGGATTTGAATAAAAAGTTAAATGAGCTTTTTATATGCTTTAGAAGTAATTGGCATTATGAAAATAAGCCGCACGGATTTGAAGTGCAGGATCTCCGTTACGGCGGGCTTATGCAAAGAATAAAAAGCTGCGGCGAAAGACTCTGCTCTTACTTGAACGGAGATATTGCCGAAATCCCTGAACTTGAAGAGCCTATGCCCGAAAGTCAAAACGGAGAAGATTGGTTCTGGCGCGACATCGTAACGCCAAATATACTTTCTCACTGAGTATTTGCTTAATAAACAATAATTAACGGAGGTAGTCTAAATGAAAAATCGCATATTTACACTCATTCTCGTGGTTTTAATGATCGTTACCGCAATGCCCGTATCGGCGGACAATACCGGTAAAGCAGAAGAAATCAAGACCGTATTCTCGGCTTACGAGATATACTATGACGCTCAGGTAGCATCAGTTACAACGGTTACGCTTGAGATGGAGGAGCATGATGGTATTCCTTATGCCGCTATGAATGCGAAGGCGGGTACATACGGTAATAGCTCTCTCGTTCTTACACTCAAATCGAGCGCGCTCAATTTCAATATTTTCGATTATCCGATAGCCGCTATAGGATACAAGACAAACGCCAAAACACCCGGCGTTGATGCTTCCATGATATATGACGGATACACGGAGACCTGGAGTCCTAACGGTACGCGTATTCCGATAACATCTGACGAAAAGCTCCATCAGATCACGGTAGATGTTCTCGACATGAACGCAAAGGTTGAGCTAAAGCCCACCTACAAGGCAATAGACGTACGTCTGAAGCCCTGGGGAGGTCATGACCAGAATCTTACGACAGATCAGTACTTTGATATTGCTTATATTGCGTTCTTCCCCTCGGTAAAGGAGGCTGAGGCGTTTGAGTATGTCCCTATGACAGAAGAGGAATATTTCGCCAAAAACGCTGTTGAACGTGTTGAAAAGACGGTAAATGAATATAACGAGGATATTCTTCTTGACTATATCGCCAAAGAAGAAGCTCTCAAATACGAGATAATCAATTCCCCCAACACAGAGTTTGTGCAGGCTTCGAAAACATATTACGTTTCCCCAAACGGTGACGATAACAATGACGGTCTCGCTCCCGAGACCGCGTGGAAAACGCTTGACAAGGTAAACGATGCAGTATACGGTAAGGATAACGTAGTACGTTTTGAACGCGGCGGTATCTGGCGCGGCAATCTCAAACTTAATGCCGGTGTGATCTATTCTGCATACGGAGAGGGTGCAAAGCCTTCGTTATATGGCTCTGTTAATGCAACAGGCGCTGAAAACTGGGTTGAGACCGAAAATCCGAACATATACAAGCTTGTAAAAGGCTGCGATTTTGGCAAACAGCCCTGGAACATTGTGTTTAACGGCGGTGAAGCATGGGGTGTATGCGTTATGCTTCAGGACGGAAAGAGGATAGACCAAGGTACGGTTTTCAACGGTATAGAAAGCTTTGAATGTCCCGCAAAATCGTTCACAAGCTATGCGGATCTGCTTTCCAACAATCTTGAGTTCTGGTATGACGGCTCGACAGAGGACACATATATATATTGTGAATACGGCAATCCGGGCGAGTATTTTGACGATATCGAGGTATCCTTTGCATCAGCCATAATTAACGGCAGAAGCAATGAGATCATTATTGACAACATCAATATGATGTACGGAAGATACGGTATCACTGTATCAAATACTGACAACTTCACAGTACAGAACTGTACATTCGGCTGGCTCGGCGGCTTTGGTGCCGGAAACGCGGTTGAATGCTGGGACAACGCAAAGAGGTTTACGATAGATCATTGCTACGCTTACCAGATATATGACTGCTGTTGGACGGCACAGAGCCGAATCGCCGGCATGTCACTGACTATTCAAGATGTAACATTTACAAACAACGTATGTGAATACAGTAATAACGGTCTTGAAATATGGTTTGAAAAGAACCCCGATACCTCTCAGACGGGCCTTATCAAGAATGTTAAAGCAGAAAATAACTATACCCTTTACAGCGGCTATGGCTGGAGTCATCTTCGCCCGAGCAAAGACGGTAACTTCTTCTATGGCGGCACATCTCAGAATGATGTTCTCACGTTCGAAAATTGCAATTTCAATAATAACGTGAATATTCACGCATACCGCTACGGACTCTATTCACGTTTCCTTGGCAAGAACAGCTTTAACTTTGATAATAACATCTATATGATGATCAAGGATCGGTCGGCTGCTATGTCGGCATCCAATCTTCCGACCGGCATGGGTATGCTTATGACTTATGGCTATAACGACGCAGGAGTCTCTCTTCTCGCAACGATGGGCAATGACGTAAACTCGACCTATTACTATCTGCCCGATAGCTTTACTCCCCTCGCCGAGTCCAAGCTTCATGACTTCACCGATGTGTACGGACATTGGGGTCTTGAAAATATCAGCTACGCCGTACTCAAGGGACTTTTCGCGGGTACTACCGATACTACATTTACACCTAACGGAAAGATGACACGAGCTATGCTCGT
This sequence comes from Clostridia bacterium, assembly GCA_017482465.1. Lineage (GTDB taxonomy): Bacteria > Bacillota > Clostridia > Oscillospirales > CAG-272 > UBA4717. Next base: position 4,076 of record JAFUMW010000164.1, read on the forward strand.
AACAGTCCTCTCTCGTCTCGCGGGTGACGCGAACGAGTCCGCAAAGTCCACTTATACAGACGTAGCATTTGACGCGTGGTACGCGTCTGCTGCTGCGTGGGCGGAAGCAAAGGGTATTGTTGACAAGGGCGGCAAGTTCAGACCCGACGACAACGCGACACGTGAGGAAATGGCAGATATGCTCTATCGCTACGCAAAAGCTTATGGTAAAGATGTATCTAAAAAAGCAGAACTTACATTCATAGACGCAAGTACAATAACCTACACCGACGGTGTTGCATATTGCACAGGTGCAGGAATCATCGCAGGCTATGATGATAACACGGTCAAGCCTACGGGAGAAGCGACACGCGCCGAAGTTGCAACCATGCTCAGAAGATTTATACTGGCTTGAGGTTTGTCATAATCGCGCAATAATAGTTGTACAAAAGGACACTATACAAAAATGCTGTAACAAGACCCGGCAACTTACAAAACAGCTATCAGCAAGTGAAGATGTATCCCCACTCTCATTGAGTGGGGATATATAATTCTTTCTGACGTTTTTCTAACAAAATGGATTTCGCACAGCTCAAGTCGTTTCTTCTTTATGTGCCCGATACATACCGAAAATCCCCGGAAATACGAGCATTTACAAAAAAACAGACGTCACACAAAAGCGTCAGGCGAAAAGTACGTTATCTAATTCGAATTTCTACTTCTCCGCCAATAATGGAATAAAAAATATATGTATTCCCCCCACACCCCCCGAAATGTCGGGGGTTTTTACAGTTCATGCAGCAAAAATCAATTTCCCGTTTCATAGATGTAATTTACCCGTTTTATCTTTATACAGACTTGTACTCTCTAAAAACTAAATTTCAGGATAGATATAAAAGATGTCTATCCTCTTTTTATTAAGCCGATCGTTCATAAAACGGTTGTTTTTCCGTATAAAATACTATACAACAATGTTATTTACAGACAATGCCCTTAGGTACTATGAAAAACTTATGAGAGAAATTCCTGAAGATTTAACACCTCCTTATTTCTTTCATTCAAAAAATAATCTACAGGCTTGCCGACTGCATTTGCTATCGACACAAGATTTTGGAGTGTCGGTACTACCTTTCCTCTCTCAATGTTGCTCACAGTATCTACACTTATATTTACACGCTCTGCAAACTTTTCCTGCGATTCGCCAAATACATACTTACGCACATAATGCAGATTATATTTAACGTGTTTTATATCACTCATATTGCTCACCCTGACGGAAATTGTAACTCGGGCAAGCGAAAAATACCACGGAACGCGTTACGGATTTTTGACATTATTCGAGCCTGTCCTATACATTAAAACAAAAAAGCGGTCATTTTGCCCCTTCAGTCCGATGTACTGGCTCTAAAAGCTCAAACAAGTATTTATTGCTTCTGCAGTTTTACAAAAAGCAAAAGCTCGGCTTAGCCGAGCTTTTATTAAAACGAGTAAATATTCAAATTATGTTTGTTTTATTATAACTTCACCTCTTATAATCCGAAGGGCTCTTACCGGTCACCTTCTTAAAAGCATGATAAAAGTTCGAGGTGTTATTGTAACCGCATTTAACCGCGATCTCCAGCTTTGTAAGATCGGTTGACTCGATATACGAGATCGCACGCTCGATACGTCTGATAGTTATATATTCCCACGGTGAGATGCCGTTGAGCTCCTTAAACTGTCGGCAGAAATAGGTCTTGCTCATATGTGCAACGTCCGAAAGATCGTCAAGCGTCAGATCATTATCAAAGTGTTCATCAATATAGTTAAGTACCTTTTCCATATAACGCAAAGTGTGAGAGCTGTAGATCATATCATGCTCTGCAAATCTTCCGTCATATGTACGTATTATCTCTACAAGGATATTGACTAACTGCACCTTGAGCACGATCTCATATTCCTGCTTTTTTTCCGCCGCTTCCTTTTCCATCCTATAGATCAACTCACGTATCACCGCCGCCGACTTGCTTTCGGCGGCTATTTTATTGCTCGTTTTCTTTTTAGGGTTGAAAAATATTTTTACGAGTTCCTTGCTTGACATGCCGAGATTATCCGACCATATAAATCGCGGCTCAAAATGAATATTAAGAAAAGCCGTCTGACAGTCGAGCTTTTTCAACCAATGAAACTCATCTGTGCTGAAAAAGAAGATATCTCCGCTTTGAAAACCGAACTCCGAATTTTTTGTGGAATATATGCCGCTCCCGCTCAAAACCATTGTTACTTCAAACGCGGTATGATGATGCTCGTAAAACATACTCTCCTCTCCGGGCATTGACGAACGAAAAATCGTCAATAACGACTTTTCCGAGGAAAAGAGCAGTTCTTTGTTTAATTCTTTTTTGTTTATTACCATAAAAACTCCCTGTGTTAAAGCAAAATCATAATATATTTGATATATTTCGCAATATAATTGATGAAAACAGATGATTAACAATGTTATTATACAATAAAGAGAATAATATGTCAAATATATTATGATTAAGAGAGGTGTATTTATGGCAAAGGTAGTTACTATGGGCGAGATCATGCTTCGCTTATCAACCGGAAACTATCAAAGATTTTTACAAGCGGACGAATTTGACGTTTGTTACGGCGGCGGAGAGGCAAATGTTGCTGTATCTCTTGCCAACTACGGACACGACGCTGAATTTGTGACCAAGGTCCCGGCAAACCCGATCGGCGACTGTGCGGTAGCGGCGCTTCGCAAGATGAACGTGCAGACGCAGAATATCGCACGAGGCGGAGAAAGACTCGGCATATACTTCCTTGAAACCGGTGCGGCAATGCGCGCTTCAAATGTTGTATACGACAGAGCCCACTCTTCGATCTCAACAGCAGTTGCCGAAGATTTTGACTTCGATAAGATTTTTGACGGCTGTGACTGGTTTCACTTCACCGGTATCACCCCCGCGATCTCGGACGCAGCAGCTGAGCTCACCGAAGCCGCACTCAAGGCGGCAAAGGCAAAGGGAGTAAAGGTGTCCTGCGACCTCAACTTCCGTAAGAAGCTGTGGACAAGCGAAAAAGCACAGCGTGTTATGACAAACCTTATGAAATATGTTGACGTTTGTATCGGAAACGAGGAGGACGCTGAGAAGGTACTCGGCTTCAAGCCCGGTAAGACAGATGTAACGAGCGGCGAGCTTGAGCTTGCAGGCTACAAGAGCATTTTCGAGCAGATGGTCGAGAAGTTTAACTTTGAATACGTAGTTTCATCTCTCCGCGTTTCGCATTCGGCATCCGACAACGGTTGGTCTGCGTGTATCTATTCAAGAGACACAAAGGAATTCTATCATTCGAGAGAATACAGGATCAGCCCCATCATCGACCGTGTCGGCGGCGGCGACAGCTTTGCAGGCGGCGTTATCTGCGGTATGCTTGACGGCAAGGACTTCAAGGCGGCGCTCGAATTCGGCGTTGCGGCATCCGCTCTCAAGCACACTATCCCCGGCGACATGAACATCGTAAGCCGTGCCGAGGTCGACAGTCTTGTCGGCGGCGACGGAAGCGGACGCGTTCAGAGATAACTGAAAGGTGCAGAAAAAATGAATATATTAAATGAGATTTCCAATATCGGTATAATTCCCGTAATCAAGATCAATGACGCATCAAAGGCTGTCGGCCTTGCGAAGGCTCTTATTGACGGCGGCCTTGCGGCGGCTGAGGTAACCTTCCGCACCGATGCGGCAGAGGATGCGATCCGTGCCATAGCCAAGGCATATCCCGATATGCTTGTAGGCGCCGGTACAGTACTCACCATCGAGCAGGCACAGCGCGCACTTGACGCGGGCGCAAAATTCATCGTAAGCCCCGGCTTTAACCCTAAGGTAGTAAAGTGGTGTCTTGACAACGGCGTTACACCGCTTCCGGGGTGCACAACGCCCTCGGAGATCGAGCAAGCACTTGAGCTCGGACTTAAGGTCGTAAAATTCTTCCCTGCCGAGCAGAGCGGCGGGCTTGAGAAGATCAAGGCTATGTCTGCGCCTTACGGTGACGTAAAGTTCATGCCTACAGGCGGCGTAAGCCTTGATAATATGAACACGTACCTTGCAAACAAGAAGATACTCGCGTGTGGCGGAAGCTTCATGGTAAAGGAAAGCTACATAGACGGCGAAAATTGGGACGAGATCACAAAGCTCACCCGTCAGGCTGTTGACACCATGCTCGGCCTTGAGATCGGACATATCGGTATCAACCACGAAAACGCAGACGAAGCTAAAAAGACAGGCGATATGCTTTCCCTTGTTATGGGCAAGGCTATCGAGCGTGAGACCGAAAAGGGTATGTTTGTCGGCACGCAGTTTGAAATAATGAAGTCAAAAGGACCGGGCAGATGCGGACATATCGCGGTGCTCACAAACAATGTTGAACGCGCGATCTATCACCTGTCACTCAGAGGCGTGAAGTTCAATGAGACAAGCGCCACCTACAACGACGACGGCACAAGAAAGTTTATCTACCTTGCAGAAGAGTACGGCGGCTTCGGCGTACACCTTCTCCAAAAGAAGTAATAAGCAAAAAACGCAGTTGCATCCGCAACTGCGTTTTTTATTAAAACTCAAAGCACTGCGCGATAACGGCATCGTCAAAGAAGGCGACCGCTTCGAGGTCAAAATAGTTTTCAGCGCTTAATGCCTTGTTGTTGCCAAACGGCTTGAACGAATAAAAATAGGTGTCAAGGCTCTTGTTCGGCAGGGTCGTCAGCGTCGACTCGGTAAAGTCGTTATAGCAGACCTCTCCCGTGAGCCATTCGTCGGTTTTTGAAATAAACGGACGCTTCGACTTATGTAACCACTGCTCGGACGGCCAAAACAAGCCTACGTCAAGCGACGATCCGGTCAGCGCCGCATTACAGTTAATGCGGTACTTGAATTTCACGTACTTCATTTCGTAATAGTCCACGCCCTCAAGGTCTCTCTGGTACAAGACCACCTGTACAGTTCCGCTTGAAACAGACGGAGCAAATCGTACAAAGCCGTTTCCGTTTTCCTCAAGATATTCCTTGTTGCTGTTCTGTAGGTAATCCGAAAGTGCTTGGTTGAGCGTTTGCGCGTCTACCACGACCGCATGACCGTCGGCGACTGCGCTGTCCATATCAAGCTTGAATTCACCGACAGAGTTGCTCATTCGCACGATCACAGCCGCTATCTGCGCACGTGTACATTTTTCTTCTGCTCTGAAGCTCAGATCCTCGTATCCGTTTATAATTTTCGCGCTTGTACAATAATCTATCGCCATCGACAGCTCGTCAAGATCAAAGTCAGCGCTCGCGTGTACGGCATTTGCAAGTCTGTCGCTGTCGGTAAACTCTATCGTTTCCCCTTGCGGCACAAGGTACTTGCCCGAAAGATAACGGTACAGTACTACTGCAAGCTCACCGCGAGTAATCGCTTCATCCGGGCGCGCGTTTTCAAGGCTCGTGTATCCGTTTTCAACCGCCCATGACACCGCGCCGTCATACCACACCTCGCCGCTTTCAAGCTTTGCCCCTGAATACCGTGCAAGTACGGTAAACAGCATCGCTCGCGTCATGCTCGCGTCGGGTGCGAATTCGTATTTCGAAATGCCGTTGAAATACTCTCGCGTGAGAGCTTTGAGTATTTCGGCTTTTGCCCAGTGCTTTGACACATCTGCATACCCGAACGTGTTATACACGTCACTTGCGGATACATAGTCAAACGGCTCGGGAACATAGTCGGCGCTTACACTGTAAAACACACCGTTTTGCTCTACCCCGTTGGCGCGGAGTACTGAAAGTCCGGCATCGGTGTACGGATAGTCGCGGTCTTCTTCCTTTGGATCAAGCAGGTCTGCCGCTGTTCTTGCAAAGCACTTATCCTTGGCTATCACGTACAGGTTGCCGTTAAAATGCGCGTTAGCCTCAGAAATATACCGTGACTTCAATCCCACACTGCTGCATATAAAGAATTTATTGTCGTATACCTTGAATGAATTCCAGTTGTGCCCCGGCTTTTCAGATGCACCGTAATAGAAGTTTCCGTCCTTGTTCGGGCGCTGATGACTCCAGCCGTAGCCATTGTTTCTGACGTAGTTGTCATGCACTTTTACGTCATCATAGTATATCTGCGAGTTGTCGGTCTTGGAATTGTTCCATATCTCGGGGCCCGAATTTGAATACTCGGAAACATTGTTCATAAACTCAACACCGTTTACGTGTATCTCTGATGCGGCATTGGTTACCTGCGTAGTATAACAGCAGTCGTATATCTGATAGAACCAACAGGAATCCACCGTGAAGCCATCGGCATTACCCCAGTTTTCGATAGCGTTACCAAGCCTGTGATCAGAGCCGCCTATCCAGCCGAATATACAGTTCTGTACTGTAAAATTCACCACGCTTCCGGAGGAAATACCGTGATGTCCATAGCCAACGAGCTTGATATTGTCAAAGACCGTGTTCTTCACGCCCGAAGCACTGACACCCGTAAGGTCGGGCGAAAGCTCTATAGATTCAAAAACATCGCCGGGATTTCCGTCTCTGCTGTACAGGAAAAGATTTCCCTCAATATCAACGAATTCGAGATTGTTTTCAAGTGATTCGTAGCCGACAAACTCCTTTCCGCCCGACTGAAACGGATCATCAATGCCATTGTCTACAATTCCATTATCAACGCTTACACCTGCGTTACCGGTCATCTTGATGCCCCACGCTCTTCCGCCGTCAAATACGATGCATCCGCAATCGGGGATATAGTCTATAAACTTGTATACATTTTCAATGTCGGTCTGCTCCCAATACGAGGGGTCTGCCGCATTGACAGAGCCTACAAGCGCAGGCTTTTCACCCGTTCCATACGCAGAATAGGTAACTCCGCTCTGAAGCTTTAATGTGTGTCCGTTTGCGCGGAACTGATCTCCGCGCTTAAAGAACACTCCGTCGCCCTCTTCAAACTCAAAGCCTGACACCTTTTCAAGCGTCAGCCAGGGAGTTTGTGGGCTGATGCCGTCGTTTTCATCGTTTCCGTTCTCGGAAACGTAGTATTTCGTGCCGGTGACGGTAACATTTGTGGGCGAAGCCTTTATTTGCTCGACCTTTTGATCAAACTCGGCATTGAGAGTATCAAGAAGCTCTGTTCCATCCTTTATAAGTCCTGCTTCGACCGTGTAGCCGCGCTTGTCATCATCAGGATCGTATTCGTATGCTTCCGCCTCCGCCTCGGTCTTGAAAAACGCTATGTATCTGATCTCGAAATCACTTCTTTCCTCAAGCGTTTTTGTTCCGCTGTTCCACGGCTTAAGTGTGAGTGTCGAGCCCTTTTGCTCGGTATCGGGGGTTGCTCCGCCTGTGATCGTACCGATATCAAATGTGCAGCTTACCCATTCATCGCCGTTCTTTTCCAGCATCGGGTGTGCACTCGGCCAGCTTTCACCGTTAGTTGTACGCATGGTAATATCGATTTTCTTTGACGGTGAATTTGTACGGTACTCAAATTTGAGATAAGGATAATCGTATGGGTTAAGCTCGGCGTCATTAAAGTTGATCATAGCCTCGCTGTTATTATACGTGCCGGGAAACATCGTGACCTGCAAATACGTGTCAGCACCGTCATCGACAATATCATAAGCAGACACATTAAACGCAATTTTATAAAGTAATGATGCCGGTGAATATACCGGATAATATGAGCTTTCAAGCTTGTCAAGTGCCGAAACGCCGGTTATCAGTGACACGCAAAGTATCAATACCGCGATCGCCGGAATGATCTTTTTCATTACCGTTCTCCTTTATATCAAAAAGTATAATACCCTCGAAAATACATGGGTTATCTAAATTATAGCACCGCGCTTAACGCAAGTCAACAAAAAAGAGCAAATATGTATTTGAAAACAGATTCTCGAAATCTTGAGCATTTCAAAAAGCTTTTCTTATAATTCTTTTTTGAGTCTTGTATAACAACAACTGATAGCATTAAAACCAATGTCAATATTTGAACAAGTACAGTAAAAACGGACAATGACAAAAATATACTCGCATAATCTGCCACATTATGCAAACAATAATTACGCAGTAAGAAAACTTACATGCCGGCATAAGATTATTTTTCCACCGCTTTGCCGGTATAATTATATTTTCCGCGAGCAAAATAAAATCACAATATTTGTATATACAGGAGATAATATATGAAAGCTACAGGAATTGTCAGAAGAATTGATGACCTCGGCCGTGTCGTTATTCCCAAGGAGATCCGCCGCACCATGCGTATCCGCGAGGGCGATCCGCTTGAGATCTACACCGACCGCGAGGGCGAGGTCATCTTCAAAAAATATTCGCCTATCGGTGAGCTTGGCGGCTTTGCCGCGCAGTATGCCGAAACGCTTCACAAAACCTGCGACATGGCTGTTATCATCTGCGACCGTGACGCGATCATTGCCTGCGCCGGACTTCCGAGAAAAGAATATTTTGAAAAAGCCTTTTCGGACGAGCTTGAACAGATCATCGAAAACCGCACCTTCTATCATTACAGTGAGGGTAGTGAACGTGTACCTGTGACAGACGACGCTGACTCATCAAATTATATCTCATGCGCTATGCCCATTCTTTCTGAGGGCGACCTTATCGGATGTGTCGCCTCGGTCGTTACCGATGCGGGCGAGCGTATCGACACCGACGTTGAGTCAAAGCTTATCCAAACCGCCGCGACCTTTTTAGGAAAGCAACTCGACAGCTGAAAAAGAGGGCACAGCTTTATTGCTGTGCCCTCTTTTTTATTTATTCAAATGTGCAACAAGTATATCACACGCTTCGATGTAGCCGGCGAAGTGCTTTCCCTTCACTGTGGCTACACAGACAGGCGAAACGTAGGATATCTTTCTGAAATCCTCTCGCTTGTCAACGTCAGAAAGGTGCACCTCTACCGCAGGGATGCCGACCGCCTTGAGCGCGTCGGGTATCGCCACGCTTGTATGCGTATACGCGGCGGGGTTTATTACTATCGCATCGGTATTACCGAACGCCGCCTGTATCCTGTCGACGATATCGCCCTCATGGTTGGACTGGAAAAACTCCACCTCGGCGCCGATCTTTTTGCAGTGCTCTTTTAGCATCTCCTCAAGCTCGGCAAGCGTTGCGCTTCCGTATATCGCCGGCTCACGCACTCCGAGCATATTAAGGTTGGGGCCGTTTATAACCAAAAATTTCATGATACACCTCTGTTATACGATCTTTTCGAATATATCAGACGCGGTCTCTTCGATTCCGTGTACACGGAACTTGAAGTCACACCACGAATTATATCTGCCGATACGTTCATTATATAGCTTTTCGACGCCGTGCTTTGCCGAAAGCGGTCTTCCGTAGGTGCAAAGCTCGGTTACATCACGGTCAACAAACACTATCGTACCGTTCTGATGCATAAGGTCGTAGTTTTCGTCGATCGTCACGACACCGCCGCCGGTGGCGATTACGATACCGCTTCGCTTGCAGACCTCACCAAGCAGAGCCGTTTCCGCTCTTCTGAACGCGGCAACACCCTCTTTTTCTATCATTTCGCCCGCACCGATGCCGTACTTTTCGCGAAAAAGCTCGTCTGTATCGACAAATTCTCTGGAACATCTTTCGGCAAGCGCACGTCCTATAGTTGACTTGCCGCTTCCGGGCATACCGATAAGAATAATATTCTTCATCGTGCGCTCCAGCGCGTCTCGCACCTCGTACGAACGCTTATCGTCTATTGTCGTGTCGAGGAATATCTCACTTGCCATCTTACCCTGTGCGGCAAGCATCAAAAGACCTCCGCGAGCTTCGATACCGAGCTTTTCGGCTTCAAGCACAAGTGCAGTCTTAGACGGATTGTATATCAGGTCAATAACGAGCATACACGATCTGAACTTGTCAAGCTTTATCGGTGCTTCTCCGTTGTGCGGATACATTCCGACCGGTGTTGTATTGACTATGAGCTTTGCGTCATAGTGACGTGCGAGATTTGTATAATTGTCCTCGCCGCTTCTCGATATTACTACGACAGGCGAATACCCTCTGTCCTCAAGAACTGTCTTTACGGTTTTGGACGAGCCGCCGCTGCCGAGAATGATCGCTTTACCCTTGCCGTCGGTCTCGCCGAGCAGGGTAGAAAAACCGAAATAATCGGTATTGTCTCCGAAAAAGCTGCCGTCGGCACGGCGTACTACCGTGTTTACACTGCCGATACGGCGCGCTCTGTCGGATATCTCCGCGCAAAACGGTATAACATCCTGCTTATACGGGATAGTTACATTAAAGCCGTCAAGACCCGAGTTTTTGAAAAAGTCCCCGATCTCTTCACGCTTCAGCTCATATAGCTTATACTCATAATCACCGAGCAACGCGTGTATCTGCGGTGAAAAGCTGTGTCCGAGCACGCCGCCGATCAGTCCGAATCTTTTGCTGTTCATATAATTTCGTTGTAGCTTCCAAGGTATTCGATCTTCGAGCACATGCCCTCGATATCATTGAAGAGCTCGATAAATTCCTTGGAATAGACCGATGTTTCAAGGTCGAAATAGAACATGAACTCAAAGTCGCTGTTGGGAAGCGGACGGCTTTCGAGCTTGAGAAGATTTATGCCGAGAGCATAAAGTCTGGAAAGCACGTTATAAAGCGAGCCCGGACGGTGCTGGAGCACCATCATGATGCTTGTACGATCCGCACCGGGATAGATCTCAAGCTTCTTTGAGATGCATATAAATCTGGTATAGTTGTTGCTTGTGTCCTGGATAGAGTCGCAAAGTCTGTTAAGACCGTATATCTCGGAGCAGATATCGGACGAGATAGCCGCCGCGTCTGTGCGTCCGCTCTCGAATATCATCTTTGCCGCCATAGCTGTGTTTTCACAAGGAGTCACCTTAACGCCTGAAAGTCCCTTAAGGAAGTTTTCACACTGTGCTATAGCGTGGCTGTGGGAGAACACTTCCTTTACATCCTCAAGCTTTACACCCTTATTGGCGAGAAGCGAGTGGTCTACCTTTACGCGAACGCTTTTAATTATGCTGAAATCATATTTCATCATAAGGTCGTAAACGCGGTTTACCGAACCGGCAGTGCTGTTTTCGAGCGGAATAACACCATACTCGCAAAGCCCCTTATCTATAGCCGAGAAAACGCCCTCAAAGGAATTGAAATACATAATGTCCGCGGACTTGAACATCTTATCGCAAGCTTGTGAGGAGAAAGCTCCCTCTACGCCCTGGCAGGCAACGAGCGCTCTTGTGGGAAACTGTTTGGGAGTGTTTTCAACTGCATCCTTGATTTTTGCGGAAAGCGCGCTTTCGGAATTGAGATTCTTTCTCTGGTAAGCGCGGCTGAGTTCAAACAAAAGCGAGTAGAGTGCATCGCCGTAATTCTTGAAATCCTCAGGGAGCATCTCCGCAATAGAAGCGAGCTTCTGTCTTTCTCTCGAAGGATCGTAAACGGGAAGTCCGTTTGCCTTCTTGCATTCTGCGATCTCCTCGGAGACCTCCATTCTTTCCTTGAAGAGCCTTACAAGCTCCTTATCGATCTCGTCGATCTTTACTCTGTAATCCTTGAGTTCCATTTTCTTTCCATCCTTTTATATGTTTGTTTTATTATGATCGAGTAATGCGTCATACACAGCAATCGCCGCGGCCGCCTCCATACACGGAAGAGCGCGGACTGCTATACACGGGTCATGTCTGCCCTTTATTACAAGCGTACAGTCTTCCTTTTCAGTGAGATCGACCGTATTCTGCTCTTTGAATATAGAAGGGGTCGGCTTAAGTGCCGCTCTGAACACAAGCGGCATTCCCGATGTGATCCCGCCAAGTATCCCGCCGTGATTATTTGTTTCGGTGACGACCTTGCCGTCTTTATATGCAAACGAGTCGTTATTTTCGCTTCCGCGTATCTTGGCGCAGTCAAAGCCATTTCCGAATTCGATACCCTTTACTCCGGGAATACCGAAAACGATCTGTGCTATGCGGTTCTCCATACCGTCGAATATCGGATCTCCAAGTCCCGCGGGAAGACCGATCACCGCACATTCAATAACTCCGCCGACCGAATCCTTCTCGGATCTGCACTCTTCAACAAGCGCTTCCATTTTTGAAAGCTTGCTTTCATCTATTACCGTTACCCTGCCGCGTACGAGCGCGTCAAAGTCAGCCTTTGAAACATTTACGGGATCAAAGCGCAGATCTGTGACGCTTCCGATCCTCTCATGGTGTGCGCCGATGTATATACCGCGGTTTTCAAGCAACTGCAAGCATATACCGCCCGCTATGCACAAAGGCGCTGTAAGTCTGCCCGAAAAATGTCCTCCGCCGCTGAAATCATTTGCGCCGTGATATTTTACATTTGCCGTATAATCGGCGTGTCCCGGGCGCGGTCTTTCGGAAAATTCGCTGTAATCGCCCGGCTTTACATTTGTATTCTTGATTACCGCGGCAAACGGTGCGCCGCAGAATTTTCCGTTCGCAACTCCGGACAGCACCTCAAATTCATCCGCTTCTTTTCTCGGTGTACCAAGCGAATTGTTTGACGGCGCGCGTCTTGCGGTAAACGCTTTGAGCTTTTCTGCGTCAAAGGGCTCGCCTGCGGGGATGCCGTCTATAACAACGCCGATCGAGTCGGAATGTGACTGTCCAAAGATCGAAATTTTTATACTGTTTCCGTATAAAGAACTCATTTTTCTTGCCTTTCACTACATTATATCGGCATTTCCGCCGAGCAGTCTGAAATCATCAAAGAATGTCGGGTATGACTTTTCACAAGCCTGTGCACCCGTTATTGTTACTTCGTTTGTACAAAGAGATGATGCCGCAGCAGACATCATGACTATTCTGTGATCGTTACAGCCGTCCGTCTCTCCGCCCGAAAGCTTTGTGCCCGTAATGACCATCCCGTCCTCGGTCACTCTCGCTTTTCCGCCGAGCTTATTCAGCGTATCGGTGACCGTTTCGAGCCTGTCACTTTCCTTAAGTCTGAGTCTTGCCGCTCCTGTGACTACCGTTTCACCGATCGCCGATACCGCACATACGGCTACAGCGGGTATAAGATCGGGAGTGTCATGAGCATCTATCGTTATTCCGTTAAGTCTTTCGGTGCTTGCCTTTACCGTGACCGAATCGTCACTGTAAACAAGCTTCGCCCCGAAACCTTCAAGTATATCACAGACCGCACGGTCTCCCTGCTTAGATCTTATATTTAGACCCGTACAGGTAAGTTCACTTCCCTGTGCCGCCGCACTGCAAAGCCAGAATGCGGCGTTTGACCAGTCTCCTTCGATCTTAAGGTAACCGCTTGATCTGTATCTTTTTTCTCCGTGTACGATCAACTTATTGTTGTCAAACTCGGTCTTTATACCGAATTTCTCCATGATATCAAGCGTGATGTTTATGTATCCGAGCGACTCAATACCGTTTGTAATCTCGATCACTCCCCGTCTGCCCGACATTCCCAACGCCATTGCAAGACCGCTTATATACTGCGAGGACACGTTTCCGGGGATCTTAAATTTATCGCCTGTAAGCTTGCCCTTGACGCAAACTATCTCATTTCCCTTGCCCTGTACCGTAATACCGCGGTGCTCGACAAGATTCCAGAACACATCCATCGGACGCACGGGAAGACGTCCACCGAGCCTGAAGCGCGAATCCGCGCCGCGCATACACACGCACGGGAGAATAAATCTGTATGTAGAGCCGCTTTCCTTGCAGTCAAGTATCGCATCCTTGGGTATGTCTCCGACAGGAGTGACCCAAAGCTTGTCACCGTCACGCGTGATCTCAGCTCCGAGCGCTCTTAAACATCCGATCGTCGCCTCAATGTCGTCCGAAAGCGCCGTGCAGACGATCTCTGTCGGTCTGTCGGCAAAAGCGGCACATATAAGCGCGCGGTGAGCATAGGATTTTGATTCTATTGCGCGTATCGTTCCCGAAAGTCTGCCGGGTCTTATACTTACTTTCATATATTTTCCTTTCCGCTCTCTCACAAGCCGGCACTAAGTATCTCACGTGCCTTTTCAAGCGAGACCTTTGCAAGCTCACATTCTCCCGGTGTCTTCGGGATAACGAGAGTGATACCGTCCGATTTTCTCTTCTTATCCGAAAGCAGTGCGTCAAACAACCGTTCGGCACTGTAATCGGTATTTATCGGAAGGTCGTATTTTTTTATGATATCCTCAAGCATTTCTCTGTAATCGCGCGAGCATATTCCCGCCTTCTCACAACCTCTTGCCATAACCGCCATGCCTATCGCTACTGCACTGCCGTGGGAAATGCCGAAATTACTGCATTTTTCAACAGCGTGTCCGAATGTATGTCCGTAATTGAGTATCTGTCTCAGTCCAAGCTCCTTTTCGTCTGTTACGACAACGTCTCTTTTTATTTCGACCGAGCGTTCTATAATACTTTCGATATCAAGCTTATCAGGCTCACGCATCATATCAAATATACGTGCGTCGCTTATAACTCCGTATTTTATTACCTCGGCACATCCGTCACAGAAGATATTGCGATCAAGTGTTTTTAACAGATCGGGATCGCACACAACCATCTCCGGCTGGTAAAACGCACCCGCAAGGTTCTTGCCCGCGGCAAGGTCGATGCCTGTTTTCCCGCCGACAGACGAGTCAACAGCCGCCAAAAGCGTTGTGGGGATCTGGATAAAGCGTATGCCTCTGAGGTAAGATGCCGCCGAAAAGCCGGCAAGGTCTCCGACTACACCGCCTCCGAGAGCAAATATCACGTCAGAACGAACGAGATGATTAGAGGCGAGAAACTCAAGTATATTTATAAACGTACCTGCGTTTTTAGATGCCTCTCCGTTCGGAAAAACAAACTTTACCACCTTGTAGCCCGCTGTTTCGAGAGATGCGGTAAGACGGTCCGCGTAAAGCGCGTTCACCTTATCATCCGTGATTATCGCCGCGGTACAAGGTTTTACGACCTCAAGCGCAAGCTCACCTACACGGTCGATCGATCCGCGCTCAATGTATACATTATAACCTTTTCCGACGCTTACGTCAACAGTTTTCATTATCCGTCAACCTCCGATTTTATCCGTCTGCCCTCATCAAGCAGATCATAAAGCTTTTCGCCGTCATTTCTTTCAAGCGCGTCCTTATATTTTTCAAGCTCGTTTATGAGCGTATCCATTTCTTTAATAAGATTGTCACGGTTTTCAAGGAAGAGCTCTGTCCACATTTTCGGATTGAGCCATGCAACTCTCGTCATATCCCTGTAGCTACCCGCCGAAAATCCGAAATGCTCACGCGATGTCGGACTCTTGATAAACGCATTTGATACGATATGCGGCATCTGAGAGGTGAACGCGATAAGCTCGTCATGCTTTTCAGCACTCGTTGCCGACAGCTTTCCGAATCCAAGCGGAGCAAGAAGCGTTTTTATACGCTCAAGCATTTCAATATCGTCAAATTCAGGCGGTACGATGACCATTCCCGCACCGTAGAACATGCTGTCGCGGCTGTTTGCATAGCCTGAGAATTGTGTACCCGCCATCGGGTGTCCGCCGACATAGAGAAATCCGTGCTTCTGTGCAAGCTCGAATCCGATCGCGCAGACCTCTCGCTTGGTTCCGCAAAAATCTATTACCACAGCATTTTCCGATATATGTTCCGCCGTTTTTTTCATATACTCTATTGCCGCTTCGGGATAGAGCGCTATTATCACAAGATCACACTTGCTTATGTTATCATATGTAAGCGTTTCATCCACCGTTTTTGTCATTTTTGCAAAATCGAGCATCGACGTATCGGTGTCATATGCATATACGATGTGTCCGCCGTTGTTTTTGTATGCCTTTGCGGCTGAACCGCCTATAAGTCCGAGTCCGACTATTCCTACTATCATAATTGACCTCTTTATATTAGTACAACAAGCAGACTTCGCGCCCAAAACGCCAAGTCTGCTCATCTTAATTTTATTAAAGCACCGCTCTGATCTTTGCTACCTTTTCGCATACCTTTGCAAACTGTTCGGGACGAAGCGACTGAGCACCGTCACAGAGGGCGTGTTCGGGATCGTTATGCACCTCGATCATAATGCCGTCAGCACCTGCCGCTGCCGCCGCCATAGCCATAGGCTCGACCATTCTTGAAATACCTGTAGCGTGGCTGGGGTCAATAACAACAGGAAGATGCGTAAGTTCATGAAGTACGGGGACAGCGCTTATATCAAGCGTATTTCTTGTATATGTTTCAAAGGTTCTGATTCCGCGTTCGCAGAGGATAATGTTTTCGGTTCCGCCCGCCATGATGTACTCAACGCTCATAAGTAATTCTTTGATCGTGTTTGCAAGACCGCGCTTGAGAAGCACAGTCTTATTTGTTCCGCCGAGAGCCTTGAGAAGGTCAAAATTCTGCATGTTTCTCGCGCCTACCTGTACAACGTCAACAGGCTCGAAAACATCTATATCGTTCACGTTCATGATCTCTGTTACGATAGGCATACCCGTCTCCTTCTTTGCTTCGAGAAGAAGATCGATTCCCTGCTCATGAAGACCCTGGAAATCATAAGGGGAGGTTCTGGGCTTGTACGCGCCGCCGCGAAGGAGCGATGCGCCCGAAGCCTTTACGCTCTTTGCGATCTCAATGATCTGTTCACGTGATTCGACCGAGCAGGGGCCGGCTATAAGCGCGAAATGTCCACCGCCGATCTTAACACCGTTACCGCAATCAATGGTCGCGTCCTCGGTATGGAATTTTCTGTTTGCATTTTTATAAGGCTCACTTATTCTCTTGACTGTGTCGATTATCGACATGCTTTCGAGAAGTCCGATATCTACCTTACTTGTATCGCCTATAAGTCCGATGATAGTCTGATAGTCACCTATAGACACATGTGTCTTGAGTCCCATCTTCTCGAACCAATTACAAAGGTTATTCTTTTGTTCTTCGGTCGTTCCCGCTTTTAAAATTGCGATCATTGTTTTTTCCTCCAAAAATAAAATCACAGGCTGTCGGCTCATAGCTCCGTGCAACCTGTGACGTTTAATCAAAACTTAAATTTTTAAGCAATCGATCTCGCCTTGTTTTAAGCAGCACAAAGAGCTTTTACTTTAAAAAATGTAAAGTAAAAGTAGCTAAAGTAATATGTAAAGGCGAAATTAATTACTTTTTTCATCTTTCTGCTCCTATTTAGAATGCTTACCCAACAATTGTATCACAGTGAACTCTGCTTTGTCAAGTTATTTTTCATTTTTTTGAATATTTCTCATTTTTTTCTGTTATCATTACTGAAAAATGCAATTTTTACGTTTTCAAGCAATATTTTCTCTCGCTTGTGACATTTATTAACGTTGTTTTACAACTCATATGCGTAAATGTTTTTATCTGAGTTCATATCAAGCCTGACAATTTACTGTTGCATTTATGATAAAAATGAAGTATAATATAAATGCCGAATGATTAGCAAGCCTTAATATATAGTGTTACTTCGGGCGTTTATCAATTATAAATTAATAATTAAAGTGAGATTTTGTGATATGTTTGAATATGCCGGCGCAAAATTTGCCGAAGATGAAAAGAATAACAGCAAAGCAAGCTTTGCTTTCAAGGACATCCTGCTTATAGATATTGCTGAAAAATGGATTCACGCTTCCAAAAAAAGCGAGCACTTCTGCCTGTTCGCCGTTAAGCGCGGCAGCTTAAGGTTATGGACATCCGCAGGCACGGTAACACTCGAAGAAGACAGCGCTGTCATACTTCCGCCGCTTGCAAAAATACGGTCAGCATCCTCCGACATCTCGGGTATACGTTTTTTCACGGCGGACTTTGATACAAGCGAACCCTTCTTTGACACCATGTCGGTATATAACATCAAGGATACTCAGACTGTTTTTCCAAGCCTTGAATTACTATATCAAAGCAAAAGCGGCAAAGCCGATGTTTTCAAAGCTGCTCTGCTTTTTTCAGCGGTCGCACAAATATCCGAGTGTCCGCACTCGGCTCTCGGAAAGGAGACCGAGCTTGCCCGTGATATCTGCCGCATAATTGACCAAAACATAGGCAAGGAGCTTGATGTTGACTTTATCGCCAACACGCTCTCGCTTGACCGAAGCCATATCAGCCGCGTGTTCTCAAAAACGACCGGTAAGACGGTAAAAGCATATATAAACGAAAAGCGCGTTGCGTATGCGTGCGAGCTTTTGGCAAACTCTGCCTTTAACGTAAGTAAGATCGCAGAGCTTATCGGCTTTGAGGACAGCAATCTGTTCACAAAGTTTTTTACCTATCACACCGGTACCACACCGTCCGACCACAGGCGCGGGCTTCACGATATACCGTCAAGATCAAAAAAGAGGTAAACAGAGCTCCTGTTTACCTCTTTGACTTTATTTTCTGATTATATGATCCATTATTTTTCGCAAGCTCGAAAGTAAATGTTCATCTTCTCATTTTGAACACACTGCCCGGAAACAGAAAATACGTTTGCAAATCCCTCTTGAGATATTTTCTTTGAAGTCCCAAGCTTATAGTGCAAAAAATGCAAACCTGAGGTTGTCATCCGCGCTGTTGAATACTGTAAAAGCCGTATAACAATGTCATACGGCTTTTTATTAATTCACATTCGCGTACTGCTTTTCAAGCTTTTTCAGTATAGGCAAAACGACCGCCATATATATTCCTATCGTGATAAGCCAGCTTATCGGATAGATCACATATATCATCTCGATACACGGATTGAGATGATAGAATGTGTTTAGCCATACTATTCTTAAAACACAGCTTCCGAACATGCAGATCACCATGGCTGAAAACGATCGTCCCAGCCCTCTCATAATACTGCTTATCACATCCATTATCCCGCAAAGAAAATATGTACTTGCCATTATCATCAGACGCCTGCACGCGATATCAATAACTGTGGGATCGTCAGATATTATCGAGCAAAGCTGTCTGTCAAAAAGCAATACTAACCCACCGACAATTATGCCTACCGTTGCCGATACCGCCATTGATTCCCACATTACCTTTTTGATACGCGATATCTTTCTCGCACCGTAATTCTGGCTTGTAAAGGAGATCGCCGCTACCGACACAGCATACATGGCATTATATATAAAGCCGTCAAACTGAGAGGCAACCGTGTTTCCGGACATTACAGTCTTGCCCAGCGAATTTACCGTAGACTGTATAAACACATTCGCAATACTGAACATGCTGCTTTGTATTCCCGAGGGAACACCGATTTTTATCATGTCAACAAATTCATATTTATGTATTCTTAAATATTTAAGCTCAAGTCTGCTGTACCCGTCGCCTTTAAACATTACTGCGAGGCAAAGCGCCGCCGATATAAGCTGTGAGATAACAGTTGCTATCGCAACGCCTTCGACATCCATTCCGAAAGCAAGTATGAAAAACACATTGAGCACAACATTCGTAAGTCCGCCGATCACAAGAAAGATGAGCGGTCTTTTTGTGTCTCCAACAGCCCTCAGTATTGACGCCGCGAAATTATAAAGCATAACTATAGGCATACCTAAAAAATATATTTTCAAGTATGTCGCTGACATGCCTATGACCTCAGGGTCGCACTTCATCCACTCCAAAAACGTACGCGCACCGAAAAATCCGACACCGGCAAGAATACATCCGAGCAAAACGCTGATAAACACCGCACATCCGACAGTTTTTCTCGCTCTTTCAATATTCTGCGAGCCCGCGAAGCGTGCTACAAGTACATTTGCGCCGACCGAAACACCGATAAAGACACTTGTTATCAAGGTAATAAGCGAGCCTGTAGCACCCACAGCCGCTACCGCGTCATCACCAACAAGCATACCCAAAACCGCAACGTCGGTCGCATTGAATAAAAGCTGAAGTATATACGTTGCCATAAGCGGCAAAGAATAAATGATGATCTTACGCAAAAGCGGACCTTCACACATATTCATCTCATGCTTTGCAGACATAATCAAAATTCTCCCCGCGCGTTACGCGCACTAAATCATCGGCAGAAGGAGTTCTGTCGTATACACACAGAAGATTATACCACAATAAAATTTTAGATTCAAGCCTTATCCTACTTTTTTACAGTCAAAATTTGTCTTATCTTACTGGCGACACTCGATATAAATTCGGAATTGGTCGGTTTGCCGCGCGTACGGCTGACAGTATATCCGAAACAGTCTCTTAAGACGTCAACGTCTCCTCTGTCCCACGATACTCCGATAGCATGTCGTATCTGTCTTTCAACAGCCGTACTCGATGTGTGATTTGCCTGTGCGACCTCGGGATAAAGAGACTTTGTTATATAATCAAGCAGATCCGGTCTTTCGATCACAGATGTTATCGCACAGTGAAGGTACTTATACCCTTTCAGACTCGGCGGTATGCCTATGCGCTTAAGAGCGTCGGACACACTTGTCTTCACATCCTTGGACGAATCATCAATATAAACTCCGCACCTTAAGCGTCTGAGCTCATCTGAGTTACGCACAAGCATCATTACAAGATCAAAATCAAAAGGCTTTTTAAGCAACATCATAGGCGGAAGATCTCCGATCCTGCAAACGCTGTCACACACTGCATCGTCTGAGGTCAGTATGATCTCAGTTCCCGCCGGATGCTTTTCCGGATTAGGAATGTTGTTAAGGATGATCTCAATATCCGCTTCGCTTATAAGCTTCTTGTCAACGACCACCACGCTGTAATATATCTCGCTCAAACAAGCGGCAATATCCTCGGCGTAGTAGATCATATCGACCTTGATATCACCGAACGGATCAAGTCTTTCCGAAAACATACGGCAGACCGAAAGATCTGTGTCGGCGAGCAATACTCTTATTTTATCCATTATTCAAAATGTCTGTTGCGCTTTTTATGATAAGTATATTTTCTTAAATGTTTCCAGACTTTCAATACTGTCTGTCGTCGGAATATATTCAAGTCCGCACGCACCCGTATAGCCCGCGTTATCGATCGCCTTGAATATGACCTTGTAATCGCTCTCGCCGAGCTGAAGCTCGTGGCGTCCGGGGTGTCCCGCGCTGTGCAGATGTGCGATACAGTCAAGGTTATTCGTAACGCTCGGAATTATATTCCCCTCCATTATCTGTTGATGATAGATATCGTACACCACCTTTACAAGAGGATGGCCGACCTCGCGTATTATATCAAACGCTTCTCTCGAGCTCCAAAGGTAATATCCCGGGTGATTCACATACGTGTTGAGCGGCTCGATCATAACAGTGACTCCGCTTTCCTCAAGGATCGGACGTGCCTGCTTCAACGCTTGCACTATACTTTCATGCTGATACGCGCGTTCGACACCGGTGTCGTTTCCGACCTGTGTTATAAGACGCTTTACGCCCATTTTCTTTGCCGCCTCACAGCTTTCTCTGAGTCCATCGAGCCATTTTTCGCGCATATCGGGTGCAGTCATGTTAAACTCGGTAGTACACATGCTCATAAGCTCAACGCCCGTATCCTCACAAACCGCACGTACAGCATCAAGATCAAGATCTTTCCAATTATATGTTTCCGCTGCGTCAAATCCAAGCTTTTTTACAGTTCGTATAGCATCGGTAAAATCCATTTTTCTAAAGAAACATGGTATCGGTATACATATTCTCATGGTTATTTCCTCCACAAAATCGTTCTTCCATAATTATATTTGATTTTTAATATTATGTCAATATAAAAAAGCAAAAAGCACTCCAACGAGCATCATAAAGTAATGTTTGACAAATGCTTTGCGCTATGGTATACTGGTTCGGGAAATACAAACACGAGATTGCAGGAGAAAACAATGCCGGACACAAAAGCAAGCAGAAACAAAACGATAGACACTCCATTGAGTGAAGGTGCAGCGTACTTAAGCCGCTGTATCACACTAACGCAAAGGCAACAGGATCTGTCTGCAGTAACAGATAAAACAATAAACGGCAACACACTTGAAGTATGCGGATTTTTGCCGGCAAAAAGTGTTGACCTTATAATCGCAGACCCGCCGTACAATCTAACAAAGAACTTCAATTCAACGACCTTTTCAAAGAAAAAAAGCAGCGATTACGAAGAATATACCCGACAGTGGATAAGCAGGATCAAGCCGATTCTCAAGGATAACGGATCGATATACGTATGCTGTGACTGGGAAAGCAGTCTGATAATCGGCAGGGTCTTGGGGGAATTTTTCCATGTGCAAAACCGTATAACCTGGCAAAGAGAAAAGGGCAGAGGCGCGAAAGCAAACTGGAAAAACGGCATGGAGGACATTTGGTTTGCCACTAACGGCAGTGAGTATACTTTCAATCTTGAAGCCGTAAAGATCAGAAAAAAGGTCATTGCTCCCTACCGCGTTAACGGTAAACCCAAGGATTGGACCGAGAGCGAAAACGGTAACTACCGTGATACATGTCCGTCAAATTTCTGGGATGATATAACGATACCGTTCTGGTCCATGCCTGAAAATACAGCTCATCCAACACAAAAGCCCGAAAAATTGATCGCGAAGATCATACTTGCAAGCTCAAATGAAAACGATATTGTTTTTGATCCGTTTTTGGGTTCGGGCACAACAAGCGTAGTCGCCAAAAAGCTTGGACGGCACTATATCGGCATAGAGCTCGATCCGCAGTACTGTGTTTGGGCAGAGCAAAGGCTTGAGTCTGCCGAGATAAACAAAGAGATACAGGGCTTTTCA
Organism: Clostridia bacterium; assembly: GCA_017482465.1. Taxonomy (GTDB): domain Bacteria; phylum Bacillota; class Clostridia; order Oscillospirales; family CAG-272; genus UBA4717. The sequence continues at coordinate 26,720 of JAFUMW010000164.1, forward strand.
AGCGGAGTATTCAAAGAAAGAAATTCGTAAAAAAAGGGCTGTTGTTATATTGCAACAGTCCATTTTTGTTTTATTTCTTTCCCGATATTTCATTCCACAGCGTAAAGCCGAGTATGAGTACACCGCCGAGTGCCTGCGTAAGCGTGATCGGCTCTCCGAGCACCGCGACCGAAACGATCACCGCAACAAGAGGATCTATGTAGCTGAGTATCGCAGCCTTTTGACCCGGCAACTCCTTGAGCGAGGAAAAATACATACAATATGCAACACCCGTGTGAACAAGTCCGAGCACAAGCAAGCATCCCCATCCCTTTGCATCAAGCGTTCCGAGATTTACTCCGCTCGTAAAGCCGACATAAGGCACAAGCACGATTATCGCGGCTATAAACTGCAAAAACGTACGGTGTATCCCTGTCACATTTTTTATAAACTTATTAAGCAGGACAACACTTGCGTAAAAGCATGCCGCGCCAAGTCCGAAAAGTATGCCTATAATATTTGCGTTCCCCGCACCGATATCTTGGACGCCGATCACGAGAACAAGACCGAGCGTTGAAAACAAAAAGCATATTATTTGCTTTGCCGTCAGCTTTTCCTTGAACAGAAACGGGCAGACCACCGTCACGATAACAGGTGCAAAATAATAGCTCAGCGTTGCTACAGACACCGTAGTGTACTTATACGCTTCAAACAAAAGTATCCAGTTTATACCCATGGCAATACCCGAGGCTAACAAAAGCGGCAGTTCTTTTCCGATCTTCGCAAAGGGTATCTTCTGCCTTGTTACAAGTAAAAATAAAGCTATAAGCAGAGCTGCGAGAATAGCACGGTAGAGTGCAAGCTCTCCGGAGGACACCGCGACGTTACGAACAAACGGCGCAAGCGTTCCGAATATAGCCATTGATATTACAAGCATTATGCGAGCAGATTTTGTTGAGTTCATATTTTTATCCGTCCTACAGCAATATATCTATTATTTTACATCACTGCAGGCACAATGTCAATACTATTTATTTTCTGCCTCATACGCCGCTACCGCCTTGCGAATTACAAAATCGTTGGCTTCAAGAAGCGCAAGCGCCTTTTCCTCATCAACATCGCATATCGCTTCGACTATACCTATCATACGCTTTCTTAATTTTATGTTCGTCGGCTTGAGGTTTATCATCAAATTTTCATACACATGTCCGGTCTTTACCATCGCACAGGTAGTTATCATATTGAGCACCATTTTCTGTGAATTGCCCGCTTTCATACGCGTCGAGCCTGTGATGACCTCGGGACCGGTTATAACAACGATCGGTATATCCGCAATTTCCGCGATCTTGCATGGCTTATTATTTGAAAGCGATATCGTAACACAGCCCTTTTCCTTTGCAGTCAGCAATACCGAGCAGACATAGCTTGCGTTTCCTGACGCAGATATTCCCATAACTACATCGTTTGAGGTAATGTCAAGCGCAAGCAGATCGGCTCTTCCCGCCTCCGCAGAATCCTCGATCCCCTCAGCCGCTTTGAACACAGCGTCTCTGCCGCCCGCGTGAAGTGCAAGAACGGTATTGCAGTCAACACCGAAAGTAGGAGGGCACTCTGCGGCATCCGATACGGCGATGCGTCCCGACGTTCCTGCTCCCGCGTATATCAGCCTGCCGCCTTTCGCGAGAGCCGCGCTTACAGCCTCGACCGCCTTTTCGATACTTTCAATCGCGCCGTCTATCGCTTTTACAGAATTCATGTTTTCTTCGTTGATTATTTTTAACATCGACATCGTGTCCATACGGTCGATATGTGTGGTTTTGGGGTTTCTCTTTTCTGTAATGCTCATAATAATCTCCGTTTTTCTGCCAAGCATCGGTACGAAATACACATTAATATCCTCTGTACCTCACTTTGTTCGGGCGTGAAATAATCCGCTTCAAGCATTCTGCAAATTATACTTTCACGCTATTTCCTTTTATTTATCAGCTGTGTAATTTCTGAAGTTTTCGTCGAACGTGTCGGCATCGACCTCGATCTTGCTTATATTCATGCATTTGAGGCATGCTCCGTATATCTGCGGAAACTCGGGGAACATAAGCTTTAATCCCTTTTCAAGCTTCGGATATATCATAGATTCGAGCACCTCCCGGTGCGAGGTGATACCGCCTGAGATCACAACTTCATTTCCGCAATCATATTTCTTGTATGCGTGGTTGACAAGGAATGCGATGCGGTCGGTGGTCTTTCTGATTATCTCCTTTGCTACCTTGTCACCCTTACTGTGTGCGTCAAACACCAGTCTTGAAAAAGAAGCTATGTAATCTCTTCCCTTGGAGTATATCATATCAAAGCTTTCCATAATGTCGCCTCCGATACGTTCGCGTACCGCGTCTGTCAGATACGATGCCGGTGCAAATCCGTTTTCGTACTCGAGCGCGGCACATATAGCGTCGCGGCCGATATCAAAGCCGCTTCCCGCCTTGTCAAAAATATATCCCCAGCCGCCTATACGGTGAAGCTCGTTACCGTCGTTTGCATAAACTACCGAGCCTGTTCCGCATATGACCGCTATCGAACGCTCAAGTCCTCGCACACTGTTGATAACACAGTGTATGTCCGACTCCACCGACACCGATGCCTGCGGATAGTTCTTCTTTATCTCTTTAGCAAGCCTTTCGCTGTTCTGTTTGAGTGCACAGCCTGCGACACCGGCAAATATTCCGCAAAGCGCGCCCTTGTTGGTGTGCAAAAGATCTATTCCTTGAAGCAAGGTAGAGACCGCGTTGTCAAGTCCGACCAGATTGGGATTTGTTCCGCCGAGCAGAACGCGGCCAAGTATCTTTCCGTTTTCATCAAAGTGTATGAATTCTGTCTTTGTACCGCCGCCGTCGATCGCTATCATGGTCTTATTTTCGCGGGACGAGCTTCGAAGCAGGGCGTCCACACTGACACCGAAAATGTCGGCGATCTCGCACAAATTATCAAGCTCGGGTACAGAAAGTCCGTTTTCCCATTTTGATATGGTCTGCGCTGTCACGTACAGTCTGCCCGCCAACTGTGACTGTGTCATTTTATTCTGCTTACGGTGAATTTTTATGTTTTCTGCAAGTACACGGTTTTCAAACATATCAAGCCTTCCCCATAGTTTATTTATTTTGATTATACACTATAACAATATTTTTTGCAATATTGTTATCAAACACATCGGCGCAAATATCAACCTTGAGTTGATATTTGCGCCGAAAGTACAGCTCGCCGAGAAGCGAGCCGTTTCTTTTTTCTGACAGAGCCGTCATATCACGGTATACTCAAACATTTCGCAGTGTAATCTTGTGCCTATATCGATCCCCGGAGGAAGCAGTGCCATTGCTATAAACAGATCGTCGTCCGCCGTCTTGCCGTCCTCGCGCAGATATGCGTATTCACCCTCGATCTTTACCACAGTGTAGTTTTTCGGTTCCATATTACCCTCTCTGATACTGTATTTTAACCATAGTATAACACGACAGGCATTTGATGTCAAGAAAACAAAGTCTTATTTAACGTCAAGATAACCATTTGCGGGATTTTCAAGAAGCTTTCCGCTTTCTGAAAAGCGCGATCCATGGCAGGCACAGTCCCACGAGTGCTCGTCTCTGTTATATTTGAGCGCACACCCGAGATGCGGACATCTTTTTTCGGATACAGTCAGCAAATTTTTTGTTGTTTCAAAGCCGTTTACAAGCAACTGTGGCTTGACCATACTTCTTGACGGTGTAAATACCCTCGAATATTCATTATCCTTGCCCGTGACCGCGTCCGTAAGCATCATCGCCGAAAGCATCGCGCCGGTCATTCCCCATTTATTAAAGCCGCTCGCTGTATACAGCTCGTGTGTACTTGCACTGTAGCGTCCGATATACGGTACACCGTCAAGACTCATACAATCCTGCGCTGACCAGAAATATCTTTCCTGCGACTTTGGGTAGTGCATCTTTGCATAATTGCGTAACTCATTCCAATTGCCGCCGTTCTTGCCCGTACGGTGTCCTCCGCCGCCCAAAAGCAAAAGCTTTCCATAATTTCTAAACGACAACCCCGTTTTTTCATCGTCAACATACATACCGTTAACATCGGCGGCGTTTTCGAGTGCTATCACATATGAGCGGTGTTGATAAAGCTTGAGAAAATACGAGCCGTGCTTGTTTATAAACGGAAAATGTGTTGTTACTATTACCTTTTGAGCGCTGATCCTTGCCTTATCTGTGACAGCGGTATTTTTTATCATTTCACGAACATGAGTGTTTTCGTATATTTTGAGATCACGGGCGATAACTGCAAGAAATTTTAACACGTTGAATTGAGCCTGAGCCTTAAACCTCACAGCACCGACCGTTTTGTGAGGCAGAGGCAGGTCGCGGCAAAGATCGGCATTATACCCGATCTTTGCAAGTGCTTCAAGCTCGCATTCGAGCTTCTTTCCGTTATCGACCGAGTAAACATAATTGTCTTTTAATTCATAGTCGCAGTCAATGCCGCCGCACAGTTTTCCATACTTTTCAAACGCCTCTTTATTTGCCTGCAGGTACATTTTTGCAATATCAGCCCCTCGGCTTTTAAGTATCTTGTTATATATAAGTCCATGCTGATACGTAATTTTTCCTGTAGTATTGTGTGTAGTTCCGCCACAAATACGTTCCTTTTCAACAAGCACACATCCGACACCTGCTTCTTTGAGAAAGTATGCGCTTAATAAACCGGTGATCCCTCCGCCGATTATCAGCACCTCAGTTTTTATATCCTCTTTTAATTCGTCAAACGCCGGAAGCTCTGCCGACGCGTCCCATATAGATCTGTTCATTCTACCGTCCTCACATCGTTTTTATATAGTATTTTATGATTTTGATAAAAATATGCACACATATCAACAAAGCGCTCCGACATTTCTGTCAGAGCGCCTTGTTTTACAATTTTATAACCGACCATGCTGTAATAAGCTTTTCAAGCGTCCACGCGGCATTTGCGGGAGACGTTGACGGCAGACACACCGCGTCGCGTTTAATACTGTCCTTTAAAAACCTATCATAATACCGTTTAGCGGTTTTGCCGTTAACAAAGATGTTTTCGATATCCGAACACTTAAGTATCATACCGATATCATTCGGCACGACGTTTTTGATCGTGCTGTCGGCACTTCCTTCTATGTCGCAAGCACCTATCACATCCCAAAGAGCTATGCCGTGCTCGAGTAAAAAGCTGCTCTTTTCTTCAACCGTTTCGGGACACGGAGCATTAAATAACGCGGAAACTACCCGCCAGAACCTGTTTTGAGTATGTCCGTAAAAAAACATTTTCTCTCGCGACTTTACAGACGGAAAGCTTCCGAGTATCAGTATTCTTGATCTTTTGTCGTACACAGGCTCTATCGGATGCTTTACCATAATTTTCTCCGTTTTTATACGCGTACTTGAATTCATCATAATGAGCGTTTGAAAGAACTTCACATTTTATAAGAGCTCCCGCCCGCCAGAAAACAAATATAAGAAAGATTATTACAAGAACGATCAAAAGAACTTTTTCTTCAAGATGATCTCCTCAAATTTTTAATTAACATATCTATCTTAGAACGCTATCTTCATAAAAAGTGCGACACAACAAAGAATTATCGCACAGGGAACATAAAGAAACCTTCCGGCATTATACCACAAGCCTTTGCGTGCTCTGGCTACACCTTTATTGATCTCATTAAGAAGCTCCTGCTTTTTCATGATCCAGAACCAAGAAACAGCACCCAAGGTAGCACCCAAAGGAATAATGTATATCGAAACAATATCCATCCACGGTCCCCATTTTGAAATAGACTCCATGTTTAAGCCGAAGCCAAGGCAAATAACACTTACGATCATCAAAACAGCTATACGGGAAAGCTTGGGAAAACGAGCCTGGAGAGACTCACTGACAGCTTCAAACATATTCTGAAGCGAGCTTACTCCGGCAAATATCATAGCAATATAAAGGAATATCGCGAATACCTGACCGAAAGGGATATCCTGAAGTATGCGAGGCAAGGTAACAAACAGAAGCGACGGACCTGCGCCCACATCTAAGCCGTACGCAAAGCATGCGGGAATAATAACAAGCGCGGCAACAAACGCGGCAATAGTATCAAATATAGCTGTACGAACTGCCACTCCTACAACATTTTCTTCTTCACTTAAATAAGCGCCGTATACGATCATGCCGCTGCCTGTTACGGAAAGTGAGAAGAAAGCCTGTCCCATCGCCCATATCCATACCATAGGCTTTGCAAGAACCGACCAGTCGGGAGTGAACATGAACTTATAGCCCTCAACCGCACCCGGCAAAAATGCTACGCGTACTGCAAGAACAGCAAACACACAGAAAAAAACGGGCATCATTACCTTGTTGGATCTTTCTATACTTTTAGCGCCGAGCAACAGGGTAAGTAGTGTGGCTATGACTACGATAATATGAAACAGTACAACAGAATATGACGCGGACGAAAAAGCATCAAACCATGCGCCGGTGTCTACAGACATAAGCTCACCGGTAAGCGAACCCCAGAACGCCTTGCACACATAAGCAATAATTACAGCGTATCCGATAGCAATACACATTGAGCCTGCAAGCGGAAGCCAGCCCAAAAGTCCGCCGACCTTTCCTGCCTTCTTTCCTCTTGTTTCCCATGCATTTTTATAAGATCCGAGTGTTCCTGTTTTGGCACGCCGTCCGATCGCGTATTCAGCCGAAAGTCCCACAACGCTGAAAAGTGCAACAAATAACAGGTAAGCAAACAGAAACGCTCCGCCTCCGTTCGCGCCCATTTTTGCGGGAAATCCCCATACGTTTGCCATACCAACTGCAGAACCTACGGCAGATAATACAAATCCCCAACGATTAGAAAATTTTGAATGTTTGTTTTCTTTCATATCTTTACAGCCTTTCATAAATCATCCTTATAATGTACAACGTAAAATATACTAGATGATTCAGATGACAACATATTTTTGGCGATATGACCTCGTTGCATTTGATTGCGATACTATATAAATTTCTTGTCGCGTCCCAAAGGGTCATATCGCGTACAGAGTACATATACCAAATGCCGTCAGATATTTATATCGCTGTGTTTAATCGTTCCCCGATCAGTATTATTATACCACACATATCAAAAAATGACAATCTTCAACAACAAAATATTTTAAAAACCTTTTTCCAAAAAAAGATCGGAACAGAGAAAACTCTGTTCCGATCAGTGTGCAACTCTTACTTATTAGCTTTGATAAATCTTTCAAGAATTGCTGCGGTTTCTGCTCTTGTTGCATTGTCAAGAGGATCAAGGGTGCTTTCTGTCCTGCCCTTGATAAGTCCCGAGCCAACTGCATACTGCATAGCAGGAATAGCATATTCGGAGATCTCGTCAAAGTCATCATAAGAGAGAATGTTCGTGTTCTCTCCGACGCTTGTGTCCTCACCGATATACTGAACATAGCGATAGATCATCGTAGCCATCTGCTCACGCGTGATCTCTACATCGGGTGCAAACGCTGTTTCGCTTACTCCCTTGACTACGCCCGCGTCTGCCGCCCAGCGTACTGCTTCTTCGTAGTAGCTTCCATTGACTACATCTTCAAACGGAATATCGGTATCGACCTCGGGTTCTCCCTCCATTCTCCACAGTACGGTAGTGAACATCGCTCTTGTTATGCTTACGTCGGGTGCGAAATAGTCTGCCGATACACCTTTCATCAGACCTGCTTCATATACATAGTCCACTTCGTCTGTTGCCCAATGGTCTACAGGGTGTACGTCGAGGAATATCTTCTTGCCGCGCGACATTCTGAGCGTTCCGCTTTCCTTTACCTTTACAACGATTCCGTCGTCTGTCACATCATAGTCGGTGATCTCGACCTCGTTGCCGTCTTCATCTGTAAAGGTTATCTTAACGTCCTCATCTGTCGTTACGGGAATAGCGATCTCGGTCTCGTCGGCGTCCTTGACGAGTTTTACCTCTGTTACTATTTCCTCGTCCTCTGCCACAGTGGTGATGACCGTACCGTCGGTCCTTTCCTCGGTTATCGTCATTTCACCGTCCGTTGTAAACTCGACCTTAGTTTTGTTACCCTCGGGATCGATCGTTTCGGCTGTGGTATCTCCATCGGGTGTTACGGTAACGGTAGTTACATTTCCGTCCGTATCCTCGGTCTCTGAAACAATAGTTCCGTCGGCTTCTTCGATCGTGGTTGTAACAGTTCCGTCAGATCCCTCGGTTCTGGTGATTACTGTTCCGTCAGTTTCTTCGGTGATATGTACTATGTTACCCTCGGTATCTTCAACGGTCGTTATTACCGTGCCGTCCTTTTCGGTCACTACAGTCACTGTTCCCTCGCCGGGATATTCCGTGACCTCTGTTACCGTACCGTCCGGCTCGGTCGTAATTTTTGTTGTTGTGCCGTCGCTGTTCTTTACCGTCTTTGTTTCACTCGTATCACCGCTCGACGTATCCGGCGGAGTTGAACCGAATGTGGTAATGTTAAGCTCAAGCTCTGTTGTCGCATAGTTTTCATCAACCGGTGTGAACACCGCTGTCTGCGCCTGATCCTCACGAATGATCGTGTTCGGGTTCTTCCATGTGAATTTACCGTCAAGCACAACTCCGTTTAATCCTGTTACCCTACCCTTTTCGATAACAGATTCGCTGAGTGCGGAGTCTATCGCAATATGCTTTGCGTAAGGCGGATCGGCAACTACGGGTGTCGCCTTGCTTACCGTAAATTCCGCACTGCATTCAGCTTCAGCGTAAAGATCGTTCGCGGCAAGCGTTGCCGTTACCTTGTACGCACCTGCGTTTGTGGGCGCGTTTTCACTGCTGTAGCCCTTGCCGTCGGTCGACTCATAGAGATAGGTCGCACCTTCTGTAGCGTTTGTTTCGCTTGTGAGAACCGGAGTGCTTGCCGTGTCGCCGTACGTCCAGCTGTCAATAGTCACCTCTGCCGCTCCGACGCCTGCGTTTACGGTAAGAGTCGTGCTTGCACTTCCCTCTCCGTACGCGCCGTTTGCTTCTGTGGTCATCTTGACTGTGATCACACCTGCCTTGGTGATGGTAAGAGTTTTACCGTCTTCACCAAGAGTAGCTGTTCCCTCGCCCACAGTACCGAGAACTACTATCTCGTAGCTTGCAGTGCCTGCGTTTGTGTCGGGAGTAAACATAGAGCTTACGTCAAACGTGCTTGTGTCGTAGGTGATCTCTGCAGGAGTGCCTGTGTTGACCACGCCAATGAAGTCAGCATTGACAACGTTAACATTGCCGCTTAAGGTTATGCCGTTTGCGTCATAGTCGCCGATGCCTGCACTCCACTTAAAGGTGTTGCTCTGCTCGGGGACTGCGTTATACGTGCCGACGATCTCCCAGGTTATGGGAAGCGTTGTCCTGCCTGCCTCGGTTTCGGCAACGACAGTACCCGGCATTACGCTCAACGCATCATCAAGCGTTCCGTATACGGCTAACTTGTCAACAGTGGGAGCTGTTATGGATATTATCTTTGCCTTTGCTGTCTTGTCAAATGTCCTTGTAAGCGTGAGTGTTTTATTGTCATTGCTTACACTTACCTCGTAGTCTGCAAGAGTGATGCTGTCCGCAAACTTGTAGTTGGTATCCGCTGTGAGAGTTACTGTCGCGGTGTATGCGGTATAGTAGCCGAATGTTGTTACATCGGGATTCCATTTAACCGTGCCGCTGTAGTTTTCGCCGCTGACGGTAGTCTGTGCAGTCTGTGCCGCAACAGGAGCCTGTACGCCGGCAACAGCCTCGATCGCCTTGCGGTTAATGATAAACTTGTGTGTAAGGTCGGTGACAGTTCCGTCATCCCAAACGGTGTTGTCCTTATCCTTGAGGCTGATGATGACAGTGTAGCCATTCTCATTTGCCGCTGTCTGAGTTCCGTTTGTTACGGTGTAGTCAGCCGTTTCGGTCACGCCGTAAGTAAGAGCACTGCCCGTATATGTAACTGCCTCTGCCTGTTCGGGACGAGTAATTTCCTTGGGCGAAATTTCAAGTGCATCTTCAAGAGTCTTGTTGAACGCCTTATATGTGCCGTCCTCGTCTCTTGTAATTCTCACATCATATTTGCCTGCATCTGTAGGAGCGTCCGTTGTCCAATCATCTTCTACATAGTATTCAACGGTAAAGCCTGTGAGAGATGTGCCTGATATGGCAAACGCCTTTGCCTGACCGTCGAAGGTGTAGCTCTGGGTACCCGTTTCGATGGATACATCATCTTTTTCGATCCACAGTGCCTTGACGGTCATATTACCTGCGGGCATTGTAGCGGGAATCGCGGGCTCCCACTTGTCGAAGCTGTAGCCTACCTTGGTGGGGTTAACGGGAGCGGTGATCGCTGCGCCGTAATCCTGCGTGATGGGAGCAACTTCTGTGCCGCCGTCGGTGTTGAAGGTGATGGTGTACTCGTTGGCATCCCACTGGGCGGTGTAGGTCTCGCTCTCGGTCACGGTGTCGCTGACCGCGGGATACCAGCCGGTGAAGGTGTAGCCGGTGCGCTCGGGAGTGCCGACGAAGGTGGGAGTATCCGCGCCGAGATAGGTGGGATAGCTCTGATCGGCGAAGACCTCCGTGCCGTCCGCGCCGTCGGTGTAGCTGACAGTCACACTCCGGGTGAACCAGACCACATTGTCCTTGTTCACGATGGTGTAAGTACCTGCATAGCTCTCTTTGGGAGTGAAGTACTTGCTGTAATCGGTGCTGTTCTGGCTGGTGACAGCGGCGGGGCAGGAGCGGCAATAAACGGGGATGGGGCTGGTGTTGCTCAGGCCGCTCTGGCCCACAGTGATGGTCTTGTCTTTTACAAGATAGATGCTGTCAATGACGGGCGCACCGGAGATGGTCAGGGACTTGACGTCGATCACATCAATGGCCCAGCCATAGCGGCTGTTGTTGTTACTGGAGTAGCTGACGCTGCCGTAGGTGTTGGTGATGGAGCCGCCGGTAATGGTCACGTCAACATTGGCGGATGTCAGATAAACGGTATCCTTCTTTCCGGAGGTGGTGATGCTGCCGCCGGAGATATTTAAGCTTCCGCTGGCGGATGCAGGTACATTGACAGGCAGACCGCCGTTGCCGTGAGTGATAGTACCGCCGGTAATATCGAATTTACCGCCATAGAGATTGACGGTTGCCCAGCCGGAGCCGGTGGAGGTCACAAGTGCGGTGCCGGAGATGGTGACGTCGCCCGCGTCGGCCTGGATGGCGTCTCTGTCGGAGGTAACCGTACCGCCGGAGATGTTCACCGTACCCTTGTTGCGGATGGAGTGGTAAGTGCTGTCCAGCGTGCCGCCGTACATATTGAACTTGGCGCCGGAGAGGTTGTCAACCGCGGCGATCATCGAGCTTGCGGCGGTGTAGGCCACGGTACCGCTGTACAGATTTACAGTATC
>JAFUMW010000165.1 GCA_017482465.1 Clostridia bacterium
AGATCGACGAAGAAAAATGTAACGGCTGCGGTGCTTGCGCGGCGGCCTGCCATGAGGGCGCTATAGAAATGATAAACGGCAAAGCAAAGCTCACACGTGAGGATTATTGCGACGGACTCGGAGACTGTCTCCCGGCATGCCCCACAAACGCAATAACCTTTGAGGAGCGCGAGGCTCCCGCATACGACGAGGATGCTGTACGTCAGGCGAAAATGAAAAAGCACGGAGTAAAGCTTCCCTGCGGATGTCCCGGTACACAGTCAAAAACAATAAACCGCGAAAGTTCCACAGCCTCATGCGAGCCTGCACAAATCACAAGCCAGCTCAGACAGTGGCCCTGTCAGATAAAGCTCGTTCCCGTAAACGCTCCGTATTTTGACCAAGCAAACCTGCTCATCGCGGCAGACTGCACAGCTTATGCTTACGGTAACTTTCATAACAAATTCATCCGCAACCACATAACTCTTATCGGATGTCCCAAGCTTGACGAGGGCGATTATGCCGAAAAGCTTACCCAGATAATAGCAAACAACGATATCAAGAGCGTGACCATCGTACGTATGGAGGTTCCATGTTGCGGCGGCATCGAAAACGCAGCCAAACGTGCGCTTCAGGCAAGCGGAAAATTTATTCCGTGGCAGGTTATAACAATTTCCACCGACGGAAATATTATCGAATAATGTTTTTAATGTTGAATTTTTGATCAATATGTGATACAATTACATAAGAATGATGAAAACAGAGGTGATACAATATGATAATCACAAATGATATCAAATACATCGGCGTCAACGATCACAAAGTAGACTTGTTCGAAGGACAGTACGTTGTTCCGAACGGCATGTCGTATAACTCTTATGCGATAATTGACGAAAAGATCGCGATAATGGATACGGTCGACGCCGCTTTCACTCACGAGTGGCTCGACAATATCGAAAATACCCTCGGGAACAAAAAGCCCGACTACCTTGTAGTCCAGCACATGGAGCCGGACCATTCGGCAAACATTGCAAATTTCGCTAAGGCATACCCCGAAGCTAAGATCGTTTCATCTGCCAAAGCATTCGCCATGATGAAAAACTTTTTCGGTACAGATTTCGCTGAAAAGCAGATCGTTGTCGGTGAAGGCGACACGCTTTCGCTCGGCAAGCACAATCTTACTTTTGTAACCGCTCCTATGGTACATTGGCCCGAGGTCATCGTTACCTACGACAGCACAGACAAGGTTCTGTTCTCTGCTGACGGCTTCGGCAAATTCGGCGCACTCGATGTAAACGAGCCCTGGCCGGATGAAGCAAGACGCTACTATATCGGTATTGTTGGCAAGTACGGTGCACAGGTACAGGCCCTTCTCAAGAAAGCGTCCGGACTTGATATACAGACCATATGCCCCCTGCACGGCCCGGTCCTCACCGAAGATCTCGGCTACTATCTCGGTCTTTACAACACATGGTCAAGCTATCAGAGCGAAGAGGACGGCATCGTGATCGCATACAGCTCTGTATACGGCAACACCAAAAAGGCAGTACTTCAGCTCGAAGAAAAGCTTAAAGCAAACGGATGCCCCAAAGTAAAGATCTACGATCTTGCAAGGTGCGATATTTCCGCTGCCGTTGCGGACGCGTTCAGATACAGCAAGCTCGTACTCGCGACAACGACCTACAATGCGGATATTTTCCCGTTCATGCGTGAATTCATCGACCACCTGACAGAGCGTAACTTCAGTAACCGCACTGTCGCCCTTATCGAAAACGGAAGCTGGGCGCCTATGGCGGCAAAAATAATGAAGAGTATGCTTGAAAAGAGCAAGAATCTCACATTTGCCGAAAATGAAGTAAGAATACTTTCCTCGCTCAACGAGGAAAGCAGTCAAAAGCTCAACGACCTTGCCGACGAGCTCTGCCGCGAATATCTTGCAAAGCAGGATTCCACCGCAAACAAAAATGATCTGAGTGCACTCTTCAATATAGGATACGGTCTTTATGTTATCACATCCAACGACGGCAAAAAGGATAACGGTCTTATAGTAAACACGGTCACACAGGTAACAAACACCCCCAACAGGCTTGCTGTCACCATCAACAAGGAAAATTATTCTCACCATGTAATAAAACAGACAGGTATAATGAATATCAACTGCTTAAGTACCGACGCTCCGTTTTCGGTGTTTGAAAAGTTCGGTTTCCAAAGCGGAAGGAATGTTGACAAATTCGCCGGATGCGATCCGTTGCGTTCGGATAACGGACTCATATTCCTGCCCAGATATATAAATTCATTTATGTCGCTCAAGGTCGAGCAGTATATAGATCTTGGCACACACGGAATGTTTATCTGCTCTGTTACCGAATCCAGAGTGATAACCACAGCCGAAACAATGACATACACCTACTATCAGAACAACGTAAAACCAAAGCCCGAGACAGACGGCAAGAAGGGTTATGTATGCAAGATATGCGTTTATGTATATGAGGGAGACAAGCTTCCCGACTATTTTGTATGCCCGCTGTGCAAGCACGGTGCAGCTGATTTTGAAGAAATATAATTTTAACTACGGAGGTATCAACATGTTAAACGCAAAGGTTCACGAATTACTCAATCAACAGATCAACAAGGAGTTTTACTCCGCTTATCTCTACCTTGATTTTTCAAACTACTTCAAGGCAAGAGGTCTTGACGGTTTTGCTAACTGGTATATGGTCCAGGCGCAGGAGGAAAGAGATCACGCAATGCTTTTCTATACCTACCTGCAGAACGAAAACATGACCGTTACACTTGATGCGATCGCAAAGCCCGACAAGGTCTTCTCCTGCGATATGGACGTACTTAAGGCAGGGCTTGAGCATGAGCTCTACGTTACCTCACTTATCAACGACATTTATGCCGCTGCATATGATGTGAAGGATTTCCGTACGATGCAGTTCCTTGACTGGTTCGTAAAGGAACAGGGTGAGGAAGAAACAAATGCAAACGATCTTATTTCAAAGATGGAGCTGTTCGGCTCCGATCCCAAGAGCCTTTACATGCTCAACAACGAGCTTGCCGCGCGCGTTTACACCGCGCCGTCGCTTGTGTTATAATATATAATAACAGCGTAACAAACAAGCTTCCCACATCAACGCCTTGCGCTGTTTGATGTGGGAAGCTTTTGAAATTTGATATTCGTCTTTCAAGAAAGGCATAATCATGGAATTGGTATTACTTACGGCTATAGGCGTCGGCGGCGCTACGGTCATCGGTGCGCTGATAGGCTTTATATTCAAAAAAATGTCGCACAAATTTTCGGATATCGTGCTTTCCTTTGCCGCAGGAGTCATGCTCGCGGCGGCAGTGCTCGGACTGATCATGCCGTCGCTCGAATACGGCGGCAGATACGGTCTGTTGACAACAGTGCTCGGTATCTTTGCCGGTGCCGTTTGCCTGAATCTTATAGATAAACTGGTGCCGCACTTACACAAGCTTGTCGGCCCGGATATTGAAGAACATAACAACGCAAGCCTTAATAAAGTACTTTTGTTTGTAACAGCAATAGCAATACACAATCTTCCCGAGGGTATTGCCGCAGGCGTAGGCTTCGGTTCCGGCGATACTTCGCAGGCGCTTTTGATAGCCGGCGGTATCGCACTCCAGAACATTCCCGAGGGAATGGTCATAATCGCCCCCATGCTTGCTTCTGGCGTAACACCGCGAAAGACCTTTGTATGCGCGATGCTGACCGGTCTTGTCGAGGTCGTCGGAACACTCATCGGATACTTTGCCGTAAGCATCTCATCGGCAATACTGCCGTTTGCGCTCGCATTTGCGGGAGGCACGATGCTTTATGTAATAAGCGATGAGATGATCCCGGAAACACATGCTCACGGAAGTGAACGAGGTGCGACATATGCATTGCTCGTCGGATTTTGTGTCATGCTGATATCGGATGTTCTGCTCGGATAAATAATAGAATAATCCGCTAAAAAAGCATAAGCTTTTTTAGCGGATTTTTTGCTTCCCGGCGAGAATCCGTCTCTCAACCAGCCTTTAGGAGCATGAAGCATAGATTTTTGATCATGCTCTTCTCTTCACATACAAATCCCCTTGCTCCCTTTTAATTTAAGGAATTATCGAGATATTCTTTTTCGGTAATTCTTTTTATTGTTATGTAGTTTTAAAATATTCAACTTAAAACAACAAAAAAGCACCGTAAGGGTGCTTTTTGCGTATATAGAACAAATTGTATTAAGTTCAGTTGAAATCAAGTATTTTTCATAACGATTGAACCGACACATTCGCTTACGTGCTCACAGGCGTCGGAACAAGCCTCAAAGCAATCATATATCTTATACCAGGAAATCGTAGTGAGAACGTCGGTGGATTTCTTGGTAAGCTCGTGCATCGTAGCAAGATAAAGCTTATCGCACTCCTCCTCGACATCGTTTGCTTCAACAATGAGAGAATGAAGCTTTTTTGATTTTTTGAAGTTCTCAAACTCAACCATGATCGCGCATAAAAGGTCGCAGGCTTTTACGAGATGCTTCGCATAATCGATCGCGGCAGGCTCTATCGTCTTGATGTTGTATATGTATAGTTTTTGTAATACCTCCTCGATGAGATCGAGAACAGTATCAAGCTGGTGGCTCATCATGTCGAGGTCCTCGCGGTCAACGGGTGTCACGAACGCCTTTGCAAGAGCCTCGTTCATTTCATGCTTTTTTATATCCGCACTGTGCTCAAACACGTGCATTTCTTCAAGCATATTTTCTATTTTGTCTGAATCGTAGTTCTCAAGGCACTCAACGAGGTAAGCTGCTGCTTTTTTTGCAAGTGCGGTACACTCCGCAAAGTTTTCATAATAGAATTTATCACCTTTAGCCATTTTTATGTTTCCTTTCGATCAATTGAAGATAAGTAAGAACAATTTTGTTACTAAAAATGCAAGAAGTCCGCATCCGGGGAATGTAAGTATCCATGTCATGACCATTTCCTTTACTACTCCGAAGTTTATAGCGGATACTCTTTTTACAGCACCGACACCCATGATCGAGGTGGTCTTTACGTGCGTAGTTGAGACGGGGAGGCCGGACACCGAGCAGAACACAAGAGATATAGCGGACGCGATGTCAGCCGAGAAGCCCTGATACTTTTCAAGCTTCACCATATCCATGCCTACCGACTTGATAATTTTTTTACCGCCGATCGCCGTACCCGCACCCATAACGAGCGAGCAAACGATCATAAGCCAGGTCGGTATAGTAAAGGTTGCTGCAGCAGCACCTGTGCCTTGCAGTGTGAACACGCAAAGCAGAATGATTCCCATGAATTTCTGACCGTCCTGTGCGCCGTGCATAAATGCCATTGCCGCAGCACCTACGATCTGTGCACCTCTGAAAAACGGCTCTGTTTTGGGACGGTTCGCTTTGTAACAAATCCTTGTTACGAGCTTACATATCATCCAGGCAAGGCCAAAGCCTAAGACGACCGAGATGACGATGCCGTAAACTACCTTAAGCCACTCACCCCAACCGATAGCATCAAGACCGTTTAATGCCATAGCACCGCCGGTAAGACCTGCTATCAGCGCGTGGCTCTCGCTTGTCGGAATACCGAACGCCCAGGCAAGTGTAGCCCATATAACGATTGCAAACATTGCCGCACATAAAACGATAATAACGGTTCTTCCCGGGTTATCTCCGAAATTCACCATACGGGTGATAGTTACGGCAACTTCATTGCTGATCTTGGTCATAATGAAAACACCGAAAAAATTGAATACCGCTGCCATGAGTATTGCTGCCTTCGGCGGCATACACCTTGTTACAACACAGGTGGCAATGGCATTCGGCGCATCAGTCCAACCGTTTACCAATATAACACCCAGCGTAAGCGTTACGGCGATAAACAGCAGAGGATTTGCCGTCATCTGCCCCCAAAACTCTAAAAATTCCATAGATTACCTTTCCTTTGATTACATAAGTTCAAAAATGATGTTATGATCGGACTTTGTATAATGTTTTGGTGTTTTGCTTTCGATACGCAAAAACTATTTTACATCGTAAAAAGCGCACACAGTTGCCGCGTGACGGTACAGATCGCCTGCCGGCCATGCGTCACAAGCTGTCTTGTTTTTTTCGACTGATTATTTTGAATTTAATGCAAAAGGCTCGTCATTGATTTACGCATCAAAATTTATGGCATAGCATCTGCCGGTGTGAACCTTTTAACATAATATGACGAATGCTTGGACAGATAAAAAAGACATCCGGACTCTGCACGCATGACGTGTCCGTACGAAAAGCAATGATCCTTGATACTTTAAAACAAATCCGCGGAGCGGGCGTTTTTCATAAGCATGTTTATCTGAATTGGGTTCAACGTAATTGCTGCATTCACGTTGGTACTGCGATTATTTAGCAGTGTTGGTCACATCGGTTACATTATAGCATTTTGGCTCGATTTCGTCAAGTGTTTTAGTCATACCATTTACAAAAGATGTTGCTGTGAATACAATAAATTTATAAGATAATTTGAACTAAGACGGAAGCTGCAACATGTAATACATCAATTAATGCGATCACAAATAATCATGGACAAATGCTATCACGGAACACCGAAAAGCAAAATAATACCTGACGTAAAAAGACGTACTTACATTGAGGCAAACCGAATAGTAACAACATATCCGTATTATGACCATGGTATATCGATATGGGGACACGCTTTCGGCTTGGGATTCTCAGTCTGCTTAACGAAAAAGCACGCTTGAGTACTGAAAATATCACAGACGAGCAGACTGCATTTTTTGATTGCATAAAGATCACATACTCATCTATCGTTGGATTTATATGCGATTGAATAATAAAAGGCAATACCGGAGCACAGTGAATCGAACCGATATTGCCTTTATTTTATAGATTATAGTTTGTGAACACTATCGCGAAGCCTTTGACAAGATCGGTACGAGCAGTTTTGCCACTGCGTCGGCAAACAGCCTGTGTCCATCGGGTGTGGGATGAACACCGTCACTCAAATAAGTATCCATATCATCAGTAAAGCCAAGTGTGCTTCCGTCTATAACCGAAAAGCCGTACACACCGCTTGCAACATCGTAAATGGCTCTACGGTATTGATCGAGCGTATTGCCGTTTTCATTTTCTGCCTCATCGGTTCGGTTAATTGGAGTAATAAAAACTATCACCGCATGGGGATACTTTTTACGTAAGCCTTTGCAAAGAACATGTAGACCGCCGTAAAACGAAACATCTTCGGCATCCTCCGTTGTTCCAAGCTTCACGCAAGTACCGTAGTCATTGGTTCCGCCGGCAACAAGAATCAGGTTTGCTTCGTCAGACATGGTTGCATATTCCGAAGAGATCGCGTGAAGAGGATTTACATCGGTCGTTGAACTGATCGATATTCCGGAAATACCGTAGTTGTTGACATTGGAGAAACCAAGCTGTTCTCCCAGAAGAATACACCACGGCTTGTCGGTGACCGATGCCGGCCCGATGTCGCCGGGAGCTGTATATGTTCCGTGAGTGATCGAATCTCCGATCACATTCATTCTGATGCCCGCAAAGACATCGGTATTAGTTTTTAGAGAATGTAAGGGTTTCATAGGATGATCTCCGTTTAATTTTTATAGATTAAATGAAACGTAACGTATTTTTCAGAAAAACTATATATTATGATTTCTCACTTTTCACTTACGGTACTGTTTTCGATCTTCTTTTCGTTCAAGGCGAAATCACCGATAAGTGTGTTTCCTGTCAAAACAGCTTTGCAGCAGTTCTTGAGATGAAAAAGACTTTTCTCACTATCTAACCGCGCAATACGTTCTGAATGGCACACACGATTGTTGCGTATAATTAATCGGTCTACCGAGAAAGCATACAAAATCGGTGTGTCGGGAGAGTCAAAACTGTTGTCTTCAATTATTATGTTACTATGATAAGGAGCATCTTTTTTTGGTTTTGGAATCAACGGGCAAATGCTTATCATAGCATAGCAATACTGATAAGGAGCAAGATTGCAGGCATCGGTAAAGATATTTCGACGGATAATAACATCGCGACAGGCACCGGATTCATACCAAAAACTGGCATCACCGGAGATCAGAATGGCAGAACCCGCCGATTCAAAAAGATTGTCTTCAATAACAACCGGTTTTGGGGTCGTAACCAACAGACCGCGGGATCGGCAGCTTCCGAATCGGTTGTTTTTTATGGTTACGGTCGGTGTGTTTGTCAAATTCTCGATCGCAATATCTATTTTTGAGCGTTCAAACAGTGTTGCGGGGAGCGGTTCTGCCAGAGTCAGAAGAAAACGGCTTTCGTCAATAAGGCTGTAAGAACTAACATTTACCTGTGCAAGAGAAGTCATGCTCTTGCGGTCGATAAGATTAAGCGCGTGACCCGGCTTTGCCCAATGCGGAAAGTTATAGGCATATTGGTTAGCAAATTCGCACTCGATCGTCTTTTCGTCATGTTTTTTCTTTAAGCAGACGCTGGTGCCGTGGATGTTCAGGGGACTGTCTTGTAAACCGTGGAAGGAACAGCCTTCTAAAGTGAAATCGCCGCGGCAGTTGGAAATCTGTATGCCGTCATCACGTGTGCATGAGATCTTACGTCCGATTTTTCTGTTAGGCAGAAAATTCAGGTGACGACAGGTGATATTCTCACAAAATTGGAAGAGCATTCCGATTCCGCCGCAGGAATGAATATTAATATCTTCATAATGCAGATCACAACAGTGCTGTGCAAATATTCCGGCATGATGACGTTGATTGTGACGAAGTACTAAAACGTCTCCCACCATAGGCGCCTGATCTTCGGTCAAAATACCGGTCGTATACAGGCGGAAACGGTTTTCACCCATTTGTTCGGCGTTTTTTACCATAATGGTATCGGCACTGTTATGGGATACCGTGAGTGTGGCGGCATCATACAAGGTGTGTGCACCGTAAGTAAGCTCAGAGACTTCGCCGTCACCGATGTCAAAGTACAGACAGAAATTGCGAACGAAACAGGGAAACAGCCGTTGATCGATTGAAACTTCAATGTAGTCTGCGGTACTCGCGGTGACGATGCCTTCTGCAACAAGCGGTTTTTCCCAGTCAATGGTGAAATGCTTCAGGGTAACGTTCTGACAGTTATCTAACGTGACAGGCTGAACATGACCGTAGTACAGGAACTTCGCGCCGTTTCCGTCAATAGTAATATTTTGTTTGTTCTTTAGCCAAACAGAAAGCGTCCTTTCGGGGATCGGCTCGCTGTTTGACATGGAATAAGCAGCTTTTTCACCGTTTGACGCAAAAAAGCGGTATGTTCCGGGAGCAAATCGATAGGTAGTATTACACTCTCCATGCGCTATAATTTCGTTGATGTGCTTGGTGTAATCCTCATTTGTATTGGGAAGTATGCCGTAGTCGGATAATTCGATAATCATATTTTTGTTCATATTAAACTTTCTTAATAAAATTAGGGTTTTGTCTGTGTCTTGTTTTGATTCTGATTAACGGGTTTCATCTCTTAGTCCGAAGACGCTGAAATCCATTACGCCGGGGATGATACCGTTTGGAGCACCGTGCAAGGTCAAACGGACACTATCACAGGTGACTGGCGGAAAGGTATGGTAATCACAGTTTCGGTCCTCGGTATTTTCACGACGATCGATAAGTGTTACCCACTTATCATTACAGTCATCGACCCGTCCCTCTACCGTATAACTGATCGGACCGGGATACCGTCCTGATTGATAGTCCATTCCGATTTCGCGAAAAAGAAGCCGTGAGGCTTCCACACGATAAGGCGCTTGCAAATTGACGGTAAGAGACGGACAGGGATCATCCTTTGACGGTTGCCAGAAGGTCAGCATACTGTCGTCTAAGGCGAAAAAGCCCTCGTGTCCGGGAGCGTGTGATGTTGCACGTGACATTGCGCGTTGACGTGAAATCAGCGGCAGGAGGCCTGTTCCGTTATCTGTTACAGGGTCGTCCTTGACACCCGGACCAAACTGCGGCGTACAAGTAACGCCATGCGGAGCATATAGTTCGCCGTCATCGTTGATTGCAATGAGATCCATGCCGATGCGCCGTTCATACAGATGGGCATAGGCTAATGAGATCGTATAAAATGCCCATAAGGTATCCTTTGGGCCTTCAACGATGCAACCGTGTCCGGCTCCGCGAATCAGACCGTGACGACTTTCAATAACAGGATTGTTCTTTTGCAGACAAAAGCCTTGTAACGGTCCTTCATCCGAATAGTAGGCTGCCATACAATAGCTGCTGTATTCGGTGCCTGATGAGGCATATATAAGATAGTATCGTCCGTTTTTCTTTAACATCCACTGACCTTCGATCCATCCTGAAAGCGTGTCCTGACGGTTTTCTCCGAAACGCTCCCATTCATTTCTGCCGTCAAACATAAAGAGTGTAATCGGGTCTGATAAGAGACGTCTGGGATCATCCGGGTCAAGCTCAACTCCGTAGGTTCCGGTAGGGGTAACATATTTTCGGGTTTGTTCTCCTAAAAAGAAGCCGTAAAGATAAAGTCGTCCGTCATCATCAACAAACAGTGCAGGATCAACAGGGCGAAAGGGTTCTCCGTTTGGTAAGATAAAATCACCGAGAAAGCAAAAGTCACCAAGCGGTGAGTCGGATTCATACAGACCGTTGGAATGAGAGGTCATCAAATAGCGTCCGCGGTAGGGGACAACTACAGGACTGTATTTCATGTTATACGGTGTAGTCCTGATATGCTTCCATGTGACAAAATCCTCTGAAACCCAAGCCATACCGTAACTGGGGTAGAGATACCATTTACCGTTCTCATAAAGAACCGACGGATCACTGACAGAACGGTAATCTACGACAACTTCTCCGGTATAGTCCATAACATGAGGCGCATCTTCGCCTTTCGGACAGTCGGGTAGATTCAGTGGATTGCAATATGTATTTGTTGTATGTATTTCCGGATGATTCATTGGCGAAAGACTCCTTGATTTGATTTTTGAACGATTTCGGGGTACGATATAAACATTATACCGCTTGACAGCCTATATGTCATGTGCTAAAATTGTAAAAAATATAGGCGAAAAGTTTATTTTCGGGGGGATGAATATGTCAAATTACAACATAACACAAAAAAATATAAACGAAATACCTATGGACCGTATTTCGTTATCTCCCGAAAAGCTTTATTTGTCCCACGACCCTGCGAATGCTCAAAAATTCATTTTTTCAAGTTCGGTACAGTTATGTAATTACGGATTTATACAGATTCTGTTTGTTTCATCCGGAAGCGGCAAGGCAAAACTAAACGGCAAAGAATACCCCGTAAAGCCCGGTTTCCTTGCCATTTTGGACCAAGGTGTTGCACTTGAATTGTTTCCCATTTCACCTATCATAACATATAGCTGCTCGTTTCTTTCCGAATTATTTGATTGTCCGAGTTCATCATCCTGCTCGATTTCGGACGTATCTGAAAGTAAATTGTTGTCTTTCTTTTTTCAGAATACAGAGATCACACTTCCGATTGTCAAGATCCCAAGGATGAAAACCGATCTGTTTCGCGATATTTTCAACAAAATGATATTGTTGACAAACGATCCGTCACCGGCATATTGTGACCTGATGCGTCTATATATTGCCGAGCTTTTGATCCGTCTTTCCGAATCCTTTTATAGATCCTCGGTTACGGCTGAAGAAGTTGCGGACGATGCACATATGATTCGTGTCGTAACCAATTATATCCGAAACAACTACGCTGCCAAGCATACTTATGACAGTTTGGCACGGGTTGCCTGTGTCAGCCGCTCCAAGTTGTTTACCGCTTTTAAAGAGGCGACCGGCAAATCCATCGGTGACTATATAAAAACGGTACGAATCAATCAGGCATGCGATCTGTTATCCGAAACAGATAAGAGCGTTTATGATATTATGCTGGATGTCGGATATAACGACATGAAAATGTTTTGTAAACGGTTTCGTGACTGTATAGGGATGACACCCACTGAATATCGAAAACAATATCGAAAGTGATAAGCTTCGCACAACACTGAATGTGGTCGGGGAAAATTTGTATTGTGAGGGAGCTGTAATGGCAAGGTGTAAAAATCATACAGATGGTGATAATATGGTAATCGAGTATAATACATTCCGAGTTTCAGACGATGAATCTTTAAATTTATATAACGCACTGTCGGCATGCAAGGAAAAGAAGGCGTCCTGCCTGCGTTTTAGCAAGGACGTGTATCATTTTCGGGATGAGTTTGCGTCCGAGGCAGTTCTTTGTATGGCGAATCATGGAGAAAATGGTTTTAAACGTACGGCATTTCTTCTTGAAAATATGGGGAATTTTGAAATTGACGGCGGAGGCAGTCATTTTGTTTTCGATTCGGTCATGAATATGATGACCGTGCTGAACTGCCGACACATTGTATTGCGAGATTTTACGGTATCCATGTCGGTATGTCCTTATCCTCAGGGACGGGTCACGGCGGTCAGCGAGAATAGCTTTGACGTTATTTTTTCATATGACAAAGAGCTTATCCTCGATGAAGACAAGTTGTGGATCCCAAACGGTGAGCAAAGAGAGCGCGCCATTTGCAATATCGAGTTCAACGGGGAAAGCCATGAAATTGAGATGGGTACCGGAGATCATTCTGTCGGTGTCCCTTTAATGTCACTGCGTAAGGAATGTGTCGGTCCGAATACATTTCGTTTCTATGATCCTCCGCGTATTCCTCCGATAGGAAATGCTTTGGTAATGATGATTGCCAGACGTCCTGTTTCAGGATTCTTCTTTGAGGGTTGTAAAGATGTTCGCTTGAGTAATATCACCATTCGCAGTTGCGTGGGAATAGGTGTTATGGCACAGTGCTGTAAAGATGTTACCTTACAGAAGTGTACGGTGTCATCCGAAGAGGGTAAATACATATCATCGGGAGCTGATGCTACGCATTTTGTCGGCTGTACGGGTCGCATTGTGATCGAGGACTGTCTGTTTGAGCATATGCTTGATGACGCCTTGAATGTTCACGGCGTTTACTTTAAGATTCACCGCACAGCACCCGGAAAAGCTTTTGTAAGATTCTGTCATTCGGCAACTACCGGACTAAGCTTCTTCAAACCGGGAGACCGGGTATGCCAGATGGACGCACATACGCTGATTCCCGACAAGAGAGTAACCGTAGCATCAGTGCGAAGAATAAATAATGAGATGACCGAGCTGACGTTTTGTGAATCCGAAACGCTGACGGCGGGATATGTTCTTGAAAAT
>JAFUMW010000166.1 GCA_017482465.1 Clostridia bacterium
ACACCGAAAACGGTGAAACAAAGACGCTTTACGCCGATACTATGACAGGAACTGCAGAGTAATCATTTAATTCAACATTTATCACTAAATTTGCTTTTTACACAACAATGTCGGTGATTTCAGGCCGACAAAGCGACCGGGACACAGGCGTGAGGAAACTCACGCCTGTGTTTTTTGCCTTTTTAAGTAGATATAGTTGTAAAATCAAGAAATTTATGGTATAATTATTTTATAAATCACGTGGAGTGCCGAAAAAGAATAAGTAGAATATGAAAACGCTTAAAGTAATACCCAATAATATTTGACCTGAACTTTTAAAAGTTTTGTGCGAAACGGGACACGGCGATACTATTGTTATTGCGGTCGGTGATTTTGGGCTTTTTTATGATACGAGCCTTACGCGAAATGCGTCGGATGTTGTCGAACAGATGCGTCACAATGAAAGGTAACTTGGTTTTATGAAAGTTGTACTTGAAAATCTTACAAGAAAATTTCCCGCGAGAGGCAAGCGCGGGCAGGAGGTCATCGCTGTCAACGGTTTTAACTTTGTTATACCCGACGGAGAGCTTATCGGTCTGCTCGGTCCGTCCGGATGCGGTAAGAGCACCGCGCTCAACCTTATATGCGGACTGTTAAAGCCGACAGACGGAAAAATATTTTTCGGCGACGATGACGTTACCGATCTGCCCCCCGAAAAACGCGGTGTCGGTATGGTGTTCCAGAGCTATGCGCTCTATCCGCACCTTACAGTACTTCAGAACATAATCTTTCCGCTTGAGAATCTCAAGGGAAAGGACAAGCTTACACGAGAAGAAATGCGTGAGCGTGCGATGAGAGCCGCAGAACTGGTGCAGATCGAGGGACTTATCGACCGCCGTCCGTCCGAGCTTTCGTGCGGTCAGCAGCAGCGTGTCGCGATAGCACGCGCACTTGTGAAAATGCCGCGTGTGCTCTTGCTTGACGAGCCGCTTTCAAACCTTGATGCACGTTTGCGTCTGCAAACGCGAGAGGAGATCCGCCGCATACAAAAGCAGACCGGAATCACGACGGTTTTTGTAACGCACGATCAAGAGGAGGCAATGAGCATCTCCGACCGTATTGTTGTCATGAAGGACGGCGTCGTACAGCAGGTTGGAAGACCCCAGGAGGTCTATGACGACCCGATCAACCTCTTTGTTGCTAAGTTCTTGGGCACACCGCCGATAAGCGTATTCGACGGAGAGGTGAAAGGCGGTAAGCTTTACATAGGAGACGACGCGGTACTCGGAGTAAGCGGCGTAAGTGACCGCAAGGTCACGGTCGGAGTGCGTCCAGAGGGCTTTGTGCCCGGGATTGACGGCGAGCTTCATTGCAGGCTCAAGGGCGTTGAGGTAATGGGACGCGATATCAGCATAATAGCCGAAAATCCCGCCTGTCAAAACCCTGTTATCCGTGCTATAGTCAGCTCGGATCTAAGCATCGATGCCGCCGGCGGTGAGGTCGCTTTCTCACTCAAGGCTCACAAGGTGTTCCTTTTTGATGCCGAGAGCGCGGAGCGTATCGCGTACAAAGCAGACTGACGGAGGCGGATATGGAAAAAAATCAATTCAAGGCATGGCTCTATCTGTTGCCGGCGCTCATATTTTTGGGCGTGTTTATGGTGTATCCGCTTATAGACGTTTTCATATATTCGTTTGAAGAAGGGTACAACTTTACATCGCAGACCTATTTCGGCACAGGTACATACAACTACTCGTATATCCTTCACGACCCGTATTTTCTGCAGGCGGTAAAAAATACTCTTATACTTGTGCTTATAACCGTTCCCGTGTCGACACTGCTTTCGCTTCTCATATCGGTCGCGCTTAGCTCTGTCAAAGCGCTCAGGGGATTTTTTCAGACCGTTTATTTTCTGCCGTATGTGACCAACACGCTTGCGGTGGGTATGGTATTTATGATATTGTTCAAAAAAACGCCGTACACAGACGGACTTATAAACCTGATACTCGGCTTTTTCGGACAGAGCCCGATCGACTTTATCGACGGTCCGTACTGGGCGAAGATGCTCGTACTGTGTGTGTACACGGTGTGGGTGGTAATGCCGTTCAAGATACTCGTGCTCACAAGCGCGCTTGCCTCGGTAAAGGAGGAATACTACAGTGCGGCACGCGTGGACGGAACGCCGCGCCTGCGTATATTTACAAAGATCACGCTTCCGATGATATCGCCGATGATATTTTATCTTGTTATCACAGGCTTTATCGGCGCGTTCAAGGCATACAGTGACGCGGTCGCTATATTCGGAACCGACTTGAATGCCGCAGAGATGAACACTATAGTCGGCTATATTTACGACATGCTCTACGGTGACAGCGGAGGATATCCGTCATATGCGTCTGCCGCGGCGATAGTGCTGTTTGTGATCGTGTTGACGATAACGGTTATAAATCTGCTTATTCGCAAAAAGCATGTCTTTAACGGATAGGAGGAAGAAAATGTATAAAAACACCTCAATATTTGAAAATATACGCAAGGGTATCATATATCTCTTCCTCGGTATATGGGCGCTCGCCGTCCTGTTTCCCTTTTATTGGATGCTTCTTACCTCATTTAAGAGCTACAGCGCTTACAATTCGGAATATATACCGAAGCTCTTTACGGCTTCTCCCACTTTTGAAAACTACATAAGCGCGTTCACATCCGTTCCGCTTGCCGATTATTTTCTCAACACACTCATCTTCACCGTTCTTACCACTGCTATAATGCTGGCGGTGATAATCCCCGCGGCATACGCGTTCTCGAGACTTGAGTTTCGCGGTAAGAATCTTGTGTTCACGCTCTTTTTGGCGCTGATGATGATACCAAACGAGCTTGTTGTCATAACTAACTTCGTTACGGTGACCGAGCTCGGTCTGCGTAACACCTTCACAGGCCTTGTCCTGCCGTCGGTGAGCTCGGTGTTCTATATCTATCTCTTGAAGGAGACCTTTGAGCAGATACCCGATGAGCTTTACTACGCCGCCAAGGTCGACGGAACGTCGGACTTTAAGTATCTGCGGCGGGTCATGCTCCCGATCTGCAGACCTACGGTCATCACGGTGACAGTGCTAAAGGTGATAGAGTGCTGGAACTCGTACGTATGGCCCAGGCTCATTACAGACAATGAGGCGTACTTCCTTGTGTCAAACGGTATACAGGAGATACGGGAAAACGGCTTCGGACGCGAGAACATTCCTGCGATGATGGCGGCGGTGGTCGTTATATCAGTCCCGCTTATTCTGCTGTTTTTGATATTCAGAAAGAAGATAATGCAAGGTGTTGCGAGAGGGGGACTTAAGGGATGAAAGCTATCCGCACGGTCTCGCTTTTGCTCGCCTTACTGATCTGCCTGCCGCTTCTTACCGGATGCCACGGAGCGAAAAGGACCGACGCGTTCATTGTACCCGAAAGCTTTGATGATTCACGGGAATACGAGATAAGTTTCTGGGCGAAAAATGACACAAATGTTACGCAGACGCGTATTTACGAAAAGGCGATAGAGGATTTTGAAGCGCTGTACCCGAACATTGATATAAGCTTGAAGCTGTACACAGACTACGGCAAGATATATAATGATGTTATAACGAATATCCCGACAGGTACAACGCCGAACGTATGCATAACCTATCCCGACCATATCGCAACATATATCACGGGAGAGAACACGGTCGTGCCGCTTGACGGGCTTTTTGAGAATGAAAAGTACGGACTCGGCGGAAGCGGGCTGTTATATGACGGCGTAAGCTATGAGCAGATCATTCCCAAATTTTTAGAGGAATGCACGATAGGCGGCATACATTACGCGATGCCGTATATGCGCTCGACAGAGGCGTGCTACGTAAACAAGACATATGTTGAAAAGCTGGGTTACACGCTTCCCGAAACACTGACATGGGATTTTGTCTTTGAGGTCGCTGAGGCGGCGATGGAAAAGGATGAAAACGGTAACTTCAGGTTAAACGGTCAGAAGGTAATGATACCTTTTATCTATAAGTCGACCGATAATATGATGATACAGATGTTAAAGCAGAAAAACGCCGGCTATTCGACAGAGCGCGGTGATATACTTCTCTTTAACGACACAACAAAGGAGCTTCTTTCGGAGATTGCCGTACACGCCGGTACAGGTGCGTTCTCGACCTTCAAGATATCAAGCTACCCCGCGAACTTCTTAAACGCCGGTCAGTGCATATTCGCCATAGACTCGACCGCAGGCGCTACCTGGATGGGTACAGATGCGCCGCTTTCGGACATAAGCGAGGATAAGCTCGTGGATTTCGAGACCGAGGTCATGATGATACCTCAGTTTGATACGGGTGCGCCGCAGATGATATCGCAGGGCCCGTCGATATGCGTATTTAACAAGCAAGATCCGCAAGAGGTGCTCGCATCGTGGCTGTTCGCTCAGTATCTGCTTACAAACGATGTTCAGATCGCCTACTCACAGACAGAGGGATATGTGCCCGTGACCTCAAAGGCACAGGAAAGCGCCGTATACAAGGACTATCTTTCGCGCGAGGGTGAGGACAACGAGCTTTACTATGATATCAAGCTCAAGGCGGCAAGGCTGTTGCTTGACAATACCGAAAACACCTTTGTGACCCCGGTGTTCAACGGCTCGGCATCGCTTCGCAACGCTGCGGGACAGCTTATAGAGAATGTTACCAAATCCATGCGAAGAAGGGAAGAGGTAAACGACGTTTATTTCACCGAGCTTTACGATGATATAACCGCACTCTACCGCCTTGACGGGCAGAACAATATGTCCGATACGCGTATGGAGCTCGGAGAATTACCGCTGATGTCGAAGCTTCTCATCGGTACGATCGTGCTTGCATGGGTGTTGATAGGCGTGTATATATTGGCTGAAAAGGTAAAAAAACACAAAAAATAAGCGATATCTCTTGACTTGTCGTTATTTTTGTGTATAATTAATGGTGTAATTTTTATTCTTAAAAGGAGAACAAACATGAAAAAATTATTTGCACTTTTACTCGCTCTTTTAATGCTCGCGTCTCTTGCGGCATGCGGCGGCAGTACAGACGATACCTCGATCAACGATTCGCAGTCGGTTTCCGACACAGTCGCTGACGAAAGCGGTGAGGATACGGCTGAGGACCCAGCTGAAGAAGCTGTAAGCGTTATGAGCTATGCTGAGTACGAGGCGGCTGCTCTTGATACAGAGGTAGTTGTTGAAACTTACGTACAGGCAAAGCAGGGCTGGTGGGAAGACAACGGAGTAGGCAAGGCTACGTTCTACACACAGGACGAAGACGGCGCGTACTTCATTTACGATATGCCCTGCACAAAGGAAGATTATGACGCAATGACGGTCGGCTCCAAGATCAAGGTAACAGGCTATAAGGCTGAATGGTCGGGAGAGGTCGAGATCATAGACGCAACATACGAGATCCTCGAGGGCAATTATGTAGCACAAGCAAAGGATGTTACCGCGCTTCTCGGTACAGATGAGCTTATCAAGAGCCAGAACCAGTTTGTATCCTTCAAGGGCATGACTGTTGAAGCTTCCAAGGACGCTGACGGCAACGACGTTCCCTACCTCTACAAGTGGGACGGCTCGGGTCAGGACGGCGACGACCTTTACTTCAACGTATCGCTTGACGGCAACACATATACATTCACTGTTGAAAGCTATCTCTGCGACAGCAGTACAGACGTTTACGCGGCTGTGAAGGCACTTAACATCGGCGATAAGATCGACATGGAAGGCTTCCTTTACTGGTATGAGGGCGTAAACCCCCACATCACAGCTGTAACAGCTGCCGAATAATTACGGATAAATAAAAATACGGAGCTTTTGGCTCCGTATTTTTATTTATATATGCTTATATCTCATCGTAGTAACCGATCATAAGCCGCCTTTTGCGCTCGTCAAGGCTTACGCCGCTGTAAACGTCGTGTGTCAGCCTGCCGGTGTTTATCTTCTTTATCGGATAGCTTTCCTCCTTGCGTGCGCTGTTGCCTCTTGTGAACGATACTATTGCCGCCAATGCCTTATTTATTGCCGATCTCATGGTTATCTCCTCCTGTATTGATAGTGTTGTTTTTCCTCTTGTGACTACAGTATAGCATACTGTGTGTCCGATAAAACGGACAGTTGTTTTTTGATGTATTATCTACCGTAAAGAAACTTTGATTTCGCGAATGATCTGTTGTAACGGTGTCCGACCCCAAAGAATGGCTTGATGCTGTCTGCGATGCTGTCTGCGATGCTCTGACTTGAAATATAGAAAAATGAAGACTATGGCGAGGTGTACTCCTTGCATACTGATATAAAGACTTATTCAACGCCAAAGAGCTTGTATATCTGACCCGCTTGATTGTGTTCATGATACCGAGCGCTTGAAAAATTGACGTGAAACATGCTCTTTTCATGCCGTATACTTGCAATTGCTTCGATTTATTGATATAATATTTAAAGCCTAAGTCTTAGCTGGCAAAAAGGAGAGAACATGAAAAAGCTGAAACAAAACCGCGCGGCGAGCTTTGCTGCAGTCGCACTTGTATACATAATTGCCGCCGCTGTCGGTATCGTTGTCTACGGGATGCTCGATCTGCAGTGGTGGATATCCTTGCTCATTGCAGACACGGCAGCAACTGTCGTGACCTTTATCTTCAGCGTGATATTCGGCAATGCCTCGGTCTATGATCCGTATTGGAGCGTACAGCCGCCGATCATTCTTGCCGCATTTGCAATAGGACGGAAGCTGACCTCTCTCGGTGTGCTTTTGCTCATAGCAGTCTTCTTTTGGGCGATCCGTTTGACCGCCAACTGGGCGTACACCTTCGCAAACCTCGATCATCAGGATTGGCGTTACACAATGCTGAAAGAAAAAACAGGCTCACTTTATCCAATAGTCAATTTTTTCGGCATCCATATGGTACCGACGCTTGTTGTGTACGGGTGTATCCTGCCCGCGGTCCATGCGATAATAAACGGCTTGACGTCAAATGCTTTAAGCGTATTTTTTATCTGCGTGTCGCTTGGCGCGGCAACGGTGCAGGGAATAGCAGACATTCAGATGCACAGATTCCGCAGAGCGCGAAGCGGCGCGTTTATAAGAACAGGTCTTTGGAAATATTCGCGCCACCCGAACTACCTCGGCGAGATACTGATGTGGTGGGCAATAGCTCTTTCGGTAGTCTGCGCCGAGTCCGGAACATGGTATCTTACGGCGGGAGCAATTGCCAACACAGTGCTCTTTTTTGCGGTAAGCATTCCGATGGCGGACGGCAGACAGTCGCGCAAGGAGGGCTTTGCGGAGTATAAAAGAGAAACGAGGATGCTGTTGCCTGTCAAGAGAAGATAAATGTGAGGCTCGAGAGTATCTTAATCAAGAAAAAACGTGTTCTGTCAACGATCAAAAGCAAACATCTTAAGTTAAACGGGTATGCTCCCATGTATTACATATAGGATTTGAAGAACAGAAGAAAAAGCAAGTCATAAAAAAATGACTTGCTTTTTGATGTGTAAGGACTATAAAAAAAGATATTTTTGCTTCATTA
>JAFUMW010000167.1 GCA_017482465.1 Clostridia bacterium
CAAAATAAGTTCGGATTAGGAACATATGTAACAGTGATCGGTGTTATTCTCGGAATAGCCACGGCTTACATGAATCTGTACAAGCTTTTCAAAAGAATAAGCGCTGACTCTTCGCGCAAGGATAACAACGCCGAAAAAAAGGAATGATATAATTGACAAAAGAAACTTGGACAAACATATTAAAGGTATCGCTTGGAATATCTTTGCTCAGTGCGGCAATAACTGCGATAGTAGCTTTTACTCCGTACTTTGACTACACGGTAGCCACAGGTGCGCTTTTAGGTACGCTCGGTGCGGCATTAAATTTCACCTTTTTGGGCTTTGTAGTATCAAAAGCAGTCGAAAAGGACGAAAAAAACGCACAACATTATGTTCAGGCGAGTTATACTGCACGTCTGCTTTTCATGGCAGCAGTAATAATTATAGGCATAAAGCTCCCTTATTTCAACGGATATATGACTATTGTGCCTTTTTTGCTCATAAGACCTGTTGTTATGATAGTAAATTTCATTTCGAGAAAAAAATCGGGATCACAGGCAGTCAGTGAAAACAATACCGAGGATTAAACACAGCCGCGCACTATGCGAGGAGGGATGAACTTATAAATGAACGGACCTAAAATCATGTTCGAGATACCAATATTCGGTGGTATACCCGTCACCGAAACGGTAACGAACAC
This sequence comes from Clostridia bacterium, assembly GCA_017482465.1. Taxonomy (GTDB): domain Bacteria; phylum Bacillota; class Clostridia; order Oscillospirales; family CAG-272; genus UBA4717. The sequence goes on from JAFUMW010000167.1 coordinate 680, forward strand.
ATGGATAATAATGGCTTTCATAGTACTATTGTCCATATGGCTTACACACGATATGAAAAAAGTACCGTCAGGCAAACAGGTCATCGCAGAAAAGCTTGTCGGAATGCTTTATAATATGGTCGAGAAAAACATGGGCAAGGGATATGTAAATTTCTTTGCACCGTATATCGGAGCGCTGTTTACTCTTTCGGCGCTCGGAAGCCTGTCAAGCCTTTTGGGCATGAGACCTCTCACAGCCGACTTTTCAACCACTCTCGGCTGGGCACTACTCTCCTTTATGATGATACAGGGCAACAATATCAGATGCAACGGTATCAAGGGCTGGCTCAAAGGATTTATCGAGCCTGTACCCCTTCTTTTACCGATAAACATCATAGGCGAGATCGCAAACCCGATCTCGATGTCCTTCCGTCATTTCGGAAACATCGCGGCGGGCATGGTCATCACCTCTCTGTTATACGGAGCACTCGCGTCGCTGAGCGCGGTGGTGCTTCAATGGATACCAAACACTTTTATCAACAGTATTCCGATATTCCAGCTCGGTCTGCCGGCAATACTTTCGATCTATTTTGACCTGTTCACAAGCTTCCTTCAAGCATACATCATATGTATGCTCACAATGGTGTTTGTGGCGAACGCGGGCAGTGAGGAAGCCGCTCGCGGTGAATAAAAAAGTTTATTAAATAAGACGGAGGATCTTAAAATGAATAACATCGAATTCTACAGAACAATCGTACTTGCCGCATCGGCAATCGGTGCGGGACTTGCCATGATCGCAGGTATCGGACCCGGTATCGGTCAGGGCTATGCCGCAGGTAAAGGCGCCGAAGCCGTAGGCCGTCAGCCCGAGGCAAAGGGAGACATCACAACAACGATGCTTCTCGGATGTGCTGTTGCCGAGTCCACGGGTATCTACGGTCTCGTTATCGCGATCATTCTTCTCTTTGCTAATCCCCTTGTAGGTATGATCACAGGCTAAAAGCACAAATTATGCTTTTACTCCGATGAAAGGTATAGTCTGAACAATGGAAAATAATCTTGAAATAGTCACCATCGACACGGAGATCGGTACAGAACAGCTCACAGAAACACTCACCGAGACCAAAGTTGAGGATGAGAGCTTTCTCAATTTTGTAACGATCGACGTGTGGACGCTGATCTTCACATGGGGTAACCTGCTTATACTCTTTCTTCTGATGAAAAAGTTCCTCTTCAAACCGGTCAGAAAAATGATGCTCGACCGTGAAAACGAGGTAAAAGAGCTGTACGATAACGCTGAAAGATCCAAGGCAGACGCCGCGGCTATAAAAGCGGATTACGAAAGCAGACTCTCAAACGCAAAAGAAGAAGCTGAGCAGATAGTCAAAAACGCAACAAGGAGTGCCGCTTTGAAGAGTGAGGAGATCATAGCAGAAGCTCACGAAACAGCCTCGGGTATCATCGCACGCGCCGACAAGCAGATCGAGGCTGAAAAGCGAAACGCTGAAAACGAGCTCAAGAACGAGGTATCATCTCTTGCCGTTTCTATAGCATCAAAGGTCATAGAAAAAGAGCTTGATGAAAAGAAGCACAAAGAGCTCATCGACAGCTTTATCGAAAAGATGGGTGACGCGTAATGAAAAATCTGAGTGAAGAATACGCATCCGCTCTTTACGAGTTAGCAGAAGAAAATTCTCTTGAGGACATCATATCCGAGCAGATGAAGGAGCTGTCCGCCATTCTTGAGGACAACGCCGAATATGTAAAACTGCTCGACAATCCCTCAATAGAGAAAAAACAGCGTACAGAGCTTGCGCTTGAAGCATTCGGGGATGCACAGGAGTACCTTAAGAACTTTATCATGCTTCTTGTAGAATCAAGACGCATGAGCGAGTTTGCAGGATGTACCGCTCACTTTTTGCATCTTTATGACGACAAGCACGGTATCATACGTGCCGAAGCTGTAACAGCAACCGCACTTGACAGTATTCAAAGCGAAAAGATCAAGACACAGCTTGAAGCAAAGACCGGTAAAAAAGTCATACTGACAAATACGGTAGACTCTTCGCTGATCGGCGGAGTTTTGCTCAAATACGGCACAAAACAGATCGACATGAGTATACGCACAAGCCTTAGCTCTATATCCGAAATGATAGCAAACGCGGATATTTAAGCCACAGTATAAGCAAAGGAACGGTCAGAATTATGCAGCTTAAAACTGATGACATCAGTAAAATTATAAAGGACCAGATCAAAAACTATAACAGCCGTATCGAAGAATCCGAGACCGGATACGTCATCAAGGTCGGTGACGGTATCGCCAATGTCCACGGACTTGAAAAGTGCATGGCAAATGAACTTATCGAGTTTGCTTCGGGCGTTCGCGGAATGGCACTCAACCTTGAAGAAAACTATGTCAGCGCTGTTATCCTCGGCGATGACAGCGAGATCAAGGAAGGCGATGTCGTAAAACGTACGGGAAAAGTAGTTTCGGTTCCTGTCGGCGACAAGATGATCGGACGCGTTGTAAACGCGCTCGGAAAGCCGATCGACGGTAAAGGACCGATAGACACTACGGAAACACGTCCTATAGAATCAAAGGCTCCCGGCATCATCGAAAGAAAATCTGTCAGCGTACCGCTTCAGACGGGCATCAAGGCTATCGACTCGATGATACCGATAGGCAGAGGCCAGCGAGAGCTTATCATAGGCGACAGACAGACGGGTAAGACCGTCATCGCAACAGATACGATAATCAACCAAAAGGGCAAGGACGTAATATGTATATACGTTGCTATCGGTCAAAAGAACTCGACCGTGGCAAAGCTCGTTGAAACGCTTGAGAAAAACGGAGCGATGGACTATACCGTCGTAGTTTCGGCAAGTGCCTCCGAGCCCTCGCCGATGCAGTATATCGCACCCTATGCGGGATGTGCAATAGGTGAATACTTCATGCACAAGGGTCTTGACGCTCTTATCATATACGACGACCTTTCAAAGCATGCCGTCGCATACCGAGCGCTCTCGCTTCTTATCCGCAGACCTCCGGGACGCGAAGCGTATCCGGGCGACGTATTCTATCTGCACTCGCGTTTACTTGAGCGCGCGGCAAGACTTTCGCCCGAACACGGTGGAGGCTCGCTTACAGCGCTTCCGATAATCGAAACACAGGCGGGCGACGTTTCAGCGTATATCCCCACAAACGTAATATCCATCACCGACGGTCAGATATTCCTTGAGACCGAGCTTTTCCACAGCGGCATCATGCCCGCTGTCAACCCGGGTATCTCTGTATCCCGTGTGGGAGGCTCGGCGCAGATCAAGGCAATGAAAAAGGTAGCCGGTACGCTCAAACTGCAGTATTCGCAGTACAGAGAGCTTCAGTCATTCGCACAGTTCGGATCGGATCTTGACGCAGATACAAAATCGCGTCTTGACCAAGGCGTTCGAATAGTTGAAACGCTCAAGCAGAACCGAAATACCCCCATGCCGGTCGAAAGACAGGTAGTCATACTCTACGCGGCAACGCACAACCTGCTTGCCGACATCGCCGTTGCCGACATAGGACGTTTTGAGGAAGAATTCCTTGAGTATGTCGGAAACATGCACGCCGACATATACACAAGTATATCCGACACAAAGGATCTGTCACAGGAAACAGAAGAAAAGATCATGTCGGCACTAAGCGAATTCAAGAGCAAATTCAAAGTATCGTAATTTTATCTTACGGTCGCAAACAATATGATCGGAGGTTCTTATGGCTTCTTCAATGAAGGACATAAAAACTCGCACCAAAAGCGTTGAAGGTACGATGCATATAACCAAAGCCATGGAGCTTGTCGCATCCTCAAAGCTGAGACGCGCAAAGGAACGCGCACAAATGACACTTCCCTTTATGGAACTGTTACACGACACGATGTCGGGTATCGTTTCAAACTGCGGAAGCGATGTCATGTCGGCTTACACAGGAGAACGTGAGCACAAAAAGACCTGTATCGTGCTCGTGGCGGGAGACCGCGGCCTTGCAGGCGGCTTTAACAACAACGTGTTCAAGCTCGCGCTTGAGCTCGCCGGAGACGAGGATGTCTGTTACTATCCTATCGGACGCAAGGCATTCGAATTCTGCTCACACCACAGATATGAAATGCTCACAGACACTGCAAGCCGTGCCGATGAGACAGGCACCGATGAGTGCGAACGTATATGCGAGGTACTGACAAAGGAATACAGTGCAAATAAGTTCGACAGGCTTTACGTCGTATATAACGAGTTCGTGTCGATGCTCAGTCAGGAGCCGAGATCTAAAAGGCTTCTGCCGATGAGCGGAAATAAAGCAGAAGAAAAAAAGACCGCACATGCGCTCACGCTCTACGAGCCCTCTCCCGAGGCAGTGATCGACGCTATAGTACCGCAGTATATCGGCGGAATGGTATACGCGGCGGTCTGCGAATCGCTCGCAAGCGAATACGGCGCAAGACGTATGGCAATGGAATCGGCAACAAACAACGCCGCTGAAATGATCGAGGAGCTAAACCTCCGCTACAACCGCGCAAGACAGGCGGCAATAACACAGGAAATAACCGAGATCGTGTCCGGTGCGGGCGCATTATAGAAAGGTACAGCATATGAGTGAAAAGAATATAGGTACTGTCATACAGGTTATCGGACCTGTGCTCGATATCAAATTCAAAAGCGGCAAGCTCCCCGCGCTCTTAAACGCGATAGAAATAGACAATAACGGCTCAAAGGTCGTTGCCGAGGTCGCACAGCATCTCGGTGACGATGTCGTAAGATGCATTGCGATGAGCTCTACAGACGGTATGGTCCGCGGTACAGACGCTGTTGACACGGGAAGCGGTATCACCGTTCCCGTAGGCGAAGGCACGCTCGGCAGAATCTTCAATGTTCTCGGCGAGCCTGTTGACGACAAGCCTGCTCCCGAAACCGATGAAAGATGGGAGATACACAGAAGTGCTCCCGCGTACGACGAGCAAGAGGGCACGACAGAATTGCTCGAGACCGGCATAAAGGTAATCGACCTTATCTGTCCTTATGCAAAGGGCGGTAAGATAGGTCTGTTCGGCGGTGCGGGCGTTGGTAAGACGGTAATTATCATGGAGCTTATCAACAATATCGCAAAGCAGCACGGCGGTATCTCCGTTTTCACAGGTGTTGGCGAAAGAACAAGAGAGGGCAACGA
>JAFUMW010000168.1 GCA_017482465.1 Clostridia bacterium
AATAATCGTCTCCGCCTGTAAGCATTGCGGCATCAACGGTGATCTCACGGTGTACGCCGTCGAAGGTCATTTGATCTGAAGCGCCCCAGAAGCGTATACCGTCGATACCGATGTTAATATCGACCTTTGCCGCCTCGGTACGGCTTGCAACATAGCCCTTGTAACCGACCTTTATGTACCTGTACTCGGTTGCCGGGACCTTTGCGGAAAATGCCGCCTGTGCATAAGTTCCGTCGCTCGGAACACTTTCGTCGAGATTCGGGATATAGCTGACGTATACGCGTTCGGAGTCATAGACCATTCCGGCCTTTGACGTGCCTGTTGAAACTATCTGCGTGATTGCTTCCGCATTGAAAAGATAGTCGGGCATGTTCTTCCCGTAATAATCATACGCACCGATATTTACTGTCGCGGACACGGTGATAATGATAAGTAGTATGGTAAGTGCGAGCTTTTTCATACGAAGCCTCCGTTTTGATTTGTTGACCATATATTACTATTTTACCATATATATACTTCAATTGCAATATACAAAAATTAAATAAAAAAACAGCAGACCCGCTCGGGTCTGCTGCATTTGATCATTCTTCGTCATCTGCAATGAACGACATGAAATTGTTACTGCCGAGTATCTTGAAATGTTCGAGTACCGACAGAGAGGTGTCGGTGTAGCTGTGAGGCGAAAATCCTTCGGATGTGGTTACAAGATTCGCGGCTATGCGTGCGAAATTAGAACCGTATTCCTTGATTATCGTGTTATCCTTCCAGATAAAGCCCTTGCCGTAATTTGTAGTAGTGGGGACAGCGAGAATAACAAGATTTCTTATATCCCACATCGTATTGTTGCGGATAAAGCAGTTTACCATGATCGCACTTGTGTCTTCGCCGCCGTAGAACATGTTGTTGTCGGTCTTGGTGTGTATGTAACCGCCGAAGCCCCAGCCCGAACGGCGGCAGAGGTTTTCTTCAAAGACAACATTGCTCATGAACATGAAGGTATCCTCTTGCGCCGGCTGATGATGTGTTATCCAAGATTCAAGCGGGCTGTTGCAACGCTCGACTACATTGTCATAGAAATGGTTGTCAAACTGAGTGATCTTTGTTCCGTCGCTCATGGCGACCTCGTCGTCATTCTGATACTGCACGGTAACACCGCAGTCGAAGCACTCGTATACATAGTTGTTATATACAAGGAAGTTGTCACTGCTTCCGAATATCTCGATACCGTTACCGAATCTGCCGCCCTCGCCGTATACAGCGAGATTTTGAATAGCACCGCCGATCCAGCCTACCTCGCAGTTGCGAACGGTAACATTGCTGACCGTACCCATGCCTATACCGTGGCTTGCACCGTACTTGACGGTGAGGTTGTCGAATACGCAGTTTGATCTTCCCGAAATGATGTTACCCTTGATAGAAAGCTCGATGGAGTCGAAGCGGTCGGCGGGATTGCCCTTGTCGCTGTAAACGAAAAGATAATTGCTTGACGGATTCAGATAGTACTCAAGGTCATGGTTAAGCTCGCTTTCGCCGGCAAACAGACCGTACTTGCGCGATTCCCATGTCTCAATACCGTTTGAAGTAATGCCGTTCATACCCACTTGAAGCACATATCCGTTTTGAGTGAGTACGCGAGCGCCGTAAGCCTCGCCGTGGTTGAAGATTATGCATCCCACATCCGCACTCTGTAATGAGAAAGTGCGCGGCGTGAACTTCCAGAGGTTTTCGGACACCTCCTCCCAGTCGTCGGGGTTTGAACCATCTACAGAGCCGTAGAACGCGGGCTTTTTACCCTCGCCGTAAGCCGAATATGTAACCCCGGCAACAGCAGTCCATTTTTCGCGCCAGACGCCGCCGCGCTCAAAGAGTACAACATCGCCTGCGCTCAGACGGGATGAGGTAAGATTTGCCGTTGTTTTCCAAGGAGTGCTTTCGCTCTTACCGTTGTTGGAGTCACTGCCGTTTGGCGAAACGTAGAATATCTCGCCGCCCTCGCCGAGCTCCCACTCGCTTTCGCTGTTTAATATCTCATCGCGGCGTTCTTCGAAGGTTTGGTCAAGCGAGTCTATAAGATCCTGTTCAGCGTAAGATGTGTACAGACTCTGATACTTTGCCCAGCCTGCGATGTGACGCGCAAGCACCGCGTGGTCGATCGCGTTCACAAGAGTGTCGCCGTTGACATCATAGCTTGCCTTGTATGCAAGCTCGGGATCGGTGAGCAAACGGGAGAGTACGATCTCGTCCGCGGGAGTAATTACAATGTCGCCGTTGGCGTCACCGCGGGAATATGTTTCCTTGGGCATGGTCGGAGTGAATTTGCGAGCCTCGGAGACCGAGCTGAAAAATCCGTAGTAGAGAACATCGAAATACTCGTTCTCGCGGATCAGCTTTGAGTTGTAAGGCTTGATTCGTGCATATGTGACATTGTTAACAAGCCCCCATATGGTCTCACCGTCAGCCGGGGCATAGTAGTTGCCGTCGCCGCCGGTGTAATTGAGCGAGGGAAGATTAAGCGTTACCGTATGCCATTCGCCGTCAGACGTAAAGTTGACTCTCGGTCCCCAGATACGCGCAGTTACATTGTCAGGACCGTAGGTCACGCCGAGATTGAAGTCGATAAGATTGGAGCTTGCAATGTTTGTCCTGTAAGAGAACTGGAATATCGGTGTCTCGCTTATATCAAAGCTTGCAAAAGGGGTGGTCGAAAGCTGAAACATCAATGATTCGGGCGCGTTTTGACCCGCCGCGATCGTAGGAATAAAACGCATATACGGAAAGCTTACTGTATCATCAGCACTGCGGTACGCGTCCATACGCATGGTCGATGTGCCGTATGTGTACGCCGCCAGTGCGGTCGTGCCGCTTGTTACATCATAATTGTAGCGCGCCGTCGTGTAAGCCTCTGCTTGCTCTTGGGTCTCAAAGAATGCCACATACTCAAGCTTGATGTAGTCGTTTTCGGCGTGATCTACCTTTGATACCGAGTTGCTTCCCCAGGGCTTGATGCGGATATAACTGTAGGTGTCGTCTTCGTTTATACCGTCATAACCGGGATTGGTCTGACCGTTGTAGCTTTCGCCGTCTTTGAATATCGACGCGTCTATGACCGTTTCGCGGTGCTCGCCGTCGAAAGCGAAGCTCGGCGAAGAGCTTACCTCCGTAGCCCAGAAGCGAGTACCGCCGATACCTAAATTGACATCAACATTCTTTTCCGATGTGTCGTTTTCGGTCAAGCCCCTGTAGCCTATCTTTATGAACCTGTATCGGCTTGCAGTGACCTCGCTTGGAATATTGATCTGAATGTACGTACCGTCGCTTGGCACGCTTGCCGATGTGTTGACAAGAAAGCCGCTGTAGATACGGTCGGTGTCAGCGTCGTACACCATGCCGTCAGTGACAGCGCCTGATGACGCAGACTGGGTCATGCTGTCTGCGACAAATACATAGTCGGGCATTACCTTGCCGTAGTAATCATACGCGCCGACGCTGATGAGCGCGACGGCACAGAAAACAAATACTGTGATCAAAAGTGCGAATTTTTTCATGCCGAGACCTCCGTGAACATGTTTTTACATTATATTCTATTATAGCATATCTCTGCATGAATTGCAAGAATATATTTTGCCTTGTACCCATCCGCCGACACGATGCGTTCGTTTGATAACCGAAACACCCCCGACAGAACAACAGTCTGTCGGGGGTGCAGAGCCTTATCTCACACTTGAAGCTTCATTGTAGACCATAAGCGCCGCCTCGGCACGCGTCAACTCAGCGTCCGATTCAAAGTTGTCCGTAATGCTCGGAATATCAAGCAGACCAAGACCCTGCGCTATCGCAACGTAACCCTTGACCGACCCGTCGATCTTGGCGTCGTCATCAAATCGGGTAACATAAATGCCTGTGAGCTTCGCTACTTCATCATATCCGCGCGCGTATACTAACGCTTTTGCCGCCATCGCACGCGTGAGCGGCAGGTCAGGATCATAATCCTCGCCGAAGACCGCGGTGTCATCGCCCTTGACGGCATACGCCTCGGGTATAGGTGACACAGGTGACAGCATTGCCGCAAATTCTCCCTGCGTTATCGCACGTGCAGGCTCGAACAACTCGGCACGCTTGATAATGTTCATGTCCGAAAGCTTGCTTACCGCTTCAAGTACCCGTTTGTCGGTAATGTCGGTGAAGGCGGTATCCTTGAAGTATTCTTGTACGCTGTTGCGCTTTTCGCACTCACCCGTGTGAGCGTCGATCTGATAGTACGGACTGTCGTACACATAACCGATAAACAGCTTCTTTTCAGCAGAGCTGATGTCGCTCTCGGCGATGTATATCACACCCTCCTCGAGCTTTACCGCGGGATACAGACGCGGCACGGTCCCCACGTTTTCGGCGTAGATATCAAACGCATCTTCGGGCGTGATGATACCCTCGACCGACGGGAACTCGCAGTCTGTGTAACTGTAATACACCTTCACGATGCTCATATCCTTAAGCTTTACCGACACGGTTATACGGTCGCGCTCGAACGGCAGACCCTGACTGTGGCGCACATACGTGTAGTACGCGTTGTCGTATTCGTTGTATTCGCCGCTTTCGCGTATCCAGCCCGAATCGGCGTGCTCGTCCGAGTATACATACTCTGCGTATGTGTCGGGATAAAGCGACTTTATAAGCTCATCCGAGGCCGCCCTGTATTCTTCGACCGGATAGGGAAGTGTTTCGGCAGTGTATACTATCGGCTCGTCAGCCCGCATTGCCGTGTCGTACGCCGCAAACCATAATATCTCGCCGCTTTCCGCGTCAAGCTCCGCATACGCGGAATTTTTCTCCGATTTGAAATCGACACTTATAATATAGCTGTCCTTGCCTGTGAAAGCGGATGAACGCTTAGACAGGGAAGAGTTTACGATGCCCATGCTCTCATCAAGCGCGAATTTACCCGATGACATGATGACCTCGCGTACACGCTCGGGGGTGAGAAATCCGCTCTGGTACTCAACGCCCGACATTTCGGCGCCCGTCATCACAAAAGCCTCATCGGCGGTCTCCGCTTCGGCTGCTGTAGAATCTGCGGCAACATTCGCACCCATCGCGTACTTGTATCCGCCGCCCGCGTAAACATACTTTATATCATAAAGCTCGCCGTCAGCTCCGATAAGCTTGCCCGAGACCTCGGGACGGTATACAAGATCAACATAAGACTTCTTCGTCTCGCTGTCGTACTTTACAACATACCTGAGCTGCATCGGGAGCTTTTCGTTGAACGCGCTTTTTACAGCACCGTCGCTCATTGCAGTGTCGCTCGTGTCAACGAGATTTGACGGTATCGAAACCGTAAGCGAATATATCTCCCCGGTCAGATACGACATGCGTACCTGTGCTGTCGCGCCGGAAATGACGGTTCCGCCGTCATTTGCCGTGAAGCTTACAGTGTACGTTCCGCTTGATGAGCTGTAAGCCACCCTCGCGTGCTCGGTGTCAAAATACTTCGCGTGATCCGGGTTTGCACCGGATACAAACTCATACGCCGCCTTTACCGCCTCAGCCTGTGAAATGATCGGAACAGGCTTGTCTCTTACACGGTCGTAGCTTACCGAGAACGCCGAGATAAAACCGTCGGTGCTGACACTTACGTCGGCGCGCTTGCCGCTCTCCTCGCTTGTCCAGTAAAGCGATAAAAGCGTCTGCTTGCCGTATTCGCCGACAGTGTAGCTTGAGTTGTAGCCGAACTTCGTGTACTCCGATGTGTCGGGAAGTACACGGCGGCTCGCTTCGATAGCCGCGCTGACCGTCGCCTCGGTTATCTCGGGCGCTTGCTTGTCAGCGTCGGTGATGCTGATGTCTGTGCCGTTGTAGCCGCGGGTGTCTTTCATAGCGTAAAGCATACCCGAAGCCGCGCTTGTTGAGATCGAAAACAGAAGCGCCGCGGCGGTGATAACAGAAAGTAGCCTTGTTCTTTTCATGTTGTAACCTCCTTGAAAGTTATCATTTTAAATATTATACAACCAAAATATGAATAACACTCTAATTTTTTGAAAAATCTTAACGCGCCGCCGACGTTGCATATCCTTACAACTTCACACAATAGTACGCCCCCGCCGCACCCGTGCCTGTCATATAAATAATTGGAAAAAAACTACACATCTGCTCACTGTGTAAAGTTGTTCAAATGCCTCCGCTTACACACGAAAACGCAAGCAAAATTCGCTTTTCGGCGACTTGCTCAAAAATTGGATTTTTCTTCACTGATACGGTCTTTTGCTTTTGGCGATAACTTACAAAAAAAATAGAACTTATTGACAATGTTAAAAAAAAATGCTATAATCAAATCGGTTATAGTATATTTTACATGGGATAGTTATGCCCGTTTGCGGCTGAATCGGTCAAAAGCCGCAAAAAGACATAGCTCTGCCGTGTATAATATACGCCGCAGAGCTAACGCAAAGCTCTCGGCATAACTAATTTTTTCTACTTATATTATATTAGGAGGAAAACCACTATGAACAGCAAGAAAATTGCTTTCCGCGCCATTGCGATGCTCCTTTGCTTCGTAATGATGGTTGGTATGATTCCTGTATATGTAAGCGCAGACACTGAATATGTTGTTGAGATCGGTAATGTAACACTCGATATGAACACAACAGAAGCAGTTGACGGCTACTATACAGTAAGCGTGCCGATCAACCTCACAACAAATGCAGGTCTTATGAACTTCTCCGCAGACGTTACATATGACTCCGCACTTGACCTTACAGGTTGGACTGAAGACGGCTCCGTCTTCTCGTATGCACCTGAATACGGTGTATCTTACAACCT
>JAFUMW010000169.1 GCA_017482465.1 Clostridia bacterium
AGAGCGCGGAATTGATGCAAGATAAGCAAATTCCACGACTGCATATAGTGAGGGGATAATAAACCTCATTGAGCCCATACTTTCAAAGTTTTTGCGGGGGAGTCCGAGGGGGAGCTTTTGCAAAAGCACCCCCTCGCCACCCCTCAATCGCGTAACAACAACTATATTCCCTATCTCACCCAGGTCTTAGTGTAATCCTTATATGCAGAGAGCTTATCGAGTGTATTCTGCTCATTATCCGAGCAAGCGAGGATATAGACCTTCACCTTAGGCTCTGTACCCGAGGGACGTATAACAAGTCTATCGCCGTTTTCAAGCAAGAAGTAAAGCACATTCGACTTAGGAAGTCCGGTAGACTCGGTCTTATCGCTTCCAATCTTTTTGACTGTATCACTGAGGTAATCACGGAACTCGATAACCGCCGCACCGCATATTTCCGACGGCGGATCATTTCTGAGGTCGTCCATAAGCTTCTGCATACGCTCATTTCCGTCAAGTCCATCCATGACGATGCTCTTGGAGGCTTCCATATAGTAACCGTAGCGTTCATAAAGCTTATCGAGTGCGTCGGAGAGCGTCATACCGCGTCCGCGGTAGTACGCCGCCATTTCCGCGATAAGCATAGTAGCAACTACCGCGTCCTTATCACGCGCGTACGTACCCTTAAGATATCCGTAGCTTTCCTCAAAGCCGAGCACATAGCTGTCGTGACCGGTTACTTCAAGGTTCTTAATGACCTCGCCAATAAACTTAAAGCCGGTGAGCACATTAAAAATTCTTATATTATGAGCTTTGCACACCTCTGCCGCAAGCTCTGTTGTTACGATAGTCTTTACAACATACGGGTTTTCGGGCATCGTATTCGTTTCCTCATATGCAGTTGCGAGGTACTCGATAAGCAGCGCGCCGACCTGATTGCCGGTAATAGTTTTGAAGCTGCCGTCGGCACATCTTATCATGATGCCCACACGGTCGGCGTCGGGGTCGGTAGCGATTATAAGATCACTGCCCTCGCGCTCTGCGATCTCTATGCCCTCCTCAAAGACCTCGGGAAATTCGGGGTTGGGGAAACGTATACCCGGAAAATTACCGTCGGGTCTCATCTGTCTTTCGACCGTGTACACCTTTTTGAAGCCTGCACGTGCAAGCACCTCGGGCACTATTCTGTAGCCAGTACCGCAAAGGGGCGTGTACACTACGCCGAAATCATCGGCAACCGCCTTGACAGCGTTCGGATATACCGCCTCTGCAAGCACCTTTTCCATATATTTTTCATCAAAGTCCTTGCCGAGGATCACGATACGGCCGTCGGCAACGGCTTCATCAAAGTCAACATACTTTGCGCCTTCCAGAACATCGATCCTGTCTATAAAATCGGACACTGTCTGTGCGTGATCGGGCGGAAGCTGTGCGCCGTCCTCCCAATATGCCTTATATCCGTTGTACTCCTTGGGATTGTGGGAAGCTGTTATATTTACACCCGCAATACAGGAAAGCTCTCTTACCGCGTACGACAGCACGGGTGTGGGACGGAGCTCGTCAAAAATGTAAGTCTTAAGTCGGTTAGCGGCAAACACCGACGCAGCGGTCTTTGCATAAAGCTCGGAGTTGTTGCGGGAATCATACGCAACGACGACCGGACGTGTGCCCGCACATTCCTTATTGATAAGGTCGGCAAAGCCCTGTGTTGCCTGTGCGACCGTGTATACGTTCATCGCGTTAAGTCCCGCCTTCATCGTACCGCGAAGTCCGGCTGTGCCAAATTCAAGTCGCTTCGAAAAGCGGTATTTGATCTCATCATCATTACCGGCGATAGACTCAAGCTCACGCTTAGTCTCCCCGTCGATCTTCTCACTCTCAAGCCAACGTCTGTAATTTTCCTTGTAGCTCACTGTAATCTCCTCCGTGTGTCTGTATCAGTTTTGTGAAAGCTCTTGTCTGAGCGCGCATGCAAGCTGGTCGGGGCAGGATGTTTTTTTGAACCCGCACTTTATTCCCTCGAGGCGTTTGATCACCTCGTTTGCGTCCATTCCTGCAACAAGACTTGCTATACCGTGCGTGTTTCCGTCGCATCCGCCCAGGAATTTTACGTTTTCAACGGTATTTCCGTCAAGCTCTATCTCTATCGCACGTGAACAAGTACCCTGCGTTTTATATGTTATCGTCCTTTTCATTTAAGTTATTCTCCTCATCAATTACCGCATAAAGTCCGAGCGGTGAAAAATCAGCCGCTTCAAGCTTAAGATACAGTATAAATTCATCAAGAGCGCGGTCGCTTGCCGTCACTCTTATATCGTATACGGTCACGTCCTTTTCAGCTCTTACCGTGTCAATGCTTCTCACATCGAGCTTTAACAGATACGCCGCCGCAAGCGTACGGGTAAGCGCTCCGTCGGCACGGTCGGCAAGCGAAAACTCGAAATCGGTAACTCCCGAGAGCATCGAAAGTCCCGCAAGACTTTGCGACAGGAGCAGATACCGCGTCATATCATCACGCCTGTCCGATCTTACGAGCACAGAAGCGGCTATCTTAAGATCATAGCTTTCTATAAGCCGATAGAAGCTTGAGAGCTTACCGTCCTCAGTGTTCTCATACGGAAGTATGCACATGTCGGCATCGCCCAAAGCGACCGCATCGCATACCGCGGGAAACGTATCCCTGTATAACGCGGCGGCATCGGGGATCAGCGAAACGAATTTTTCAAAAGCGATGTCCGCTCCGTGCGCCTTTCGGTAGGCTATACGTACGTCACTTAACTCCTGCTCGGTATGCTCGGGCTCAAGCAGGTCATAGTGTGAATAACCGACCGTTCTCTCAGCCTCCTCAAGCAGCATCCTGCTGAGCGTCACAACGTCTGCCACCAGTGTTGACGATGCATATGCTTCGATATGCGGTACAGAACGTTCCGGCAGGTCTCCGCCGGGCTTTATCATAACTGATTCCTGAAGCGATGCCTTGTACATACCCATCAGCTCGGCGTCACCCGGATCTATCCTGCCGTCCGGATTGCCAAGCGAGCATGTACTGTCGATGAGACCGAGCCGCATCTCAAGATCTTTAAGGATCTGTGCCGAGCTTTCGCGGAAATTCTCGGCTATGATCTCATACGCACGGCTGTCAAATACGCCCATTACAGCTTTTCAAGAACGTCATAGCTCTGTGCAAGGAAGCTCTTGAGCTCCTCTGCGGTGAGCTGTCTCTGCGACAGCAGAGCAAGAGTATACATCTGTCGTGCGATCTGCTCCGCACGGTCCTTGTCACTTGCCATTACCTCGATTATATGCTTTACAAGGCTGTTCGATTTATTTATAACGAGGGTAGCCTTGCTCGACGGCATCTGTGAGCCCATGTCGCCCATGCTTATCCTGTACATACGCATCATGTCGTCCATTCTGCGTGCTTCCTCGGATATGTTAAGCACTGCGGGAGTGGACGCGTCCTTCAAGAGCTCGTACTTGACCTCGAGCTCGTCACTCGCGCTTACCTTTCTCATAAGCTCGGTAAGCTCAGGTTCGTCGCCCGCCTCGCCCTCTGCCTTGAGCGCTCCGGCTACGTCCGCGTCAACGCGGACGAATTTTATCTTTTTTTCATTTTCAAGTAATGTTATAAACTGCGTTTCGATCACCGTGTCGAGCACAACAACGTCAATGCTCTCCTTTTCAAACATCGAAACGTATTGCGCTTGGGACACCTTGTCGGTAGTATAGTAGACCGTGTTCTCGTGCTTTTGCTTTGCCGCTTCGAGATAATCATCAAGCGTTACGTACGTGCCGTCGGTCTTTTCCCAGATGACCGAGGGAAGTACGCGCTCAAAGAACTTGCGGTCGCGTATAGCTCCGTATTCAACAAAGGTCTTGAGATCGCGCCAAAGCTTTTCAAACTCCTCGCGTTCGGTATTGAACATCGAGTTTATCTTATCGGCAACCTTTTTGACGATGTGCGTGGATATCTTGCCGACATACCCGCTGTTCTGCAGATAGCTTCTCGACACATTGAGCGGAAGCTCGGGACAGTCAAGAACACCCTTGAGCATAAGCAAA
>JAFUMW010000170.1 GCA_017482465.1 Clostridia bacterium
GAAATACTCGACCTTCGTATCAAAACCGAAGATATAGAAACAACCGTCGATAACCAAAGGTTCTTTATGGGGTATCATATGAATAAAAAGCATTGGTACACACTTTTGCTTGATGGTTCAATACCGACCGAAGACATCTGCCGACGGATAGACGAAAGTTATCTGTTAGCGAAAAATAAGAGGAATTAATGGATACAATGATCAGTTTAAGAATTATTGACCGTGAACATAAAGCGGATATCAACAACAAAAACGAACCCTTCAAGTTGTTTGGACGGATGCTCCTGTCTTACATAAATGAAAAATGGAGCTATGAGGTAGAAAGGTTTTCTGAAGCGGAGATTAGCGAAATGTGCTTTCCCGATGAAAACTACGATTACGACGAGCTTGCTAAAAATCATATTTTCGTCGGTGCATACGATTGTGAAAAATGCATTGGTCTTGCAATCCTTCGTCATAACTGGAACAAATATATGTATCTCTACGATCTAAAGATCAATAAGGACTACCGCAGACAGAATATCGGAGCGATGCTGATTGAGAAATCGAAGGAAATTGCCGTCGAACAAGGTTACAACGGACTTTATACGCAAGGTCAGGATAATAACCTTGGCGCGTGCTTGTTTTATATAAAGAGAGGTTTTGTCATCGGTGGATTGAATACCAACGTATATAAAGGCACCAAACAAGAGGGCAAGGCAGATATATATTTTTATTTGGATGTGAATTGAATATTTGATCATCAAATTCCAATTTGTCGGGATGATGATAAAGATCAAGGGCTGACGAAATAACAATCGTCAGCCCTCAAAATTTGAGTCGCAGAAAGCAAAGAAAAGGAATTTTCAAAAAACACTCAAAAGTGCTTGTAAAAACGGACAAAACCGGTGTTTTGTGCCGAAAGAAAGCGTTTTGCTAAAAAATGTGGTCTTTTGGCAAAAGAGCAAATTGGAGATAATAAACCAAAAATCAGTCCCAATCTTGCGAAAAGGACTGATTTTTGGTGCGTAATGCACAAATTTTGGTCGGAGTGACAGGGTTCGAACCTGCGGCCTCAACATCCCAAATGTCGCGCGCTTCCAACTGCGCCACACCCCGATGATTATTGAATTTGTATATGTACACTTGTTACCGATATATTATACCAAATCAATTTCGCTCTGTCAATAGCAAAATTGACGATTATTGCAAAAAAGTATCTCCGACACCGTTTGTGTCGGAGATATTTTTTTACTCGCATGTAACATACGTTAACTTCGGTTTAGTCTAATATATGCAATGCAGCAGGCATCATAAGCGTACCTCTGCCGTCGAAGGTCCATATTACGCGCTTCTCACGGTCCACCTCGAAGAAATGTATCCCCTCGTCCAGATGTCCGTGTCCCATCCAGTTTGAAAAGACAATATTATCGTTTGAAAGCACCTGCAGCCCGAGTAACCAACGTATATTTATTCCGGGTACGTCTGCATCTGTCAGTGCCCATACCTCTTTTCCTTGGGCATCAAGCTCATACGCTCCCGACATACAGGTATAGATTACATTCCCGTTCGCAAGCTCTGCCACACCGAATGCATCGGGACGGACGCTGTATTCTTTTATCGTTTCGCCCGACCGTGTGAGCTTGCGAATTATATTTAGTCCCGGCTGTACTGCAAAATAATAATTACCGTACTTTCGCACCATACGCATACATTCGTGTTGAGAACCTTCATATGGTATCGGTATTTCAAGAACAATATTCCCGCTTGTGTCCACCTCAACAATTCTTTTCTGACCAAGCTCGCCTACGAGTATATTACCGTTTTCAAGTGGTTGACAGCTGAATATCTCGTGCTTAGTATTATATTTCCGGTGCAGTGAACCGTCTTCGTTCAACACTGTAAAGCCGTCTCCGTCGCTTCCGCCAAAATGCGAGTAGAGTATTCGTCCGTCAGGCGTTATCCACAGGTCAAAGCATCCCTTTACATTGCAGATTTCCTTTTTTGTATTGCCGTTTTCATCTATCCATATGAGCTTTTGCGCGGCGGTGTCCGTGCATACAAAGCTGTGCTTGGTGATACCAGATATCTTCATTATAACCATCTCTGCTTTCCTTGAAAATACACAATAATATTATGAATCAAATTTTGTGTAAAAGCAATTGACAAAACTGCATTAAAACTGTATAATACTATTAAATACAAGATCGGAGAGCTACTATGGATTTTATGAAGCTTGCTGCCGAGAGGTACTCGGTGAGGAAATTTGACGGGCGTAAGCTCGAAAAGGAAGTACTTGACAAGATACTTGAAGCTGGTCATGTCGCGCCGACAGGCTGTAACAATCAGCCGCAGAGAATACTTGTTATAACCGGGGATGACGCGCTTGAAAAGATCAAAAAATGCACCAAATATCACTTTGACGCGCCATGCGTGATGCTTATCTGCTATAATAAAAGAGAGTGTTGGACACGCAGATACGACGGCGCGATCTGCGGTATCGTAGATGCGAGCATCGTTACGACTCACATGATGCTTGAGGCGTTCGAGCTTGGCATCGGTTCGACCTGGGTCATGAGCTTTGATCCTGCGGCGATACGCACCGAGTTCAATGTCCCGGAGGACTATGAGCCTGTGGCACTTTTGCCTATGGGATATCCTGCGCCTGACGCTGAGCCGTTTCACCTGCACGCTCAATTCAGACCTATCGACGA